>NZ_AP023212.1:670000-973333 GCF_016593255.1 Hydrogenimonas urashimensis | reverse complement strand
ATGAAGCTGAAATGTCTTACGAATATAAAATCGTCCCGGGCGATAGAATTCAGATTTCAGTCTTCAACCAATCGGGTGGAGCCGGCGGAAAATTGAATGAAGTGATATCCCGTGGCGGATTGGGGGATACCTATCTGACACGTGACGGATACGAAGGTTTGAAAGTGCCGAAAAACGGCAAGATTCGACTGCCCTTGATCAATGAAGTGAAAGTTGCGGGCTTGACGGAGAACGAAGCGGCCGAAAGGTTGACGGAAGCCTATAAAAAATATTTGAGGAACCCTTTCGTTTCGGTCAAGATTCTCGATCAAAGACTTTTTGTCCTGGGTGAAGTGCGCAAGCCGGGTGTCGTTCAGGTACCGCACGGCTCCATGACCCTCTTTGAAGCGTTGGCCTATTCAGGTGATTTGACAGACGATGCGAAACGTACAGATATTTTGGTCATCCGAGGAGATCTCAGGCATCCGAAAATCAGGAAGATCAACATCAACGACGTATCAGCTATTCGCATGTCGAGTCTGATTCTTCGACCCAACGATATTGTCTACGTCACTCCAAGAGACATGAAAGCCTACAATGTTGCGTTTAGAGAACAGATGCCATTCTGGGAACTGTTGAGTGCTATGCTTGATCCATTTGTAAAATTCAGATATATCAAAGACGGATACAATCTGCATGGATTCCACTGATATGAAAAACAGCGCTAGCGAAACAGATCTGAAAGAGTTTTTCACCATCATTAGACGTTATAGATACTTGATTGTATCTATAACGTTGGTTTCGATTGTATTGGCAGTTATCTATTCCTATTTTGCTCCAAAAATGTACAAGACATCGTCTTTGATTGAAATCAATACGGAAGGTTCACGATCACAGCCGGATATTTTGAGCCTCGCAACAGGTGCGAGCGGATCAAGTATCGAGAATGAAATAGAAATCATACAGTCAAGAAAGATAATTCTTGATGCGCTTCAAAATTTGAATATCGGAACACGTTATTACACAGTTAAAAATTTCAAAACCAAAGAGTTGTACAAAAATTCTCCGTTTGTTGTAAATGCTGACATGCTGACAGAAAATGCCAAGAGAAGCACGTTTCAACTCTATCCTGTTTCGGAAGAAAGTTTCAAACTTGTTATCAAACCTTCTTTAAAAGAGAAAATCATCAATTTTGTCATGTCCTATTTCAAATTGGGCTCAAAAAATGAAGAACCGATTGTCTATGAAAAAGTCCACAAGTACGGAGAACAGATTGAAACACCCTGGTTTTCCATAGTTGTCCAAAAAATATTCCAACCGAAAAACGAGAAGTATTTCTTTTCGATTCGTCCCAACGAAGAAATGAAAGACTATATCGTAAACAATCTAAAAGTCAACTCCATTTCCCCCAAAGCCACAATGGTAACTGTCAGCTTCGAAGACAGGGTAGGTATGCGCGCAAAAGATATTCTCGATGCGGTTATTAATGCGTATATCAATGAAACACTGAAGCTGAAAACGGAAAGTGAAGAGAAAAAACTGAAATTTATTGACAGCCAATTGGCCTCTATTAGTAAAACCTTGCAGGCATCGGCAAGCAGGCTTCAACAATACAAAGCGACACATGTTGTGACCAGTGTCGGCGAAAAAGCCACTTTAACGGCAGAAAAGCTGAGTGAACTTCAGAGTCAGCTTTATGAAATCGACATGAGGCTTGGTGTTTTTCAGAATATTCTGCAGTTTGTTAAGACGCATGAAGATATTAAAGGCATCGATATTGATCTTGCCCAACAGTTGAGTCCCACTATAAACGCACTGATCCTGAAAATCCAGGAAGCGAATGAATTGCGTTCTTCACTTTTGACAGAGTATACGGAACTTCATCCTGATGTGGTCAGGGTAACCAAAAAATTGCGCAGCCTTAGAATTTCCTTGCTGGCTGCACTCAAAAGTGCCATAAGGAGCCTTCAGGACAGGAAACAAAGACTGCTTGGAATTATCAATGAAAATGAACAAAAGCTAAAACAGTTGCCGGAGCAGGAGAGGCAGCTGGCACGTTTGACGCGAAGTTTTATGGTTAACGAAAAAATTTATTCCTATCTTCTGCAGAAAAGAGCGGAAACGGCTATCGCCGCCTCCTCCACATTGCCGAGAGCCCGCGTTGTGGATGAACCTTATGTGCCGAAAAAGCCATTCAAACCTATAGTACAACTCATTGTTTTGATAGGTGGAATTCTTGGCTTTATGTTGAGCATGGCCATTGCGCTTATTCGTTACAGAATGGACGATACGATTAAAAGCAGCAAAGAGTTGGAAAAACTTACGCATCTTCCTCTTTATGGTGCGATTCCCTTTCTCAGCGGTCGAAAAAACCTCAGTACTTTCCACGAGGCATTACGGGTTGTCCGAACCAATCTGGAATTTCTCCAGAATACCGGCAAATCAAAGCTTGTAACGATAACTTCGACGATTCCGAAAGAGGGTAAAACGACCATATCAACCGAGCTTGCTAAAATCATAGCAAAAAGCGGAAAAAGGGTCATCATTGTCGATCTGGATATGCGTCAATCCAAAGTACACAAGATGTTTAACCTTCCGAACAAAGAGGGCTTGAGTACACTTCTTGCAGGAAAAAATACGCTCAAAGAAGTGATCCAGAAAACCAATGAAGATAATCTGTATGTTATTACGAGTGGCCCCAAACCACCGGATCCTTCCGAACTGCTGATGTCAGATGCGTTCAAAAAATTGATTGAAAAGCTGCTGAGCGAATACGATTATGTACTACTCGATTCACCACCGATAGGTCTTGTTACAGATGCGATGATTGCTATGAGAATGTCAGATATCAATCTTGTGGTGGTACGTGCCGAATATTCGAAGAGAGAATTTGTGAAGAATATCAACCATTTTGCCAAAGAGCATGAAATCAAGGTAGGTATCATTATCAATGCACTCAAAGTATCTTCGAAAAAAGGTGCCTATGGCTATGGCTATGGAGTCAGTTACGGATACAACAACAACTATTATTCATGAAAATATCATTCGGCCCTATTGTGGGCCGAATTCATAAATATTTCGGTTGATCTATTCGAATCTTATATTTGAAAACCAGTAAATTCGTTTTCAGTCTCATGGTTTAAGATTACAGAAAAGAATTATTCAAAATTTTGTTTTTTTCAAAAATTTTCTGAAGCAGTGGCCCTTTCAGGACTGTTTCCAAAGTTTCAATTTGCTGCATTTTGTGAATATCACTTCCTAGAAAATCCACCATTCCTTTATTGACAAGCTTTTTCGCTACATTCTGAACTTTTTTGGAGTAGTATCCTGCCAATGAGTTGAGATTGAGCTGAAAAAGCACTCCTTGCTCTTTCAAAGCAGTGTATTGTGAAAAGTCACTGTGCATGTGAATGTATCTTTCCGGATGGGCAAGGACTGGAATATATCCTGCTAAAATCATGTTGAACACTATGCCTTCCAAGTCAACGGGCGGCCGCGTATATGACATTTCAAAAAGTACATATTTCCCGTGGAGTGTGAGAATGTCTCCTTTATCCAGCAATGAAAGAAAATGATCATCCAGATAATATTCGGATGCCGCCTCTAGCGTGACATCAATATCGTGGTCGGCAATAGCATCCTTTAGTATTTCCAGTTTTTCCAGAATAATTTTTGAACTGTTTTTGTATCGGTGGGACATAATATGGGGAGTAATGATGAGTTTTTTATATCCCAGTTTCTGCATGGCACTTACAAATTTGATGGAGTGAAACATCGCTTTTGATCCATCATCAATACCAGGCAGCAAGTGGGAATGGATATCCACATAAAGTTGGTGCTGAGGTTGTTTTTGTGTCGATGATTCTATTGACTCTGTTTTTTTATTGAAAATTTTGCTAAAAAAACTTGTCATTTTTTTCCCACTGTCTTTAAATTTTTTCGAAAGTATAACCTACTTATGAAAATATACAACTATTGGTTGAAAGCTATATCGGAATATTTGTCATTATATTAAGATAAATCACGTTATTATCAGCCTCCTAATTAAAATAGCAAAAGAGTAAAATCTATTTAATCTTTTTAATGATTATCTGAAATTTAATAGTTAACAGAATTTGTCGATAATGAGATTACTTCATGAATGACATAAAGGAGTAGAAATACAATGAAAATTTTGGTAACCGGAACCGCAGGTTTCATCGGTTTTCACCTGGCCAGACGACTGCTCGAACGGGGGGACGAAGTCGTAGGACTCGATAACATCAACGACTATTACGACCAGCGTGTCAAATATGGACGTCTTGAAGAGACCGGCATCGAAAAGGGTACCGATATAGAGTATGGCAAACCCTATCAAAGCATAAAATATGAGAATTACCGTTTTATCAAGCTGAATCTCGAAGATCGTGATGCCATCCAGCAACTCTTCAAGGAGGAGAAATTTGACAAAGTATGCAATCTCGCCGCCCAGGCGGGAGTGCGCTACAGTCTCACCAATCCCTATGCCTATGTCGATAGCAATATCGTCGGCTTTGTCAATCTCCTGGAAGCGTGCCGCCACAACGATATCGAACATCTCGCCTATGCCAGCAGCTCCAGCGTCTACGGCCTTAACGAAACGATGCCCTTTTCCGTCCACGACAATGTTGACCATCCTATCAGCCTCTATGCCGCCAGCAAGAAAAGCAACGAACTGATGGCCCATACCTACAGCCACCTTTATGGACTTCCCACCACGGGGCTTCGCTTCTTTACCGTTTACGGCCCCTGGGGTCGTCCCGACATGGCCCTCTTTCTCTTTACCAAGGCGATCATTGAAGACAGACCGATCGATGTCTTTAACTACGGCGAGATGCTTAGAGACTTCACCTATGTGGACGATATTGTCGAAGGAGTCCTTCGCGTCATTGACAACCCGCCCAAAGGCAATCCCGAGTGGAGCGGCAAACACCCCGATCCCGGCAGTTCCAAAGCCCCTTACAAAATCTACAATATCGGCAACAACAACCCGGTCAAGTTGATGGCTTTTATTGAAGCGATCGAGAAAGCCCTGGGAAAGAAAGCGCAGAAGAACATGCTTCCAATCCAACCCGGCGATGTCCCTGCGACCTACGCCGATGTGAGTGATCTCATCGAAGATCTGCACTACAAACCCGAAACATCCATTGAAGAGGGAATCAACAATTTTATAACTTGGTACAAGGAGTTCTACCATGTCCGATAAAATCGCCGTCATCGGCCTGGGCTATGTGGGCCTCCCCCTTGCCCACGCCTTCAGCAACAAATATAAAGTGATCGGTTTTGATATCGCCCAGTGGCGTATTGACGAGCTTCGAAAGGGACATGACAGAACCCTTGAACTTAGCGACGAGCAAGTAAAGGAAGCGATCGCCAATGGGATGGAATTCACCAACCGATTGGAGGATATCGCGGAGTGCAATATCTACATCGTGACAGTACCTACTCCCATCGACGAACACAAAAACCCTGACTTGACTCCTTTGCTCAAAGCGAGCGAAAGCGTCGGAAAGGTGTTGAAAAAAGGGGATATCGTCATTTACGAATCGACTGTCTACCCGGGCGCGACCGAAGAGGAGTGCGTGCCGATTCTTGAAAGAGAGTCGGGTCTGAAATTCAACAAAGACTTCTATTGTGGCTACTCCCCCGAACGGATCAATCCGGGCGACAAGGAGCACACCGTCACGAAGATTCTCAAAGTTACATCGGGTTCGACGCCGGAAATCGGAGAAAAGGTAAATGCGCTTTACGCCAGCATCATCACGGCGGGCACCCACCTCGCTCCCAGCATCAAGGTTGCGGAAGCTGCCAAAGTCATCGAAAACGCTCAGCGCGATATCAACATCGCCTTTGTCAACGAACTGGCGATCATTTTCAACCGGCTCGGTATCGACACCGAAGCGGTGCTTCAGGCTGCCGGGACCAAATGGAACTTTCTGCCATTTCGTCCCGGACTGGTCGGCGGCCATTGTATCGGCGTCGATCCTTATTACCTGAGTTATAAGGCTCAGGAGATTGGCTATAATCCGGAAATTATCCTTGCAGGTCGAAGGCTTAATGATAATATGGGTATCTATGTGGCCAACCAGGTGGTCAAACTGATGATTAAAAAAGAGCATAAGATCGCAGGTTCAAAAACACTTGTTCTTGGTATCACTTTCAAAGAGAACTGTCCTGATATCCGCAATTCAAGAGTTATCGACGTAATCCAAGAACTTAAAGATTACGAGATCGATGTGGATGTATACGATCCGTGGGCTGATCCCCAAGAGGTAAAACGTGAATATGGTCTGGACCTACTGGAACAAAGGGATCTCAATGGCAAGAAATATGACGCAATTATTCTGGCGGTGGCTCACAATGAGTTCGAATCTTTTGACATCGACAAAGTGAAGAATGGTCAAAAAACAGTCGTTTATGATATCAAGTCCAAACTCAAAGAGAGTGACGGTCGGCTTTAAGGTTTTATGTCTAAAAATGGGGCCAACTAAACCTTGGTTCCCACTTTCTCTTGTTTTTGTTCATTAACAGTAGTGCTACCTTTTTTCGTTTGATTTAAGATTTGTTTAATATGAATTGTATCATAATGATGTATGTGAAAAGGCCAAACCTGTTGTGAAGCAGGGACGGAAAGCCACGGGTCTTTACCAAAAGGTCAAAGACAGCCGGGTTGCCTTGATTCTTTATTCCTCGAAAGAGTCAAGATCTTCTTTTATGAAACCTTTTCCACGTTTTTTAATGTATGTAGGATATGCCAAACCCATTGTGAAATGGGGACGGAAAGCCACAGGTCTTTATGTTTTATAAAGACGGCTGGGTTGCCATGATACACCCGTATCATGTTTTCCTATTTGATCGATATGTAAATCTTAGAATTTGCATATTTCTGTCTCCAATTCTTCTACTTTAGTGGTTTGCTCCTTGCATACGCTTAGTCGAAAGTAATGTTTTTTAAATGAGAAAAATAATTACTTTCATTATCGACTAGTCTTGTAAAAGGAGACACATTGAGACCAATCAAGATAATGAGAAACGCGCTTGTTTCAGCAGCAGTCGCCACGCTGTTTACAGCCTGTGGCGGTAGTGGCGGAAACAGTGCCGAAAGCAGCCTGGATTCAACAACCTTGAATACAGCTTCGACTCTTATTACAGGCCAGTTTATCGACGGACCTGTCGAGGGAATTGATTATGAATGTTCATCGGGAAAAATGGGTGTCACTGCCGAAATGGGAGAATTTACGTGCCCACAGGGAGATACCGTTACGTTCAAGGTAGGAAAGATTATATTGGGTGAAGCAAAAGTGGCTTCCAAAATAACTCCGTTGACTCTGCATCCTGAAGATCCTGAAGCTGCTGTGAATGTTGCTCAGCTTCTTCAAACATTGGATGATGACGGCGATCTCAATACATTTGTAATAGACCGAGAAAAGGTGAAACGTATTGAACAACCTCTTGATATCGCTTCTCCATCATTTGATCATGAGGCGGAAGCTGTCATTGGATCTGTACTTGTGGATGAAGAATCGGCAATCCGTCATATGCGTGAAAGATCGGCCATTGACATTTCACTCGATCTATCATCAGACGAAACAGTTAATGATCAATCCAAATATGAGGAAATTTCTGAACCGAGTCATCAGCAAAAAACCGAAACGGAAAAGGTACTTCCACAAGATAATATTCCGACACAAGATATAGATAGCTTGGAGAATGGCAATGAGGACGGTATGGTTTCAAACCTGGATAGTTCTGCCAAAACTTCAAATAGCGAAAAAAATATCGAAAATGAAAAAAACATAAGTGGCGAAAATGAAAACGACGCCGAAAGGTCGCTTAAGGATGAAATCACTTCCCATAATGTCATAGAAGAATCTGATAAACAAGACAACATTGCAGATGCGGATGCGTTCCCGGCAGCCTCAGAAGAGGTTGTTTCATCGACAGAAGAGTCGAAGAGTATGGAAGAGTCTTCGGATGTTCAAGAAAGCGATCAGACGTCAGAGCCCATGGATGGTTGTCGGCACGGATCGGCGAAAGTAATGGGGAAGATATTCAAGTACAGCGGGGGAGATCCTGTCGCCAATGCGAAAGTGAGCATCGGAGGCTGTGTGACAACGACCGATGAGAACGGTTATTACACACTGGAGAACATTGCCGAAAGTGATAGAGCGGTAGTTACGATCAGTGCAGAGGGTTATTACACAAACAGCAAAATCATCCAGGTGAAACAGTATGTCAACGGCACGACGACCGTTTCTCCGAACTATTTTGCCTATCCGCTGGATCGGTATGATGACCATGAAAGCTATGACAGCAAAACAGAGAAAACTCTAGTGACTTCAAAAGATGCGAGCATCGAGATTCCGGCCGGAGTTTATGAGGACAGCGAAGGGAATATGTACACCGGTGAGGTTCAGGCCGATATAGCCTACGAAGATATATTCACCAGCAAAGGGCGATACGAGTTTCTCGGCGCCTACAAGGGGATCGACAGTAACGAAGAAGAGAGGATGCTGACCTCTTACGGAATGATGATCATCGATCTAAGAGACAGTGATGGCAATCCGTTGAAGATTGCCGACAGCGCTGTCATCCGCTTTCCGGCAGTTTCCAAAGCGAAAGCGGAAACGATTCCCCTGTGGTATTATGACTATAAAGAGGGGATGTGGATCGAAGAGGGGTATGCGACCCGCCAGAGTGACGGTTCCTACAAAGGAGAGATTTCTCATGCCGGCGCATGGAGCCTGAGTATGCCGATTGAAGAGGCGGCAGGCCTATATACCGGAAGGATCGTATACGAAGACGGGACACCGGCCCGTGGCATCCGCATCCAGGCACGGGGTGAGAACTGGATCATGACGGATCTTTCCACGGATGAAGATGGAAGGTTCGAGATCGAGGTGGTACCCAACAGTGACTTCAAGATTCGGGCGTACGATTACGTCAAGAAGTTCGAGGCGGTATTTAAGGAAGTGATCCCGGGCATCAAACCCGGTGAAACTTTCGAAGACAAAAGATAATTTTTGTCTCAATGATATTCCCAGAATTTTGTCACAAATTTGTTGGAATTTCGGGAATTTCACGTTCTTTTACAACATATTGTCAAACATAAACCGGAGCCATGAGTGATATTGTGGCTCCAAAATAAAAATGGCAATGTTTCGATTAATACTGATTAACTGATTGTTTATCCACTATTAGCCCTATGTATATATACTTTCAATTGCGTAAGACGATTTATTTGTCGGAGCAAATAGATATAGGAGATTTTTTTGAGAACAATCAGAACACTCAGAAATATTTTAGTGACAATTACAGCCATGACACTGTTGACTGCATGTGGTGGAGGCGGCGGCAGCAGCTTTAACGAAACGAGCCAAATCAAAGAGAACGCGTCTTCTGCAAACATCGCAAATCAAAGTAGCAATGAAAACGACGCCGAAAGGTCGCTTAAGGATGAAATCACTTCCCATAATGTCATAGAAGAATCTGATAAACAAGACAACATTGCAGATGCGGATGCGTTCCCGGCAGCCTCAGAAGAGGTTGTTTCATCGACAGAAGAGTCGAAGAGTATGGAAGAGTCTTCGGATGTTCAAGAAAGCGATCAGACGTCAGAGCCCATGGATGGTTGTCGGCACGGATCGGCGAAAGTAATGGGGAAGATATTCAAGTACAGCGGGGGAGATCCTGTCGCCAATGCGAAAGTGAGCATCGGAGGCTGTGTGACAACGACCGATGAGAACGGTTATTACACACTGGAGAACATTGCCGAAAGTGATAGAGCGGTAGTTACGATCAGTGCAGAGGGTTATTACACAAACAGCAAAATCATCCAGGTGAAACAGTATGTCAACGGCACGACGACCGTTTCTCCGAACTATTTTGCCTATCCGCTGGATCGGTATGATGACCATGAAAGCTATGACAGCAAAACAGAGAAAACTCTAGTGACTTCAAAAGATGCGAGCATCGAGATTCCGGCCGGAGTTTATGAGGACAGCGAAGGGAATATGTACACCGGTGAGGTTCAGGCCGATATAGCCTACGAAGATATATTCACCAGCAAAGGGCGATACGAGTTTCTCGGCGCCTACAAGGGGATCGACAGTAACGAAGAAGAGAGGATGCTGACCTCTTACGGAATGATGATCATCGATCTAAGAGACAGTGATGGCAATCCGTTGAAGATTGCCGACAGCGCTGTCATCCGCTTTCCGGCAGTTTCCAAAGCGAAAGCGGAAACGATTCCCCTGTGGTATTATGACTATAAAGAGGGGATGTGGATCGAAGAGGGGTATGCGACCCGCCAGAGTGACGGTTCCTACAAAGGAGAGATTTCTCATGCCGGCGCATGGAGCCTGAGTATGCCGATTGAAGAGGCGGCAGGCCTATATACCGGAAGGATCGTATACGAAGACGGGACACCGGCCCGTGGCATCCGCATCCAGGCACGGGGTGAGAACTGGATCATGACGGATCTTTCCACGGATGAAGATGGAAGGTTCGAGATCGAGGTGGTACCCAACAGTGACTTCAAGATTCGGGCGTACGATTACGTCAAGAAGTTCGAGGCGGTATTTAAGGAAGTGATCCCGGGCATCAAACCCGGTGAAACTTTCGAAGACAATCGATAAAAGGATTTAGCATGAAAAAAATAATTTTTCTTTTGTTTTTGCCAGCGATAATGGCAATGGCATTTGTAATCACACCAGAAGGTGGAACAAACCATGGAACATTGATTCCTGTCACAGAACATGAGGGTGCTGGAGATGAGATTCAAGATATACAAAAAGGTGATGCTTCGGAAAACGCTACAGAAGTGAACTATGATCTATCCAAATATAGCATTATTCCGGGACTTTATGGATACGGAACTCAAACAAGGGCCGCATATGGACTATATGCGAAAACTGGCAAAACTTCAGATCTGCCCAAAATATTGCATGTAAATACCCTTTCTGGTGATGTAACAAATACAGATAACACTCATGGTTCTTTTGCGTGGGCAGTGACAAGAAAATTTCCAAGAATAATAGTGTTTGATATTTCAGGTATTATTCCTTTAAAAGATGGCATAAATTATAACCTCAAAAAAGAAAATTCTTTTTTGACAATTGCGGGCCAAACAGCTCCTGGTCCTGTAGTTTTATTTGGACGAGGAGAATTCAGAATTAGTGGTGCACATGATATTTTGATTCAGCATATTACAATACGTGGTGCTGGAACTGGAATGCCAAAAGATGGCTCTAGAAATGGGACCTACACAAATATATCATTGATTGCATACTATGGCCCAATTTATAATGTAGTAATAGATCATTGTACTTTTTCTTGGTCGTCAAGAGAAGCCGTAGCAATTTGGTCAACATATCCTTCGAATGGAGAAAAAGGAGGTAATACAGTTTCAAATGTTACAGTTTCAAATTGTTTAATGTCAGAACATTTACTCTACCATTCAACTGGAACACTTATAAATGGAAACAATATTCTTTTGCGTGACAATCTTTATGCACATTATGGGCACAGAAGTCCATATATCAAAGTAGGCACGTCATGTGCATCATGGAATAATGTGATGTATAATTTCAATTATAGAGCAGCGCAATTATCTGGAGATTATGATTATTATGGAAATCGTCCCGCACGGTTGGATTTCCGAGGTAATGTTGCAGTTGCTGGTCCCGATACTGGAACAGCTATAAAACATCCACTTGTACGTATTGGAAACTCCATGGCTAATAATCACGCAGAAATTTATATGAAAGATAATATTGCATTTGGCCACCATGTTGCAGGTTATAATGTAGAAAATCCTGTTAAAATACCTTATAAAACTGAAGAACCTTTACTTGTACCAAATTATAAACCATATGAATCAACACTTACTTATAATAAAGTTCTTACAAATGCTGGTGCACGATCAGGAAAAAGAGATTATATAGATACCCGTATCATAAATGAGGTAAAAAACAGAACAGGAAGAATACCCACTTCAGCACCTACTTCTTTAAATTATAAAAAAATATACAAACCATTTAAAGAAGTAACAAATCCTCATGAGAAATATAATAGTCAATATACAAACATTGAACATCAGCTTCATCAGCTTTCTCTGGAAGTCTCTGCTCACTAATTATATCTTCGCACTGGTTTGTCCTTTAAGAAACAAACCAGTGTAATAATCTGTCAACATTTTTTGTACAAAGAAATTAGGTAACAGTCTCCACCATTTGAGCCTGCCATTACCTTATTTTCACGTTCTGGTTGAATGGGCGATCTAAAACAAGCGGGGTTTTCCGAAACGAACTAAGTTGAAAATGGTGGAGAGTTCATTTCCAGAAATCCTTACTGTTGAGTATATGAGCACGGTGTTACATTGGACTTTTCCGTCTCGATAAACTTTATAGACAATGTTATAATTAAATCATTAAATCGGTCGTTCTAAGATGAATACTAAATGTCTATTGGTTTTCATCAAAGGATGATGCTAGAAAAAGATTAAAATCTAATGTCAAAATTACAATGATTTTGGCCTCATAGTCCATAGAAGGGTCCTAAATAATGGAGAGAACCATTTGACCGCAGGTCATGCCATCCGTGTCTATAATAGCCATGAATTTATCTTTTGTAAGTTGTTGGAATGGTCTAAATAACAAAAAACTTATCTAAAATTCAAGCGTCACGGGAAATCATCGCACAACGCTTGCATCGAATAGTTTGATGGAAGCTTGAGAAAGGAACAATTGATGCTTTTATTTTCAATTCCCTTTCAAGGATATGACCGATGAGCAAAGAGTAGATACTGGATTACAATATGGAATTTTCACATAATTCTTTTGATAAAAAAATAACTTCCATTGAGGTAGGGGGAAGCCATAATCAAAAATAAGAAAAAGTCATCCCGTTTGGTCAATGATTGGGGAATTTAATCAACTTAAATATGTACAAATGGAATTAATGATAGTGAATTTCAGGAGGTAGTTGAAATGTTTTCTTATATTAAATATGATTTTAAAAGATACTATACATTAACACATGGACATAAAATTAAAAGATATATTAATTGTTTTAGACAGCCGGGATTACATGCAATTTTAATATTTAGATTTGGTAATTGGATTTATAAAAATAATATATTTATCAAACTAATATTTTCACCAATTTATTTATTATTTAATTTTATTATTAATTCTTTATGGGGAATTTCTATTGAGAAAGGTGCGATTATAGGAAAAGGTTTTAGAATTGGTCATTATGGTGGAATATTTATAAATAATGCATCAGTAATAGGCGATAATGTCCATATATCACAAGATGTGAGTATAGGGGTATCAGGTCAAGGTTCAAAAAGAGGATGCCCTATCATTGGGAATAATGTTTATATTGCACCTGGAGCAAAATTATTTGGTAAAATTAAGATAGGTAATAATGTTAAAATAGGGGCTAATGCAATAATATATAAAGACATTCCAGATAATTGTTATGTAGTATGTGATTGCTTAAAAATAATAGAGCGTAAAATAGATTTTTCATAGAAATAACTCCCTCGAATATGCATTCTTCTCAAAAATAGTAATTTTATAGAGGGGATGAGAAATTTTAATGAAAAAATTATACTACAGCGAGAATCAGATTCTTGTGTTCTTGATACAAATTTCAAAGTGGTACACCATTTATATAACTGGGTAGTCCCCCATTTTCTAATACTTCCAAAAGTAGAGGTTGGTTAAGTAAAAGCTACCCAATTATTGAATATCATCCGGAGTGCTATATGTGGTGAGCCAATACATAATTTATTCTTTAATGCTGAAAATTGTTGTAAAAAAGGATTCCATATTTGATTTTCAACAAATATGTCGATATAGTTAAAAATGAAATCGTTAATAGAAAATAATCGTAATTTTCAAGGTTGTGTATTGAAAGCTAAAACTATCTCTATTGTGTATAATAAAACTTTATCAGTATATAAATTTAGATTAAATTTAATAAAAAAACTACAGGAAGAGGGATATCGAGTTATTGTTATGGCACCACCTGACTCTTATGTGGAAAAATTACAACAATACAATGTGGAATGTTTTCCAGTACATTTTTCCCAATATGGGATGAATCCTTTTAAAGAAATTGCTACTCTCATCCGACTTTATAAAGGTTTTAGAAAATATCACCCCGATGTTTCTTTGCATTATACAATCAAACCAAATATTTTTGGCAATATTGCTGCAAGAATGGCTGGGATACCGGTAATTAATAATGTAGCTGGAGCTGGTAAAGCTTTTTCTCATGAAAGTAAAATTTTTAGATTGACTATTGAAAAATTGTTCAAATTTTCATTAAAAAATGCTATGAAAGTATTTTTTCAAAATAATGATGATATGAATTATTTTATAGAAAAAAAAATTATTTCTAAAGTTAAAGCAGAGCGAATTCCCGGATCAGGTGTAGATTTGAACAAATTTAAAATAACGGATTCTCAGTTTCCAAAAGAGTCCTCAAAAGAAATAAGATTTTTGTTTGTTGGTCGCCTTTTGAAACAAAAAGGAATTGAAGAATATTTAAAAGCGGCATCAAAAATGATTAAGAAATATTCCAATACAAAATTTATTATAGTAGGTGAACATGATAATTATGATGACTATATTAATATAAATGTTATTAATCAGATATGTGATGGTGAATCAATAAAATATCTTGGTGGTGTCAGTCCGGACGTTATGCCTGGAATAGTAGAAATGAGTGATTGTGTTGTTCTTCCATCATATTATAGAGAAGGTGTACCACGATCGCTTCTTGAAGCTGCAGCTATGGGTAAACCGATTATTACAACAGATAATATCGGTTGTAAAGATGTCGTGGATGATAATATCAATGGATTTAAGTGCCCAATTAAAAATGTTCATTGTTTGGTTGAAGCTATGTCTAAAATTGTTGAAATGTCAGCAGAAGAAAGATTCAAGATGGGAATATCTGGGAGGAAAAAAATGGAAAAAGAATTCGATGAAAAATTGATCATTGATCGATACGTGCATATTATTAATTCAATTATTTTCAACAATACAATTGTATGATTATGTAATATTTGTTTTGTAAATGATAAAAGGAGAATAAAATGTCAATACAAAAATTTATTTGCTTTTTAAGATCAAATATTAGTATAAATCAAAAACATATCCTTGAATACTTCCACAACTTAAAAAATGATTGTTCTATGCCTATAGAAATATTAGAGAAAAAACAAATCGATCAATTGAATATTTTACTAAATCATGCATATAAAAATGTTCCTTATTATTCTAAAATTTTTAAGGATCTCGGACTGGTCCAAAGAGGAGTAGTAGAATTAAAAGATCTTTCTGAATTAAAAAATTTTCCTTTTTTGACCAAGGAGATTATTCGTCAGCAAAAAGAAAATCTATATTCAAAAGACTTAAATAAAAGAAATCATTATGTAAATACTTCCGGCGGTTCAACGGGTGAACCTGTTAAATTTCTTCAATGTGATAAATACAAATTAAGCAATAAGGCTAATTTCGAATTGGTAAAGTTTTTGCGAGGATGTACTCCATATGATTCAACTATTATCATTTGGGGAGCGGATAGAGATATTGCAATTGGAAAAAGATCATTGAAGGATAGATTTTTAGATTTTCAATTAAATCGAGTTTGTCTTAATAGTTATAAATTATCTGAAAATGACATGATAAATTTTTTAAAAATTTTAAATAAAAGACCGCCCAAACTTATAATTTCATATATTCAATCAATTTATGAACTTGCAAAATTTGCCAAAGAAAACAAAATTTATGTAGAAAAACAAAATGCTATTCATACTTCTGCTGGCACGGTATATGATTATATGAGAGATCTTATAGAAGATGTATTCCAATGTAAAATTTTCAATCACTATGGGAGTCGAGAAGTAGGGCCAATTGCAACAGAATGCTCTGCACATGATGGGCTGCATATTATGATGGAACATACCATTGTTGAGGTTGTAAATGAAAAAGGAGAATTATGTAAACCTGGAGAAGAGGGAGAAATAGTAGTTACATCTCTTCATAATTTTGCCATGCCTCTTATTCGCTATAAAATAGGAGATATAGGAATATTTCAAGAATATACTCATTGTTCGTGTGGATGTAGTTATCCAAAACTACATAAAGTATTAGGCAGAAGTACAGATTTTTTTATAAACACAAAAGATGAAAAGATATATGGTGCATATTTTACACATATTTTTTATTTCAGAAATTGGATTGAAAAATTTCAGGTAATACAAAAAACAAAAGATAAAATCTTAATAAAAATTGTAAAAAAAGACAAAATTCCAAAAAATGAATTAGATGATATAGTAAAAAAAATTAAATTCCTAATGGGAGATGAATGTGAAGTAAATTTTGAATTTGTAAAAGATATTCCTAAAACAGAAACAGGTAAATTTTTATATACGATATCTAAAATTCCAAATTAACCTAACATGAATCCGCCATTGCGCACCCAAAATCCACATTTTTCAAAGCCCGAAAATAGGGCATTCATGAAAAGAAGAACAAAATTTGCTCTGTCATTCTCCATTCTATGAATGGAGAATGAGATAGAGGGATGGAGTCGATCAAAAAACATGGCATCACGTTTATTACCCGTGTGCCATCCCGTCTCAAAAGAGCCAAAGCGTTTTCGCAAGAGCATGATGAAAAGGCGTTCGTGCGAATCGATGAAAATTATGCCTGCATTCAAAAGAGCCTGACCTACGAAGGCATACCCCAGTAGTGGGTGCTATACAGAAGTATACTGACCCCCAGCCCAACTGCACAATGTATAATATAGGAAATACAGGAGCAAAAAGTTGGAAGAACAGCAACCACCAATCAAACGCTTTAGCGCCAAAAAGAAAGCGGATATCGTGATGGATATATTTCAGGGCAAGACGACCGTGACCGAAGTGTCGCGCAAGTATGATCTGACACCCGCCACCATTGAAGAGTGGATGGAGGAGGCCCGAGCGGGGATGGAGAACCAGTTGCGGGCCAGACCGAAAGATATCGCCGCAGTGTACGAAGAGAAGATCAAAGCGATGAAAGAGGTCATCGGGGAGTTGACGTTGGAGAACATCGCTTTCTTGTGAAGCGAAGCGGTTCGCGTAGCGAATCACTCTCTTCGAGAAAAAAGTACGACTTTTCTGTAGGGGAAGAGAAGAAGTGATGCGGGTTCAGAGCGAAATGAGAAGTGAAGGTCATCCGATCAGCATCACGAAACTTTGTCGTCTGTTCGGTATTCCTCGCAGGAGTTTCTATTACAAGCCCATCCAAAGAACGCCGAAACTGAATGAAGATCGCGTCCGAAGAGTCCAAGAGAAGATCGAAGCCTTTCCCACCTATGGTTACCAGCGGTTGGCTCTGTTGCTGGGAATGAATAAAAAGGCGGTCCAGCGCATTCTGCGGCTCAAAGGCGGCAGGTGAGAAAACGAGCAAAAGGCCACAGGCCAAGGGCCAAGGCGATGCCCTCACGCTCACAGATTCCCGATCGAAGATGGGCCATCGACATGACCCGCGTATGGAGCCAAAAGGATGGCTGGAGCACCTTGGCCGCCGTTATCGATACCTGTACCCGGGAGATTGTGGGCTGGAGGCTCTCAAAAAGCGGCAAAGCCAAGACGGCGGAGGCGGCACTGCAGGAGGGGCTCATCTACCGTTTCGGCAGACTCAAAAGGGTGGAAAGAGAGATCACCTTGCGAAGCGACAACGGATTGGTCTTTACCGGCAAATCCTTTACCAAGAGGGTCAGAGACTACCATTTCACCCAAGAGTTCATCACGCCCTATACCCCGGAGCGTCCGAGCCGAAGACGACAGCCCCGCAGGCGGAGCCGAGGATAAAACGGAATGATCGAGCGCTTCTTCCGTACCATCAAAGAGGAGTGCATCTGGCATCACAACTTCAAATCGCTCAAGGAGGCCAACAAAATCATCGGAGACTGGATCGACTTCTACAACAAGAAACGAAAACATTCGGCGCTGCAATTCAGAACACCCGCAGAGGTGTTTCATTTAGCGGCTTAGGTGTGCAGAAAGAGAGGAGTCATTACAACTGGGCCAAAAAATGAAATATCGTGATCGATTATATCCAACCCGGTAAGCTTCAGCAGAACGCTTACATTGAACGCTACAATCGTACTGTCCGATACGACGGGCTCAATCAACACCTGTTCGAAACGATCGAAGAGGTACAGGAATATGCCACCAGATGGCTATGGGTGTATAATAACGAGCGTCCCCATACGGCGCTCGGTGGTATTTCGCCAAGGCAGAAGGTTCCCATTGTGGCTTAGACTCTACTTTTGGAAGTGGTGAAAAATGGGGGGATTACCCTTGACGTTGACGCATCGGGAAGGTAAATTATGGACATTTATTGATCCTATCAATCTATTCCGACAGGGTGTCCTAATGGGGCCGGCGCCAACACACTATTTAAAATCAATTATATATTCTTTTTAAATAAAATATTTTCATATATTTTTTCATGTTTTTTTGTTATGCCATTGATTGAATAGGTATCTTTAATAATCTTTTGCATTTTAGTTGCTTTGTTTATAGCAATATTGTAATTATCTAATATTAATTCCATGGAATTACAGAAGTCATTTAAAGTTGAAAGGTAGCCACACGAATCATTTACTAATGATGGTATTGAACCTACAGGTGTAGTTAAAATTGGTAATTTACTTGCACCAGCTTCAAGCAATACAATAGGCAATCCCTCCCATAAAGAAGGCATTACAAAAACATGAGATTTTGCCATTAATTCTGGAATATCAGATCGTGATCCAAGTAAATAAACATGATTTTCAAGGTTGTTTTGTATTATATTTCTTTCCAAATTTTTCCGAAGCTTGCCCTTTCCTGCAATAAGTACTTGAAATCTTTTCCCTCTTTCTTTTAATTTCTTTGAACACTCTAATAGTAATAAATGATTTTTTTGTTTTTCCAAACGTCCAACAGAAAGAAAAGTGAATTTGTCAAACTTTTGAGTAGAAATTAAATATTTTTTTATATCTATGCCATTTGGAATTATTTTATAATTCTTTTTGTAAAAATATTTGAATTGGTCTTTTGAAAAGAGTATATCTACAGACCTTAACGATTTGGTAAGATATAACAAAAACTCTCTTTTTCTGGAACCAATATTAATATTATGAGAAGTAAATATTATTTTCAATTTAGGATTTAAAATTTTTAAAACACTGGAAACTAGCATTGCATGAGTCATGTGGGCATGTATAAGATCAATATTATTTTTTTTAATATAATTATTTAAAAAAAATATTATTTCAATAAAATCTTTAAAAGCATTATTTTTATTTAAAGTAATTGTATTGATATTTTGTGTTTTAAAAGCATTTAACATCTCAACTTTTTTGGATAATGAAACAACAAAAATATTAAATTTTTTCTGGTTCAAATTTGTGGCCAAATCTAATACTACTCTTTCTGCCCCTCCTATACCCAATCCGGTTATGATTTGTAAAACATTAATTTTTTTATTTTGCATCATGTTGTTTATTCCTATTTTTGTATAATTGATTTATCGTATTTGAAGAATTATTTATTCCTTTTTTGATAGTTCGATATTGAAATTTTTAAAACCCAAATTTGCTAAAATTGCATACGCATACAACGATGTGAATTCATCCAATAACATATGAGAAAAAAAACCTAAAAAAAAGACAACAAGTACATACGTATACATAGTCTTTTGAACATTCTTGCCACATCTATATATTAATGAATATAATAATAAAGGGAATATAAAAAGGCCAATTATTCCGAACTCCGCCATATTGGTAAGATAAATATTATGAGCAGAAACACGTTCATTCCAGTGTCGAGTTGCACCTAAACCTTTTCCTAAAAAAGGATGTGTTTCAAACAAATAGAGAGCTTTATTAGCAACATCCAATCTTTCTTCTGCGCTGTAATCTGAATGCTTTTCTGGATTTGTAAACCAGGAAATTCTATTAAGTATATTGGATGAGCCTTGAATATTTGTTTGAATATAGTTTTGCAAATAGGGCATTGAAATTGTTAAGACAGATACAATTATTATCGGAAAAATAAAAGAATATTTAAAATCAATTTCTTTATAAAATGAAAGAATAAAATAAAATAAAATAAATGCAATTAAAGCTGAGCGAGAAAATGTGAATAAAATCCCAATAAAAATCAAAAAAAAGTAAAATATTCTATATTTTTTAGGAACTAAACCGTATGAAAGGATTGAACCTAGTAATATGATTTTTCCAGATGTAGCTGGATTCATATAAAAACCGGAAGAACGTCCAGGAATATAATGAGGGGATCCCAAAGGCAAAAATGATCCTGGATTAAAAAATTCATATACGTTGTTAAACACGGATATGATTGTCACTATAAAAATCGCCCATCTTACAGTAGATAGTTTATTGTTATCTTGGTAGATAAATATTACAAAAATAAATAATGAAAATATACTTAATAATTTTTTTCTAAATTCTAGGATATTTAATTCATTTGATGGGAATATATACCAAAGTAGTAGAAGAAACAAATAAAAAAATATCCATTTATATAATGCTATTTTAAAAAAAGAGAAATCATGATTTTGAAAAACAAAAAAAATAACAAGTAAACATAAAAGAATTATAATTTGTGTGTACGTAATTCCGATTAAATGTGTTGTTTGATAAAAATTAATTACATTGGAATATATAAGTAAAGTAAAAACAAATAAAATTATTTTACTTAATTGATGATTCATTCCATCTCTTTTTCGTATAATTGAACAATATAGTTAGTATTGTAATTAATTTTAATATATTCTTTTATTAAAGAAGCATTGAATTTGTAATTGACTGCTTTTTGAATATTAAAAGTAAGATCTTCAATATCAGAACAAGAACATAAAAAGCCATTTAATTCGTTCTTGATAATTTCATTAGTGCCTCCAGGACAGTTAAATGCTATAACGGGGATACCACAACAATTAGCCTCAAGAACAACATTGGGAAACCCTTCATATCTAGAACTTAATACTAAAAAATCAGCGTTTTTCATATAAGGATAAGGGTTTTTTTGAAATCCAACTAATTTTATCCTCTCATTGATAGAATAATTTTGAGCCAACCTCTCTAACTCATTTCTCAAAGGCCCATTGCCAAGGATGGTTAAGGTATATTTCTTATCGAGTTTAGCGAATGCTTTAATTAAAAGATCGAACCCTTTTTGATATACAAGTCTTCCTATTGCTACAAGATTAATCATGTTGTTGTTGTAACATTCTGGCTTAAAATCATTTGATTTTTTTTCAATATCATCTATATCGACTGGATTGTTTATCACAACAATTTTATTTTTTTTGATTTTATAATTTATTATTAAATCATTTTTCATATATTCAGATTGACAAATAATCTTGTCAAAATTATTATAAATATTACGATATAGAAAATTGAAAATTATAGGATATTTTTCTGTTTGATTCTGTACACTTACAGTATTTGATTCACGTGCAATAAATTTTATACTTTTTGAAAAAAGTGGACGAATTAATGCGATAATTAAATTTAGATGCCCTAATGTTGTAAAAACTATTTCTGGTTTTTCCAAGTAAATTACTCGTATTATTTGGAACAAAGCATATCTTGCTCTCGGAGTTTTCAGGTCTATTATTTTAATAGGGGGAAGTTCTTCTAAGAATTTGCCTTTTTTTTCCAGTAACACAAGTATTGGCTCAAATTTTTTTTTATCAATTTTTTTCAAAATAATTGAAATAACTTTTTCAGCACCCCCTCCTCGCATGGATGGAATGATAAAAAGTACTTTCTTTCTTTTCATTACGGGCCTTTTATGTTAATTTTTTAGATTCTTTTTCCCCAAAATATTTTCAATAAACTGTTCCCATTGTTTGCTGATACTGCTAATATTTAATTCTTTACTGATTTCCATTGCTTTTTTTCCGTAACTTAATCTTTTTTCTTTGTTATTCATCAAGCAATTTAATTCCTTTGAAAGCATTTCAATATTTGCGGCTTCAATGAGTACACCATTGTCATTTTGCTTAATAATGGTATTAGGACCTGTTTTGCAATCAAAACTAATAGGAGCGCAACCATATGCCATAGCTTCTACCAATGCATTTGGAAAACCCTCATTTCTCGATGACAATACAAATAAGGATGCCTTTTTATAATAAGTATGTACATCATTAACCTGTCCTACTAATTTGATTTTCGAACTTAATTTAAATTTGTATATCAATGTTTCTAGATTTTTGCGTTCGGATCCTTCACCCAATATTATTAATTTCCAATTTTTGTTTTGTGTTTTTGCAAAAGCTTCAATAAGCATATCGAAGCCTTTAACCTTATGCAATCTACCTACACCAAGTATAATATTTTCTTTTTCTTCCAGTTTGATGTTGGTTGGAGGTTGAATACCTATTGGATTTTTTATAATTATCCGATTTGGATGAAAATTGTAATATTCATAATCTTCCGGTGATAGAACTACTAAACCATTTGAAAGAGGGTATGTCAAACGTGATAAAAATTTCCAAATTCCTGTCTGTACACGTTTATGGTAAGTTCTTTCTGAAATTATAATGGGAGTATTTGTGATTTTTGCAGCAATTGTTGTTAATATATTCGCTGTTGTATTAAAACTTATTACTATATCAGGCTGTTCCTTTTTCATGACATTAGAAAAAATATTAATTCTTTTTATATTAAAAAGAAAAGCTTTTGTAAAATTATTTGATTCTGTATCAATACCTAAACTACAAATTTTAATTTTTTTATGTAAGTTGTAAGCAATTTGATTATCTTTTTTTATAGTAAAAATTGATACTTCATTGTTTTTTTGAACCCAATAATTCGCAAGTGACACCATAACCCTTT
Organism: Hydrogenimonas urashimensis; assembly: GCF_016593255.1. Lineage (NCBI taxonomy): Bacteria > Pseudomonadati > Campylobacterota > Epsilonproteobacteria > Campylobacterales > Hydrogenimonadaceae > Hydrogenimonas > Hydrogenimonas urashimensis. Next base: position 950,404 of record NZ_AP023212.1, on the reverse strand, counting down.
CTGCACCGCCCCCAGACAATGAATAAATAAACATTACTATTTTCAATATTTACTTCCTTTTGTTTTTATTCATGAACCTATTTTAAACTTTTCCATCAAATATTTTTTTTTCTCTTTCTTGCTCATATTCTTTGTAAAATCAAATTTATTTTTGTGTTTTTGTAAATATTCTTCTATTGAACAAATATATCTTACTGGATTTCCTGCATAGACACTATTGGAATTTAGAGTCCCCTTTACTAAACTATTTGCACCAACAATAACATTGTCTCCAATTGTACTACCAGGTAAAATTGTTGCATTTATGCCTATGAAAACATTATTACCTATAATAATTTTGTCAAATAGATCAATATTTTTATATTCTGGATAAAGATTTCTTATGACATTGACACTTCCATCATGTGTCACAAACTTTACATTTCTAGAAGAATAAAAGTTGTCTCCTATTTCAATAAGATAAGGTTCAGTGCCAAATATTTTTGTGTTAAATTGGCAATTTTTTCCAAAACGAACACCTTCTTTTTGGGCAAGTTTATTACAACTAATTAAATGTCTATAAATTAGATTCATAATCGTTTTAATTCTCATGATTGGCTCCTTTATGGAAAATTTTTTTATAAATTTTTTTTAAATAATTGATTATTTTGGGATTGGATCTAAAATGATAATATAACAAATATGTTGGTGAATTGTAAGGGAAATGCTTGTAGCTTAATTCAATACATTGTTTAAAGTTATGATAAAATCCCAGGTGGAAGTAAAATTGAGCCATTCTATAATAATGATTAGAAATTTTTTCAAATATTTCTTTTTGATACTTATTGTCAAAATATTCATCTAGTTCATAAAAGAATGCTATGATTTCTTTTGACCATTTTTCTCTTTTTTCAAGATTTTTCATAGAAGATGACCATGAACTTTTTGCGCCTTTTCGATAAACAGACATAACCCTGTTTATATATAAAGCGCCTCCGTTCTGAGAGGCGAAAATTTGTGTATAATAATCACCAAGTGGTTTGTTTTTGAATTTTGGAAAATTTTCTTTTGCTGCCTTTAAATACATGGTGGATGCTGTTGGGCAAAATCCTCCCCCACCTCGAATAATTTCCGATAATGAGAAAATTTTGTTTTCATTGGCATGCTGAGCAATGACTTTTCCTTTACGTTCAAAACCATACCGGACTTCTGCAGGATGAAAACTTATATGACACTCCGGATATTGTCGCATCATATCCACTTGTATTTGAAGTTTATGTGGGTCTATCCAGTAATCATCTCCCTCTAATGGGGCAATGTATTTACCTTTACAAGCTTTAAAAACCGTGTCTGCATTTGCTTCCATGCCCACATTTTTTTCATGCAGTATCAGTTTGATTTTATCTGGATATTTTTTTTGATAATCCAGCACAATCTGTCTGGTATTGTCCGTGGAGCAGTCCTCTCCGATGATAATTTCATAATTAAAATTTACCTGTTGCATTAGCACAGAATCAATAGCTTCAGCAATATATTCTTCATGATTATAAGCTAGCATGGGAATGCTAACAAGAATTTCATCTGTATTATTTTTTGACATACTGTACTCCAAGATTTTTTAAGTGTAGTATTTGGCGTCGAAAATTTTCATAAGAATCGGTTTTAAGGATGGCATTGAAAAGAATGTAGAAAAAGAAAAAAGTAAATCCTTTAAACAGAAAAGATATAAGAAGATTATCTATTGGCAGGTAAAAGATAATCAATAAAACAAAAGACACAGATAACAAAGAAATACCCATTTGCAACAAAATAGGTTTAAAAAATGCTTTTGTTGCAAGTTTTATCTCTTTTGATGCGTAAAATATATTTAAAGAGACTCCCAGAAATGTCACAATGACTTTTCCATACAGATATCCTTTGATTCCAAACATGAACCCGATATAAAAATTCGCCAATGTCATAATTTTTTTGTAAATTTCAAGAATGAAAAAATCTTTTGAATTACCATGGCCTTTCAAAATGTTTACAAGAAGGGCGCTGACAGGATATCCAAAACCACTCAACATGAGAATTCGGAAATAATCGACAGAAGGAAGCCATTTGTCGGAAAAGAGGAAAACGATAAGCTCTTCCGAAACCAGGTAGAGGCCTCCGATAAGAAAAAAAACTACAAAGCTGATCAATTCAAGTATTTTGATAGAGGTGTTCTGGAATCGGGGCAAATCATTTTGCAGTTTGCTCAATATGGGAAAAAGAACGCTCATAAGACTTCCGGATGAATATTGGGTAACAAGATTGTTGAGGCGTTTGGCCTGATCAAAAAATCCCAGTGTAGCCGAAGAGAAAAGTTTACCGATAATAAGAACGTCAAGACGGGAAAAAATGGTTTCAAGAAGAGAAGATAAAAACATGTGAAAACCGAATTTCCACAATTGCCGCAATGCTTTGAATGAAAAGTTTAGAGTCGGGGACCAGTCGGAAAGGTGCCAGATTATGATATTGTAAAAAATACTTTTTAAAAGGACCTGGGCTACAAGGCTCCAGACACCTGCCCCAAGAAATGCCAATGCAACACCTATTATTCCACTGAATACGGAAGAAAGTACATCGGATTTTGTCAATGCCTTGAAATTGATCTCTTTTTTGAATTTGTTTGTCTGCACAGCACTGAAAGAATTAATAAGATAAAGAAAGGCGACCGCCTGAATGAGAGGTATCAGTTTTGGATTATGAAAAAAACTGCTGATCCAATCAGCCGAGAGAAAGGTTATGAGAGTAAGGACTGCTCCTACAAATATATTGAAATAAAAGACTGAACTGTAATGAATAGGCAGAATTCTTCTCCGTTGGATCAAAGCACCACCCAGCCCTACATCTGTAAATACCATGGCGACCATGACAATCATCATCACTATAGCTATCAATCCAAAAGCCGATGGATCCAATAACCTTGCCAAAAAAATCGTGACTATGAAACTGGTGCCGTGTCTTGCAAGTTTTCCTGTTAGGTTCCATATAAAGGCTTTGATTCCGGTCGATTTCAGATTATCCATCTGTTGGCCTTATGAATGTCTTACGATTTTGGCAGGAATGCCATATGCTATGGCATCTGCTGGAATCGATTTTGTTACGACTGAACCGCCACCGATAAAAGTATTGTCTCCTATCGATACGCGATTGAAAATATTCGAGCCCATACCTATAATGACATTGCCGCCAATGGAACAAAACCCTGCGATGTTGCTTCCCATGAGTATCGAACTGAAAGCTTTGATGCGGGAGTGATGTGCCACAACGGTTTTTGTAAATACCGATACGAATTTTTCAAGTTCTACATAATGTTCTATGATGGATCCTCCGGTCAACAGTACCGGTTTTTCTATTTTTACACCGTGAGAAACATATGCGGTTTTGTGAATAACTGAGATATAGTTATATCTATCGATTCCAAAATGTTTATAGAAAAAATGGAATATTTTCCGTTTGGTAGAAGGGGCCATGCCGGATAAAATCAACTGTTCGTTTCCGTTGGGTTTCCAATCGTCATACCACAACTCTCTTACAGAAATCGATGGATGAATGAAATCCAACGCGGCATACTGATTTTCTTCCAGGGGTAGATTGTGAATAATGTCGACGAAGATTCTGGAGTTGTTTTTGTATTGACTATATAGACAATCCAATATATAGCCTATTGAAACTTTGCAAGCTCCCAAAATAGTGAATTTTTCAGTTTTCATTTTATAAAGATCTTGATATATTGTTGCATATTTTCCATCTTGTTTATCATTTCATCCTGTGATGAAAATCTCAAAATCACAATTCCAAGTTGCTGTTTTGCATTTTCATAGCGATTTACATTGTCACCTTCTTTTTTGAAAAGATGTTTTTCTACAATATTCTCTTCTATCTCCGAGTCGAATTGAATCTTCTGCAAAACCCCATTTTTTTCAGAATGAATGACATAATATGAAAAGTATTTGTCTGTCTCTCGCTTTTTCAATTCACACTGTATTCCAAGCGCTGCTTTGACTGTACATTCGATCAGATTGACTCCCGTGGCATAATGGGTGACCTCCGGAATGAGGTTGCCCCCATTGCGGGGTCCAACTTCGATAATGTAAAGATTGTCGTTTTGATCGAAAATAAATTCAAAATTCACCGCGCCGCTTTTGAGTTTGAGAAGATCAAACAATCTTTGAAACTCCCGATGGGCATATTCCAGTTTGCTTTTGTCATGAATTGAGGGAAAACTGGTACCAATGGGAATCAAAGGATTGCATGCATCATTGAAGTGTGCGTTTGTCCATGCTTTAAAAGCCAATTTCCCGTTTTCTATGAATCCATCGCCGCCGACTTGAAAGCCTTTGCGTTGAATGAACTCCTCAAGAATCACTTTTTTTTCTCTTGAAAATTGCATGGCATAATCAAATGCCTTTTTCAGTTCGGATTTACTGTCTATTTTGGTTACTCCCATGCTCCCTGCAGCATCTGTGGGCTTGATGATAAGCGGATAATTTATGGTATTTGCGAAAGCAGCCGCATCTTTGTAATTTGAGAATCCTTGTGACCGAGGAACATTGAAGCCATGTTTTTTAAGAAAAGAGCGGAAACGATCTTTTCGTGTCAAAGTCATAACCGATTCGTAAGGGTTGGAAGGGAGTCCGAGCCTGTTGGCTACATAAGATTGTGTGACAATATTGACATCGGAAGCGAAGGAAACGATAGCATCGATTTTTAACTTCGTTGCCAGTTGCAAAACAGCTTCTTTGTCAATGGTGCTGATATTGTAATATTCATTTGCCAAAGCATTTCCGGGATTTTCCGGCATGTAATCGCAGGTAATAATGTAATGACCCGCTTTTTTTGCATATTTTATGACGGGAAGTTGGGAAACAGATGCGCCAAGAAAAAGTATTTTTTTCTTCACCACCGAAAATCCTTCAGCATATATATTGTCAATTTTTTGTTAAACAAGCGAATACTCATTCAAAAATATTTTCAAGTCTTTTTTTGAATTGAACATCATAACGTCGATAATGGAAAGATTGGGAACGAATGAGTCGTTGAATTGTTTGTATTGGATGACATGGGTTTGAATAAAGTTCAATCGAATACCGTGCTTTGCAAACTTCTCTTTACTGTAAAGTTTTTGACCTCCGATTGCGTTGATGTAATGATCACCATTTAGACGGTGACATATATCGTAAATTCTTTCATCAAATTTTAGGGAATTGTCTTTTTCAATTTCGCTTGAATAGAGAAAATCGACCTCGATTTCCAGATATTTTGCTGTTTTCATCAAAGAATTTCCCAGAAACCTGCCAAGGTTTTTTTCCTTTTCAAGAAGGATGTCTTCCAAAAGTGGGAATACTTCTTTGAAAAAAGGCGCTTTTTTGTAGGCATTTTTAATGGTACTCAACAATTTCGGACCATTTTCACCCACCTCTATCTGGTTAATGAGCTTATTTTGGCTGGCCCCAAAAAGTTGAAGAGAAATTTTGAATGGCTGATTATTGAGTAATATGGAGTTTTTATTGATATATCCATTTTTAATATAGTTCAAATCATCCGCGATAACATAGGTGTCAACAGCCTCCATTAATTGATAATAACCGATATATGGAAAGAAGTATGGTTGCATTATGCCTATTTTCATGAAACTTCTCCTTCTGTTAACGTATCATAAAGAGTCGTACTGAAATAGCGCTCCGCTCTATCCGGAAGAACGGTGGCGATTCTCCAATCAGGATGATTTTTGGCAATTTGTCTGGCAGCCCATATATTGGCTCCGGATGATATCCCGCACAACAAAGAGTTACTGATTGCAATCTCTCTTGTCGTGTCTATCGCATCTTCATCCGTTACTTCAAGAATTTCATCGATCAAAGAGACATCGAGAATATCGGGAATAAATCCGTCACCAATGCCTTGAATGCTGTGTAAGCCTGGTTCGTGTCCCAGCAGGGCGGAGACATTTTTGGGTTCCACTGCCACAATTTTGATATTCGGGTTTTTTTCTTTAAGGAACGATGCGACACCTTGCAACGTACCCCCGCTGCCTATTCCCGAAACGAATGCATCTATTTTTCCTCCGGCTTGTTCCCAGAGTTCGGGAGCCGTGTGATTGTAATGAGCCAATGCGTTGTTTCTGTTTTTAAACTGTTGGGGCATGAAGGCTTGATATTTTTCCGCCAATTCTTCCGCTTTGGATACGGCTCCTGCGACATTCTCTTCATCCGGCGTGAGGACAAGGTGCCCGCCTAACATATGGATGATCTGTTTTCTCTCCTCGCTCATGCCCTCAGGCATGACGATATGCACTTCGTAACCTTTGGCGACGCCTACCAGGGTGATACCTATGCCTGTATTGCCACTTGTGGGTTCTACAATTTTCATGCCGGGTTTCAATATTCCTTCCCGTTCGGCCGCCTCGATCATAGCAAGAGCGACCCTGTCTTTGATGCTTCCGCCGGGATTTAGGAATTCTGCTTTGGCGACAATGTTTTCATTGCGAAATGAAATCAGAGGTGTGTTGCCAATCAGTTTAAGTATGTCAAAATTTTTTTCATTCATATAATCTCCTATTCCTGAACAATGTTTTCCGAACATGCCTGCTTGATAACCGATGCGATCTTTTCTATTGTCTCAAACTCAAGATCATGATAAAAAGGGAGACAAAGAACCCTGTCGGCAATATCTCGGGAAATTTTCATGGGTACAGGAACATCGATATAGGAGAGTGTGTCGAGTGAGGGAGAAAAGTAACGTTTGGAATTGATATCATTTTCCTTGAGTCTGTTATGGACATATTCTCTTTCTTCGGCAGATTTCAGCAGAATAGGAAAATAGCTGACACTCTGATTGGCATCGGGATTTTGTTTTTGGAACTTAACGTAACCGTCCAACTCTTTTTTATAATATTCCAAAACTTTTCGTCGACCATTGATAATCATATCGATATCATCAAGAATACATAAACCCATTGCCGCTTCGAATTCATTCATTTTTGCATTGGTGCCGGCGCCAATGATTTTTTCATCCGGGGTAATTCCGGAGTTTCTCAACAGTCGCGCTTTTTCTGCGATTTCGTCATTGTTGGTAACAATAGCTCCCCCCTCGATCGTATGAAACATTTTGGTGGCATGAAAGCTTATAGTGGAAATGTCGCCTCGTCCCAAGATGGATTTGTCCTTATAATTGACATCGAAAGCATGCGCCGCATCAAAGATCAATTTTAGATTGTGTTTTTTGGCAATATGCTCCAATCTATCCACTTCACATGCATTGCCATAAATGTGAACCGGCACGATTGCACTTGTTTTATCCGTTATGAGATTTTCAATATTTTCCGGATCGATATTGAATGTTTCCGGATCGATGTCTGCAAAAACCGGCTTTAAGCAACTGTAAACGATGGAATTGGTCGTTGCAATAAAACTGAAAGGAGAGGTGATAACTTCGTTTTCCAACGCCAGAACTCTGTATGACAGTTCCAAAGCCATTGTGCCATTGGCCACCAGGATGACATTTTTGACTCCAAAATAATTTTCCAACCGTTCTTCCAGCATTCTTACCAAAGGACCATTGTTGGTCAACCAACCACTTTCATAGATTTTGTCCACATAGGAGTTGTATTTTTCTCTATCTGGATAATACACTTTCGTAACACGGACCATTTTTTTCCTTTTTTAATCTTTAATCGATTCTTGCGTGCAATACTTTTTTTGTAAGCTCTATAATTCGTTCCACATCTTCCAAATCCAAAGATGGATAGATTGGCAAACAGAGGATGCGCTTTGCAATATCTCTGGATATGTTCATTTCGATGGCCGAATCCATATAAGGAATTGTATCCAACGAAGGATGGAAATATCTTCTACATATAATTCCTTTTTCTTCAAGTGATTTTTGTACAAGAAACATCTCCCTCTCGTTTTTTAATAGAATGGGAAAATAGCTGTAATTTTGTGTGGCCTTTGGATTTTGCGACTGAAATTCGACAAAACCTTCGAGCTTTTGCTTATAGGTATCGTGAATTTTTTTACGTCGTTGAATAATGATATCAATATCATCCAATACACAGAGTCCCATTGCCGCTGAAAATTCATTCATTTTTCCATTAATACCTACGGTTTTTATGGTATCGGGGCAGTCAATACCGAAGTTTTTTATAATGCGTATCTCTTTTGCCAACGTGTCGTCATTGGTGACAATGGCTCCTCCCTCAATCGTATGAAACATTTTGGTGGCATGAAAACTCAGTATCGAAATGTCACCAAAATTGAGTATGCTGTTTTCCCCATACCGAACGCCAAATGCATGGGCGGCATCGTAAATGATTTTCAAATTATGTTTTTTCGCTATTGTTTCAATAGATTCCACATCACATGCATTTCCGAAAACATGAACGGGAACAATGGCGGTTGTGCGATCTGTGATCAGAGGTTCAATATTCGCAGGGTCCAGATTGAATGTTTCGGGATCGATGTCGGCATAAATCGGTTTGAGACCAGCATGAACCAGTGAATTTGTCGTTGCTACAAAGGTGAAAGGGGTCGTGATAACTTCTCCTTTCAAATGCAGTGCGGTATAGGCTATATCAAGGGCCATGGTGCCATTGGCAGTGAGAATAACATGCTTGACGCCCAAATATGCTTTTAACCGCTCTTCCAGCCTATGGACGAGAGGCCCATTGTTGGTGAGATATCCGGAATCATAAATTGATTGAATATACGAATATAGTTTTTCGATATCGGGAAGATAAGGGCTGGTTACATTAATCATTGTATTTGTCCAGATACCACTTGATCGTCTTGAGAATGCCCGTCTCGAAATTCTCGTCCGCTTTCCATCCCAGTTCGTTCTCGATCTTCGTGGCGTCGATGGCGTAGCGCCGGTCGTGGCCCGGACGGTCCTGCACGAAGGTGATGAGCTCTTTGTAGGAACGCAATCGGGAATGGCGGGATTTCAATGTCGGATTGCTTAGGATGGGATAAAGCTCGTCGAGAATTTCGCAGATCTTGTTGGCGATGTAAAGGTTGTCCCGCTCGTTCCGCCCGCCGATGTTGTAGGTTTCGCCCGACCTGCCCTTGTGAAAGGCCAGATCGATTCCCTTGCAGTGATCAAGAACGTAGAGCCAGTCGCGGATATTCTTTCCGTCGCCGTAGATCGGAATGGGATGGCCATGTATAGCGTTTCGGATGATGGTCGGAATCAGCTTTTCGTCATGCTGTTTGGGGCCGTAGTTGTTGGAGCAGTTGGTAATGACGGTGTTAAGCCCGTAGGTGTGATGATAGCTTCTGACCACCATGTCGCTGGAGGCCTTGGAAGCGGAGTAGGGCGAATTGGGGGCATAGGGTGTCTCTTCGGTAAAAAGGCCCGTCTCTCCCAACGTGCCGTAAACTTCGTCGGTGGAGATGTGGTGAAAACGGCACTCTTTGTAGGCTTCCTTGTAGGAAAAGGGTGCTTCCATCCAGTGCTTGTAGGCCACGTCCAGCAGCGTGAAAGTGCCGTTGACGTTGGTTTCGATGAATACCCCGGGGTTCTTGATCGAGTTGTCCACATGCGATTCGGCCGCAAAGTGGATAACGCCCTGGATGTCGAAGCTATCGAAAATGTATTCGACCAGTTCCCGGTTGCCGATGTTGCCGTGGACGAAATGGTAACGGGGATGGCCCTCCACCTCTTTGAGGTTGTCCGGGTCGCCGGCGTAGGTGAGCAGGTCGAGGTTGATCAGACGGTAGTCGGGATACTTCTGCAGAAAGTAGGGGACGAAATTGGAGCCGATGAATCCGGCACATCCTGTCACGAGAATCGATTTCATAGAGCACCTGCCATTTCCAGCATATACTGGCCGTACTCGGTCTTTTTGTAAGGTTCGGCCAATTTGATAAGCTGTTCGTCGTCTATCCACCCTTTGTAGTGGGCGATCTCTTCGATGCAGGCCACTTTGTACCCCTGGCGATGCTCGATGGTCTGGATGAACTGTCCCGCCTCGGCGAGGCTGGCGTGCGTGCCCGTATCGAGCCAGGCGTAGCCGCGTCCAAGAAGCTGGACCTCCAGTTTGCCGCGCCTGAGGTACTCCTGGTTGACGGAGGTGATCTCCAGCTCCCCTCGATCGGAAGGTTTGACGTTTTTAGCGATTTCGATGACGTCGTTGTCGTAGAAATAGAGCCCGGTAACGGCGAAATTGCTTTTGGGATGCCTGGGTTTCTCCTCGATCGAAAGAACCTTGAGGTTTTTGTCGAATTCGACGACCCCGAAGCGTTCCGGATCTTTGACCTGGTAGCCGAAAATGGTGGCTCCCTCTTTGTTCCGGGCGGCGCGTTCGAGGATCGGTGTCAGTCCGGGGCCGTAGAAGATGTTGTCGCCAAGAATCAGCGATACATTGTCGTTACCGATGAACTCCTCCCCGATGATGAAAGCCTCCGCCAGACCGTTGGGACGCTCCTGCACGGCGTAGCTGAAACGCATGCCTATATGTGCGCCGTCACCAAGAAGTTCTTCGAAACGCGGCAGATCCGCAGGTGTGGATATGATCAGTATCTCTTTGATACCGGCCAGCATCAGGACCGAAAGCGGATAGTAGATCATCGGTTTGTCGTAGATGGGCAGTAACTGCTTGGATACCGCTTTGGTAATCGGATAAAGGCGTGTACCGCTGCCACCTGCTAGAATGATGCCTTTCAAATAAGCCTCCTTGAGGGTTTTAAAGATACTTTTTCGATAATAATCGATGGAATGACAAAAATATTAAATTTTTGATTTGAACAATGTTCTTTTTCTCTCTTTTTTTCGCCGTTTTCTTCGCTGATCCAAGAGATTGAGAAAAATGAAAAACAGTATGCCGAAAAGCACCAGTGACAGAAAGTCATCGGCATCTCTCAATTGGTATCCGATCATCGTAAAGGCAATCTGTATGTATACGATCAGTATGACGGTATATGTTACATCTTCGTACCGGTTGAAAAGAATGTGGTGCATATGGTTTTTGTCGGCGCTGAAAGGGGACCTTCCCCGCTGAATGCGCCGTGTCATGACGACGAAAGTATCGAGAACGGGAATGGCCAGCATGAAAAGCACGGCCGTGGGCGCAATGTAATGGGTGGCTCTAACAGCCAGGACAGAGATGACAAAGCCCAGAGTCAGCGACCCGCTGTCGCCCATGAAGATTTTGGCCGGATGCCAGTTGAACAGCAAAAAAGCGGCCAGGGCCGGAATAAAGATGACAGAGAGCATCACCATCAAATTGTCATGATGGGTGTATCCTATCCACATGAAAGCCCCCAGCATGATAATGGAGACGGTGCCTGCCAGACCGTCCAGGCCATCAAGCAGATTGAGTGCGTTGGTAAAGCCTGCAATGGCAATGAACGTGAAAGGAAAAACCAACAAAGAGGGTAAAAAAATCTCATATCCAAGATATTTACCCACTCTTTCGATAGCGATGCCGTTGCTGTAAAGCAGAATCGATGCGATGAAGATAAAAAGAAATTTCATTTTGGGTGTTACACCCTTTCTGTCATCCAGAACACCACCCAGAAAAACGATGATAGTCGCAATATAGACCTGAAGATACCGGGAAAGATGGTTGTAATCAAACAATATCAAAATCAACGAAATAAACAGCGCGGCCGATACAAAGGCGATGCCTGCCCCTCTGGGTATGGGTTGTGTATGCATGCTTCGTTCATTAGGTATATCCACGAACCCCAGCTTTGGGGCGGTTTTAATGAAAAGAAGAATCAGAATAAAAGTAAAAATAAAAGTAAAAATTACCAAAAAAAGAATCATGGCGCGATTATAGCTTGTTTAATTTAAAATTAAATATAATCGGATTGTTCATTCGTGCGCTCCTGCGGCTCTGTTTGAATTTATGTTAAAAAGTTGTCACATATATCGACACAAAAGGGAAAATTTTAATGAATGAGAACGAATTTGAAGATTTGAAAAACAATCCGGCATTTATGATGGAACTGGCCAACAGGGAAGAGGCCGCCGTCAAAGCGAAAGATGTCGTCGGGATGTACGATGTGCTCGATACGTCGGTGATGCTGAACCTCTCTGCCGAGCGACTCGATCGCATCTACACGGAGATTCTGCAAACCGTTTTCGATCGGCTTGCCGACAAACTGACGAAAGAGGAGTTTTTCGATATCGGCCAGCCGGAGGATCTCTATACCCTGCGGGGCATCTACGAACACGGTATCGAGCGCTACAGCGAAAACGATTTCAAGGGGGCCAAGGAGATATTTCTGATCCTTCACTACACGGCGAACGATGAAACGCTCTCGGAGGCGATGATGCCCCACATCGCGGCGGCGGCATCCCAAATGAAATTTGACGATTTCATCGACGAACTGGTCGATACCAAAAACCCAAACGACAGCGAAACCTACGGCTTTTTCCTGACCAACTTCAAACCCTCCGTCGAAGGATTTTTGAAAGAGAAAAAAGATGTGCTCGAAAATGCGCTCAAAGAGTTGGAAACTTTGAAAAAGTGAGAAACAGGAAGTGAGAAGCAAGAAGCTGACAGAGCGCACCCCAACGTTCGTCCTTGTCCAAACAGCCCCTATGCCGGCAGCGAAAAAAAGATGAGAATCCATTTCATAGGCATCGGAGGCATCGGCATTTCGGCACTTGCCAAGTTCATGGCGGGGGAGGGGCATGCGATTTCGGGATCGGACATACGCCAGAGCGAGATCACCGACGAGCTGGCTCTCAAATACGGGGCGAAGATCACGATTCCCCATCACGGCGACGCGGTGGAGGGGGCCGATATGGTGATCCATTCGGCGGCGGTGCGAAAGAACAATCCCGAATATATCCGCGCGAAGGCGCTTGGGATCCCGCTTTATGCGAGAAAAGAGGCGTTGAAGTTCATTCTCAAAGACAAGAGAGTCTATGCCGTCGGCGGAGCACACGGCAAAAGCACCACGTCGGCGATGCTGGCCGAGCTTCTTCCGCAAACCAACGCACTGATCGGGGCTATCTCGAAAGTCTTCCACTCCAATGTACGAACGGCGGAAAACGACGAAGTGGTTTTCGAAGCGGACGAGAGCGATGCCAGTTTTCTCAACTGCAACCCCTACATGGCCATCGTCACCAATGTCGAACCGGAACACATGGAGTACTACGAATACAATCTTGAGCGTTTCTATGCGGCGTATGAGGAGTTTTTGCGCCTGGCGTCGGTGCGAGTGGTCAACGGGGAAGATCTTTTTCTCTCCGCCCTAAAGCTTGAGTCGATCAGGCTCTATCCAAGCCGTGATATCCGCGATATCGAATATGTGCTCATCGACGGGGAGCCCCATACACGGTTCAGGCTTAAAAATTTCGGGAGTTTCGATGTGTTCGGGCTGGGAGCGCATATCGCTCTGGATGCCTCTTTGGCTATTCTGGCGGCGCTGCATGAGGGCCAAAGCCCTGATGCCATTAGGGACAATCTGAAGCGTTACAAAGGGATCAAGAAGCGTTTCGACATCATCGAAAACAGTGAAAAGTGTGTCGTGATCGACGATTACGGCCATCACCCCACCGAAATCAGGGCGACGATGGACGCCTTGAAAGATTATGCCGCCATGCGCGGTTTCCGCAAAATCAGGGCGATATGGCAGCCTCACAAATACAGCCGTACCATGGACAACCTGCAGGGATTCGTCGAATGTTTCACCGATGTGGACGAACTGGTCATTCTGCCGATCTGGGCCGCCGGGGAGGTGGAGGTTCCCATCGATCTCAAAGGTGCCTTCGCGGGCTATGAGCTGACGATGGCCGAACGTGTCACAAAAGAGGGGGGCGTCGTGAAAATTCTCGACAAAAGCGGCCGCAGTATCAAGGAGTTTGACCACGATCTCATCGTGGCCTTCGGTGCCGGAGACATCACCTACCAGATCCGGGGTTTGAAGTGACGATTTTTGGGTGAGAAGGTGAGATGATCGGTCCGGTTTTTTTCTTTATCCGGGAATTATTGAGATGCGAAACCAAAAATTTTCCCTTTTTATATCCCTCCCGTCAGGCATGCAGCATCGATAACCTTTTCAAGGAAACACCTTGAAAAAAATCGAGTTTGCTATCGACCGGGGCGGGACTTTTACCGATTTGATCGCCCGTTATGAAGGGCGGTTTATCGTCAAAAAGGTTTTGAGCCGTTCGCCTTTTTATAAAGAGGCGTGCAGCCACGCCATCGGCGAAGTGATGCGTGAACTTTTTGGGGCGACAAAGCCGATCGACGCGGAACGGATCGGGTGGATACGCATGGGGACGACCATCGCGACCAATGCCCTGCTCGAGCGCAAAGGGGAGCCGACCGTGCTCGTGGTGACCCGTGGGTTCGGGGACCTGCTTGAGATCGGCGACCAGGCCCGGCCGGACATATTCGCCCTGGAGATCGAAAAGATCGCGCCTTTGTATGCGAAAGTCGTGGAGATCGACGAACGGGTTTTGCTGCGAGAAGGGGAGTTCGTCGTAGAAAAAGCGGTCGATGCCGATGAGGTTCGGCGAACGCTCTGGGGACTGCAGGAGAGGAACCTCGCGGTCTGCCTGATGCACGGCTACGGCTTTGTGGAACATGAGAAAAAGGTAGCGCAAATCGCCGAGACGATGGGGTTTTCGGTTGTCTGCAGCCACGAAACCGTGCCGCTGCCGGGTGCCGTGATCAGGGCGGAGACAACGCTGTGCGATGCCTACCTGACACCAAAACTGCAGGAGTATCTCGAAACTTTCGAGGCGGCTTTTCGCGGCGATATCCGCGCAAAGACACGGATGATGCAAAGCAGCGGCGCACTCAGTTCACTGGAAGATTTCCGGGGGTCACGGGCGCTTCTGAGCGGGCCGGCCGGAGGCGTGACGGCCCTGGCGTCGGTTTACGACGGCACACCGCTGATCGGCTTTGACATGGGCGGGACCAGCACCGACGTGTGCCGCTATGACGGAGAGACGGTACTACGCTACGAAGGCGAGACGGCCGGTGTGCGGGTCAGGGTGCCGCAGGTGGATCTGCACACGATAGCCAGTGGCGGGGGGAGCCGCCTCTTTTTCGAAAACGGTCTTTTCAAGGTGGGACCGCAGAGCAGCGGAGCCGATCCGGGGCCTCTGTGTTACGGGCGCGGGGGATATCTGAGCATTACCGATGCCAATCTGGTAACAGGGCGTCTGGATGCGCAGAGTTTTCCGAAAATATTCGGCCCAAACGGCGATGCGCCGCTGGATATCGCCGCGAGCCGCCGGGGATTCGAACCGATCGCCGAGGCGCTGGGAACGAGTGTCGAAGCGGTCGCCGAGGGTTTTTTGGATGTGGCCAATGAGCAGATGGCCTCCGCCATCAAAGAGGTGACCCTCAAGAAAGGATTCGACCCGGCCGACCACCGCCTCTGCGCTTTCGGCGGCGCGGGCGGACAGCACGCCGCGGCCGTGGCGGCGAAGCTGGGCATACGGACGGTTTTGATCCATCGCTACGGGGGTATCCTCTCGGCCTACGGCATGGCGCTGGCTTCTGAGAGCGTCGATGCGATGCGGCTTGTGGAAAAGCCCCTCGAGGCGTGTGACGCCGCTTTGTTTGAACCGCTCAAAAGAGAATTGGCCGCCAAAACCCGGGGGCGCGATACGCGGTTTTCCTACAGGGCGCTGGTCAAATACGACGGAACGGAGCAGGCGATCGAAGTGCCTTTCAAAAAGGCGAAGGAGGCGTTCGAGGAGCGGCATGAACGGGAATTTGGTTTTCTGATGCCCGAGCGCAGGCTCATCGTGGAGTCGGTACGACTGGTGGCGACCGTCGTGTCGAAAGGATGGGAGCGCCCGGCCGTGCCGCCGCAAAAAGGTGAGCCAAGGGCCACGGGGCGGGTGCGAATCTATCTTCGCGGCGGATGGCACGATGCTTGGGTGTACGACCTGTCGCAACTGGGTGCGGGTGCCACCATCGAAGGGCCGGCCCTCCTGATACAGGAGACTTCCACGATCGTGCTCGAGCCCGAATGCCGTGCTGCCGTCAACGCAGTCGGTGATGTGGTGATGGACATCGCCGCGGTCCGAAACGACAAGACGTCGCTTGCCGCGGTGCGCCGATCGCTCTTTTCCAACCGTTTCGGCTTCATCGCCGCGCGGATGGGGGATATGCTGCAAAAAAGCGCCGTCTCCACCAATATTCGCGAACGGCTCGACTTCTCCTGTGCCATTTTCGACGCGGCGGGCAACCTGGTGGCCAACGCCCCCCATATCCCGGTGCATCTGGGCTCCATGAGCAGTGTGGTAAAAGCGCTGATACAAAAACACGGATCCTTCGAAGCGGGGGTCACCTACATCACCAACGCCCCTTTCGAGGGCGGCTCCCACCTGCCCGATATCACCCTCGCCACGCCCTGTGTGAAAGATGGAAAGGTACTCTTCTGGGTCGCCAGCCGGGGCCATCACGCCGACATCGGCGGCAAAGTGCCGGGGTCGATGCCCCCCTTTTCGGCGACACTTGAGGAGGAGGGGGCGCTTTTTACAAGCTTTCCGCTCATCGAAAAGGGGCGTTTCGACGAGACGCGGGTCATCGAAACGCTCCAAAGGGCGGGGGGGCGGAACATCGCGGACAACCTGAGCGACCTGCGGGCCCAGGCAGCGGCCAACCGAGAAGGCATAGAGGGGGTGCTCGCCCTGATGCGCCAGAGCGGGCGGGATGCCATACTGGAGTATATGGCCGATATCCAGCGAATCAGCGAGGAAGCGGTGCGCCGCTTTTTCAGGAGGTATGCTGGACAAAGACGCGAGGCCGCGGACCGGCTGGATGGGGGCAGCGAGATCGCTCTGACGGTGACGTTCGACAAGGAGGGCGGGGCGGTGTTCGACTTCACGGGCAGCGGCCTGGAGATGTGGGGCAATCAGAATACGCCGCCCGCGGTCGTTCGCTCCTCGCTCATATACGCCCTGCGGGCGATGCTGCGGGAGGATCTTCCCCTCAACGAAGGGCTCATCGCGCCGGTGGAGATGGTTCTGCCCGAAGGCTCGCTTCTAAATCCCTCGCCTTCGGCGGCGGTGGCGGGCGGCAACGTGACCACAAGCCAGCGCATCGTCGATGTGGTGCTGGGGCTTTTCGGCGAGGCGGCGGCGAGCCAGGGATGCATGAACAACGTCACGTTCGGCAATGAGCGCTTCGGCTATTACGAAACGATCGCCGGCGGCGCGGGAGCGACGCCCAACGCCCCGGGGGCGGATGCCGTGCACACCCACATGACCAACACGCGAATTACCGACATCGAGATACTGGAGCGACGTTTCCCCGTGGCGGTGGAGCGGTTCGCCGTGCGCCGCGGTTCGGGTGGTGCCGGGCGCCACCGGGGCGGAGACGGTGTGGTGAGGATTTACCGCTTTTTCGAGCCCATGGCGTTTTCGATTCTCAGCGAACGGCGCGTTTTCGCCCCTTTCGGGCTGGCCGGCGGGGAAGCGGGTGCCAGGGGGCGCAACATTCTGATTCGAGCAAACCGAGTGTACGACCTGGGAGCGAAGGTGCAGCTGCAGGTGGAAAAAGGCGATAGAATACGCATAGAGACACCCGGCGGCGGCGGATATGGTTCAAGAATTTGAAATAAGAAAGCCCGAAGGTTGGCAGGCAAAAAAGTGCGGGCATTGGCTCGCCTGCTTGGCGCCGATGTGCGGTGCAATTGAAAAACAGGGGTTTTATGAGAGATAAACTGATCAAACAGCTGGATCTGACAGGGTACATCGAGCGGTTCGAGGGGCTGCTGGCGCGGCCCAAACCGCTCTTTATCGAGGGGGACAGAAGCCTCCATTTTCGCTTTATCCGGGCGCTGGAGGAGGTGGAGTTCAAGGCGCCGCCGAAGGTGCGCGACTGCAAGGATATGTGGATGCGTCTGGGCAAGCAGGCGGTGCTGGGGCTCGAGGAGATCTACGAAGTCGTCAAGATCGTACGCTATTTCATGTATCTCAAAAATCTGCGCATCGAGAATGTGCTGGGAGAGTGGCTTGCGCAGATCGAGATTCCCGCCCCGATCGTCGATCTGTCGAAAATGTTCGACGCGAAAGGAAACCTCGAAGAGCATGTGGACGAGAGGCTCGCGTCGCTCAAGGCGGCCAAGCGACAAAACCGGGAAGCGATCCGCCAGACGCTTTCTCGAATGCTCAACAGCGCGAAACTTTCGCCCTATCTGGTGGACCGGCAGATCCACTACGTCAACGACGAGGAGGCGCTGCTGGTGCGGGGCGGGTTCAACCATGTCATGAAAGCCACGGTCATCGGCCGGACGACGGCGGGATTTTTCTATGTCATTCCCGAGTCGATCGCCAAGCTCAAGGAGAAGGAGGCGGGCATTGTCAGCCGCCTGGAGGAGGTCTACTACGACATCGCCAAGAAAACGAGCCGGATGCTGGGCGAATGGCTGAAATTCCTGAAATTCATTGATGCCGCGTTCGATCGGTTCGACCATTACCAGGCGCGGATGCAGATGGCGAGGCTGGAGGACCTGAATTTCGTGATGCCCGACCGCGGCGAAGCGATACGACTCGCCGACTTCGCCCATCCGGCGCTGAGCCATCCCAGACCCGTTTCGATCGATTTTACGAAAGATGTCCTGATGATCACCGGCGTCAACGCGGGCGGCAAGACGATGCTGCTCAAATCGATTCTGGCCGCGGCGTGGCTGTCGAAGTACCTGCTGCCCATGAAGTGCGATGCCAAAAAGACGTACATCGGCAGCTTCAAAAAGATCGAAGCGATCATTGAAGATCCCCAGAATGTCAGAAACGACATCTCCACCTTCGCCGGACGGATGCGGGAGTTTTCGCGGCTCTTTTCCCAAAGTCACGTGCTGGTGGGAGTCGACGAGATCGAGCTTGGGACCGACAGCGACGAAGCGGCCTCGCTTTTTAAGGTGATGATCGAGGAACTGGTGAAACGGCATGTCAAAATCGTCATCACGACCCATCACAAAAGGCTGGCAGCGATGATGGCGGGGAACGAGAGGGTGGAACTGGTGGCCGCTGTCTACGACGAGAAGAACCAGGTGCCGACCTATACTTTTCTGCAGGGAATCATCGGCAAGAGCTACGCTTTCGAGACGGCGGAGCGCTACGGCGTGCCCAGGAACATCGTGCAGAAGGCGAGAGTCGAGTACGGCGAAGACAAGGAGCGGCTCAACGAACTCATCGAACGCTCCAGCACCCTTGAAAGAGAGCTTCACGAAAAACGGCGGCAACTCGAGCACAGGATCGAAGCGCTGGAGCGGGAGAAAGCACGCTACAAGGAGCTCAACGATACGCTGGAGAGCGAACTCTACGCCAAGAAGCGGGAGTTGGAGGCGATCTACGCCGAAGCGACGAAGCAGGTGAGAATGGCGCTGAAAGCCAAAGACGAAAAATCGATCCATCGCCAGCTCAACCGGGCCCACAAAACGGTGCAGAAGGCGAAGATCGAGGCGCCGAAAAGGCTGGAGAGCTTCGCCGTCGGCGACCGGGTGAAATACCGCAAAAACCGGGGCACGATCATCGCGCTCAAAGCCAAAGAGGCGACGATCGAAGTGGAAGGAATAAAAATGCGGGTGCCGCTGAGCGAATTGAAACGCTCGGGCAACCCCCCGAAAGCGCCGAAGAAAAAAACGGTCTCCGTGACGCTGGAGCGCTCCAAAGCAACAGCGGGCGTCAAGCTGGATCTGCACGGGCTCAGAGCGGAAGAGGCGATCGAGAAACTGGACAAATTCATCTCGGACGCGCTGCTGGCGGGATTTGATGAAGTGCTGGTCTATCACGGCATCGGGACCAGGAAACTGGCCCACGCGGTCCGCACCTTTCTCAAAGAGCATCCCAGCGTCAAAGGTTTCCACGACGCGCCGCCGCACATGGGGGGATTCGGCGCGACGGTCGTCGAGCTTTAAAAAACGATTCGGTCTCTTCCCGACTTTTTCGCTTCGTAGAGCTTCTCGTCGGCCCTTTTGAGCAGTCTCTCCAGCTCGTAGCCGCTCTCTTCGGTGTCGGTGATGCCTCCGCTGAAAGAGAAACAGATTCTCTTGCCATCCTTTTCGAGACAGCCGTTTTCCTTTACCGAATACCTCAGCCGTTCGGCCATCTTGACGGCATCCTCTTTGATCGTGTAGGGCAAAATGACAAGAAACTCTTCGCCGCCCAGTCTGAAGGCCATGTCGCTCTCCCGCAGATTGGCGATGACAATGTGGGCGAAGCGCTGCAGTATTTCATCCCCCACATCATGGCCGTAGGTATCGTTGATCCTTTTGAAAAAATCGATATCGAGATAACAGAATGAGAGGGAATGGCCGTGTCGCTGGCCTTTGGCGAGCTCCTTCGCCGCGGCCTCTTCGAGGTAGTACCGATTGTATAGACCGGTGAGTTTGTCGGTAATTGCCATGGCGTAGGCGAGGGTTTTCTCTTTTTCGATCAGATGAGCCTCGGCTTCGTGTTTGGCGATGATGTCGACGGCGATTTCAAATTTTTGAAGCATTTCCATCATTTCATCGGAGCGTTCAAATGAGCGATCGAGTACGAACATCCCGATACCGAAGATGCGATTTTGCATATCGTGAAGCGGAAAAGTGTAGAGAGTTTTCGGTGCCTCGAGCGGAAGACACTGGATGGTTTCACTGTCGATGAAGGCGCGAGTCCGTGCATGGAAAGTCGGGTGGAATTTTTCGAGGATGTCACTTTTTTTCTGCTTGCAGGGCTGCATCTTGCGACTGTTTGAATCGAGTTTGACGAAATAGCTGTCGTCGATCAGAACGAGAGAGAAGATTCTCTCGATCGGAAATACTTGTCGCATCGAGGCGAGAATGCGCTGGGTATCGGAGTGGAAACTTTCGAAGAAAGCCGCCGTTTCGAAAACCTTCGGCAAAACGGCGTTGACTTTCGTCATCAGTCCGATCTTTCTGGTCCCGCCGAATTCCAGATAGAGGCCGCATCGCAGTGTTCGCAGTTTTTGGATGATGGGTCCGATCTGTTCTTTGGTAATGATCGAGCCGTGCTGGGGAGCGATCATGTTGATCGGTTCGCATTTGAGGATATTGTCGAGGCCGTGGTTGACGATTTCAGAAGCCGGCATATAGTGGGTATGGAAAGGTTCCATCTGCCTGAAATAGGAGTCGGCGTCTTTGGCAAACAGCGAAAAGCTTTCCGTCAGGGCGCCGAAAATGTCACTGGAGAAGAGAATGCCGCTTTTTGTGTCGTAGGTGCAGAAGGCTCCCGGAAAATGCATATAGGGCGTAAACACGAATTCCAATAGGCGATCTTTCGTGCTGAGCCGCCAGTTTTTCGCCTGCACTTCGTAGTACTCGATCCCCCAGTCGTAATGATCGAGAAGTTCGGCCGCCCGCCAATGGGTGACAAGATAGCGGTTTTGCGTTCCGATCTCGGCCAGCAGATCTGCGATGCCGGAGGTGATGTCGGGGTCCTGGTGGTGGCAGATGATGTATTTTATGTTTTCCAGCGGCATGATCTCTTGAATCTTGCGTCGGGTGTGTGGCCATGTCAGTTTCGACCCCGGATCGATTAGAATACTCTCTTCTTCGTTTTCGATCAGGTAGACATGGCACTGGAAAATATCGTTTTCGAGAACATGCCCGACCCACCAGACAGCGGGAGCGATTTCGATCGCTTTTGTAAAATCGTACTCTTTTTCTTTTGACAATTTTGTTAGGGTTGCCATGTGTCACAATAGCATAAATTTTTGGATAACAGACTTAGCGACATAAAAGAATAATCGTCGTAAACTTAAATGCCTTGGAACAGCAAGGGAACAACCCGGCAGACTCCGAGCCGTCTGAATCGGGATTTGACAAAACGATGGAAAAGAGATGCCGAAAATTTTCAAAACTTTTCTAAAACGCATCGAAGCGCTGTTTTCCGAATCCGAAACACTGCATCAGTTTTTGCGCGAACAAGTACTTGTGACGCTCTGCACCAAAGTTCCCATCACGATGGGGGCGACGATTATCGTGGCGAGCAGCCTTCTGCTTTTTCTGTGGCCCTATGCGGACCATCTTTTTCTGGGCACCTGGTATGTGCTGGTCCTCGTTCTTTCGCTGGAGCGGGTCTATTACGCCCTGAAAGGGTGCCGGTACGGCGACCGTTCCCTCGAGGCACGGTATCAGCGCTTCAGGGTGGAGGCGGTGACCATGGCGTTTCTGTGGGCGGTAGCCGCTTTTGTTTTCTATCCGGAGGGCCATTTGCAGTACGAACTGCTGCTGGGGATCATCGTGGCCGGCATGGCGGGTGGCGGGGCGATCACGCTGGCCATCGACAGAAAGATTGCCGACACCTACATCATCCTCGTTCTCTCGGCGTTCGCTTTGCGACTGATCATCTGCTGGGACGAACTGCATACCATTTTATTTTTGATGACATTCGTTTTCATGACCGTTTTTCTCGTGAGCACACGTCAGCTCAACAAAATTCTCGAAAAGGGGATCCGACAGCACGGCGAACTGGGAGAGCTGCGCCGAAGGCTCGATCTTATCGCCGACCAGGCACCCGTTGGCATACTCTATTTCGACACGAAATTCAACATAATCGACTGCAACAAGGCGCTGACCGAGCATATCGGCGTTCCGAAAGAGACGCTGCTGAAACTCAACCTGTTGCAATTGAAGGATCAGCGTCCCATCAGGAACATCCGGAAGGTGATCGAAGAGAAGAGGGTGATGCATTATGAAGGCCCTTTTATGGCGGCCCTTTCGGGAAGAGAGCTCTGGGTCTCCGCTGTCTATTCGCCCCTGCTCGACCAGTATGGCCGGTTGATCGGAGGATTGGCGGTCGTACAGGACAAAACGGCGGAACACGAAGCGATGGAGAGGGCGGAATTTCTGGCCTATCACGACACTTTGACCCATCTGCCCAACCGAAAACTGCTCGAAGACAGATACCGGCTCCAGATTGCCCAGGCTGCCCGAGGGAAGTATTTTTCGGCGCTTCTTTTCCTCGATCTCGACCGTTTCAAGCATATCAATGACACCTACGGCCACAATGTCGGCGATGAACTGCTCAAAGAGACAGCGGACCGTCTTCAAAAGATCATGCGCCAGAGCGATACCGTCTGTAGGCTCGGTGGAGACGAGTTCATCATTTTTCTGCCGATGATCTCAAAAGAGCTCAAAGAGAGTGTCGAGCATACATGGCAGGTGACCAAAAAGATTCACAAAGAGCTGGCGAAGCCCTACCTGATTGACCAGCACCAGCTCTACATCACGACCAGCATCGGGGCTGTCATGATCTATGGGATGGACGAACCGCTCGACGAGATTCTCAGGATCGCCGACATCGCGATGTATCATGCCAAAAAAAGGGGGCAGGGCGTCACCAGTTTCTACGAAGAGGAGATGGACAGGGAGCTGCGCCGCACGATCAAGCTGGAACACGACCTGCGGCACGCGATCGACCGGAAGGAGCTCTTTATCCAGTATCAGCCGATCATCGATATCGACAAGGAGCGAATCTACGGCGCGGAGGCGCTCCTTCGCTGGAAACAGCCCGACGGTACGGTCGTCATGCCCTCCGAGTTCATCCCGGTGGCGGAGGAGTCGAAGCTCATCCACCAGATCGGTCACTGGGTCATCGAGACGGTTTGCTCGAATCTGCGGTCGTGGCAGCGGGAGGGAGAGTTTCCTCTCTACTATATCAGCATCAATATCAGCTCAAAGCAGTTCAGGCATCAGGGATTTTACGACGAGGTGATGGCAATCATAAGCAAATACGCTATCGATCCGCGCCTGATAAAATTCGAAATTACAGAAAGCATACTGATGGAGGAGAGCGAAAGGACGAGAGAACTCATCGAAAAATTCAACAACGTGGGTATCGGATTTCTTATCGACGACTTCGGGACAGGCTACTCCTCGCTCTCCTATTTGAAGCGGTTCGAATTCGAGTCGATCAAGATCGACCAGTCATTCATCCGCGACATACTGACCGACGAGGACGATGTGGCACTTGTGAGGGCGATGGTCGATATCGCCCGGCAGTTCAAATACAGTGTCGTGGCGGAAGGGGTCGAAAGCGTCCAGCAGAAAAACCGTCTCAAAGCGATCGACGCAACGATATTCTGCCAGGGTTACTACTACAGCGCGCCGCTGGACGAGAAGGCGTTTTTGGAAAAAGTGCGTCGGTGCGAGGTCTGCTAGAACCTGATTTTGGAAGCGTCGATGAGAGGCGTTTTGGCCGTTTCCTGGCGGTTGTGGAGTGCGATGACAAGACGTTCGATGATCTCTTCGGGAGAGATTCTGTCTTCGCCTATCTCCATGATGGCCGCCTTGACATTGCCTTCGTGCACCTCTTTGGTGAAGAGTTTCAGGATGTTGGAGAAGGCGATTTTCCCCTTTTCGACAGGAGTGTTCGGATAGATGACGAAAAAGAGATTCTGATCCAAAGCCATGACCATGTCGGTTTTTCGGGTATTTCGCTCAAGCGTCAGAAGCATTTTGAGGGGGGCTTGAATCAGGAGGGCGCTCGAGGGCAGGCTGTAGCGTTCGAAGTCGTACAGCGCCATGTCGATGTAGTTCATGATCAGCGGCTTGACCTGCCTGAGCATCACTTTGAGGCGGGGATTTTTACGAATAATTTCATTCATGGACTACATTATAGCATCTCGTCAATGCATCGTTTGATGCGACGGACCGCCTCGAGGGTTCTTTCGGCGTTTTCGACCAGTGCGATGCGCACGAATCCCTGACCGATCCCTTCGCGTCCGAGGAAACTTCCGGGCAGCACCTTGACGTTGAAGTCGGCGTAGAGTTTTTTGGTGAACGCGAGTTCGTCCCCCACTTCCAGCCAGATATAGAAAGTCGCTTCGGGGATTTTTATTCCCAGAATCTCTTGGGCGATTTCGAAGTTCTCTTTGTACTTTTCCCGAAAAGCGATGACGTGTTCGTTGTCGCGCCATGCGGCGGCGGCCGCCATCTGCAGGGGAAGGGGGGAGGCGCATCCCACGTAGGTACGGTACCGCATGTATTCACGAAGTATCCCGTCGTCGCCCGCGACGAAACCGCTTCGCAGGCCCGGGGCGCTGGAGCGCTTTGAAACCGAGTTGATGACAAGGACGTTTTTGAACGTAGGATTGTCGGCCCGGATGGAAGCTTCGAGCAAAGAGGGCGGCGGCGTATGGGTATAGATTTCGCTGTAGCACTCGTCGTTGAGCAGGACAAAATCGTGCTTCAGCGCAAGGCGGACCCACTCCGCCATCGTGTCGACATCCATAACCGAAGCGGTGGGGTTGTTGGGAAAGTTGAGAATCACCAGGTCGCAGCCGGCGAGTTCCGGTTCACGGATAGGGGGCAGGAAACCGTTTTCCTTCGTCAGATGCAGATGAAGCACTTTCGCGCCGCTGGCGATGGCGGCCCCTTCGTAGATCTGGTAGAAAGGGTTGGTGTAGGCCATCATCGGATGGTCGACATCGGCGAGCAGGAACTGGGGAAAATTGAAAAGAAACTCCCGGGTTCCGAAAGTGGGGATAATTTGGGAGTCGTCCAGCTCGATATGGAAACGGTGCTTGAAGAAAACGCGCATCGCAGCCCGAAGTTCCGGTTCCCCCGATGTTTTCGGATATTTTTTCAGCAGGGGGGCATGTTCGCAGAGTGCCTCGGTGACGAATGCCGGGGTATTGAACTGCGGTTCGCCGATGGTCAGAACGATCGGCTCGTACGTGCCGTTGGGAGTGATCTCCTCCAGCAAAACGTTCAGTTTTTCGAAAGGATAGGTTTCAAATCGCAAGAAATATGCCTTTTTTGATACCTATTGTACAAAACATGCACGAAAAATGAGGTAAAATCAGTTGAAAGAAAACGTTTCAGAAATGAATGCGATCTTTGGAAGGAGATTCTTCATGTCAACCATCCATGTGGTTTGCCCACACTGTCACAAAGTCAACCGTATACCCGTCAAAGAGCACTATACCAAGGCCAACTGCGGCTATTGCAAAGGCTCTCTGCTCGACACCCATCCGGTCGAACTGACACCCGAAACCTTTGCGATCCATATCCAAAAAAGCGATATTCCCGTCGTCGTCGACTTCTGGGCACCCTGGTGCGGCCCCTGCCGGATGATGGCTCCCGCCTACGAAGAGGCTGCGGCGCAGTTTCCGCTCAAGGCGCAGTTTGCCAAAGTCAATACCGAGCAATATCAGCAGCTCGCGGCACCTTTCGGAATACGCGGCATTCCGACCATCATTGTCTTCAAAAACGGACAGGAGATGGAGCGTGTCAGCGGTGCGCTGCCTGCCCAGCAGATCGCCCAGCTGGTGGCGCGGCATCTGGGATAGGGGATGAAAAAGTTTGTGCTGATCCTTGCGCTGGTTATTTTCGCCTTCGCCATCGACTGGTCGGAAAGAAGTACCCAGGAACTGATCGCCGCTTTAAAATATGAAAAGAGCGGGAATATCCCGGTCATCCTGCACGAACTCAAAAAGCGGGAAGTGACGATGACGCCCGAGGAGAAGAGGGCATACGAAGAGGCGAAGAAAAAGATCGAAGATGCCGGCAAAAACTAAAAAAACCAGAATATTTCTTCTCGAAGATGACACCAACCTCGCCGAAACGGTGACCGATTTCCTCGAAGAGGAGGGGTTTGAGGTGGAGTGCGCCTACGACGGTGAAGAGGCGGAGGAGAAGCTCTACGAACAACGGTATGACCTGCTGCTTCTGGATGTCAATGTTCCCGGTATCAACGGATTCGAACTCCTCAAAGCCTCAAGGGAGCGGGGTGTCGATACGCCCGCGATTTTCATCACCTCTTTGAACGCGATCGAAAATCTGGAAGAGGGATACGAAAGCGGCGCGGACGACTACATCCGTAAACCTTTCGCCCTCAAGGAGCTGCTGCTGCGCATCGGGACGCTTCTGAAACGCAACTTCTCCCACAAACCGGCTCCCCGTATCGAAATCGCTCCGGGTATCAGTTACGACTCGGTTGGCAATACTCTCTACATCGACGACAAGCCTGCCAATCTTCAGCCCAAGGAGCTTGCGCTTTTGAAACTCTTTTTGACCCATCCCGGGGAGGTGATAGCCCACGAGACTTTTTACGATACGCTCTGGGGATACGACGAGACGCCGAGCGAGACAGCGCTTCGGACCTATATCAAGAACCTGCGCAAAACCATAGGGAAAGAGAAAATTGTCAGCATCAAACGCTACGGCTACAAGTATCTCCCATAACGAGCGGCGTACGCTGCTGCGTTTTCTGGGATTGTATGCCTTTTTGGCCCTTCTTATTCTCATTCTTGGCTCCACCATCTACTACAAACTCCAGAAGGACCTGATGCTGCAGACCAAGCGTCTGGAGCTGGAGGAGTACTCCAAAGAGCTGATAGACGGGCTGAAACTTCTGCATATCTATTTCGACCGCTACCGTACCTACCCCCGCAATCCGCTCTACCGCTCGGCCATCTACGATGCCGACAAGGTCCGGATATTTTCGACGCTGAAGCATCCGCGGGGGGTGGCGCTGGATCGGGTCATCTATACCACCGATCATGTCATCCACTACATCCATGTGCTCGACTCCTACTATCTTGGGGCCAAATATGTGGTGGTCGAGATCGACGACGACAGGCAATGGTTTCTTCAGACATGGAAAAACATCGTCTTCTACGGCGGGGCGATGCTGGCGGTGTTTCTGATGGCGGGTCTGGTGCTGGTCCGGCTCTTTCTCGCGCCCATGCGCAATGCCATACGGCTTCTGGACCGGTTCATCAAAGACACCACCCATGAGCTCAACACGCCCGTCAATGCCATATTGACAAATATCGAGATGATCGATGAGCAAAGGCTCGATGAATCGACCGCCAAAAAGATCAAGCGCATCGAGATCGGGGCGCGGACCATCAGCAACATCTACCAGGACCTGACCTACCTGGTGCTCCACCACAAAACAGCGTCCCAGAACCGGTACGTCGACATGGCGAAGCTCGTCCAAGAGCGTATCGACTACTTCCGCATCCTTTCGGAATCGAAAAAAATCGGCATCGAAACCGATATCCAGCCGGGCGTGAAACTCTTTATCGACGAAGGGAAGGCGGCGCGGCTGATCGACAATCTGCTCTCCAACGCCATCAAATACAACAGACGGGGCGGGGAAATTTTCGTCCGACTCCGCCCCGGAGAGCTGCTGGTGCAAGACAGCGGGATGGGAATGGAGAGCAAGGCGGTCAAAGAGGCTTTCAAACGCTACAAGCGGTTCGATACGAGCGTGGGCGGCTTTGGCATCGGTCTCAATATCGTGGCGATGATCGCCGGCGAGTACGGCCTGAAAATCGATATCGCGTCCAAAAAAGGAGAAGGGACAAAAGTGTGGGTGAGATGGCAAAACAGAGGCGAAAGGTGATTGGGGTGGCAGATTCAAAGATGAAGTCGGGATACGGAAAGCGTAAAGCGGAAACCCGAAAACGGAAAATTCGCCATCTTGTTTTGATCGCCCTGCTTCTGGAGGGTGCGTTTTTGGGGAGTATCCCCGCTCATGCAAACAAGGGATCGGTCTATCAGCGCAACTGCGTGGCGTGTCACAGGAGATTGCCGGTGTCGCTGGACAAATTCTTTTTCAACTATCTGCTGAAGTACAGCAGCGAGCGTCGTGTGAAGAGCGCGCTCTACCGATTTCTGAGATATCCGACCAAAAAGAAGGCGCTCGCCTCCGAAGAGCTGATTCGCCAGTATGGTCTGATGCCCAAAAGCGGTTTGAGTGATACGGATTTACGCAGCGCGATCGATATCTATTGGGAAACCTACAAAGTATTTGGGAAAATAAAATAGTTTGTGTTAGAATCTTTTTCACGATGACTCCACGATTGTTTTCTACAATGTGGGTATCAAAAGGGTGGCCCGGCGTACGGGGCATCCAATCAAAAGGAGGATATATGAAAAAATTGCTTACAGTGGTGGCAGCGGGATTCGTTGCAATGAGCCTGATGGCGACTTCTGCCAGCGCGGATGCTGCAAAAGGCCAAAAAGTTTACAGCAAAAAACTGAAAAATGCGTGTGGCTTCAACGGGGCGAAATTCGCGGCCAAACATTCCCAGGATGAGTGGGAAGAGCTCAAGGAAGAGGGCAAATTCGCCGATGAAATCAAAAAAATCTGCCCGAGAGTCAATATCGAATCGATCAAGAAGTATCTTGATGATCTGTACGATTTTGCATACGAGTATGCGAACGACAGCGGCAACGTTCCGGCCTGCTAAGGCAGAATCGGCAACATTCGTTAACGAAACGGCTTGACGATCGTCAAGCCGAAGCGATGAGAATTCGCTATAATCACATCACAAAAAAACAAAAGGAGATACGATGAAAAAAGTAACACTCGCACTGATGCTCGCAGGAGCGGCCAGCCTCGTAATGGCTGACGGAGCTGCACTGTTTAAAAAATGTGCCGGATGCCACGGTGCAAAAGGTGAGAAGAAAGCTCTCGGAAAATCTGCCGTAATCGGCGGAATGGATGCTGCGACTCTCGAAAGCGATATCAAAGGTTACCAGGCCGGTACGCTCAACAAGCACGGCATGGGTATGCTGATGAAAGGTCAGGTCGCAGGCTTGAACGAAGCTCAGATCAAAGAACTGGCTGCATACATTCACGGCCTGAAGTAAGACTTTCTTGCTCTTGACCTAACCAAAGCCGGGTGGCGCGCATTGCGCGGCCCGGTTTTTTTTATTTGTGTCCTTTTAATACAGCCACATGGCTGGCGGCGGGGCATTGAAACATTTTCTCCTGATGCGGTTGGCGTCGCATCCGCTTCGCTTGAGAACGTACCACACAAAAGCGACTACGCCTCGATTCTTTTCCTGATCGCCTTTTTCATTCCCTCGGAGAGTTTGTCCATATTCTCCAGCGCCCATTTGAGATAGCCGACATCGTGGCTTGCGATCTCTTCGATGCTCTGGCCTTTGTATTTGCCGAAAGGAAAGAGCCAGACGGCCTCTTCCTCCGCGATTTCCAGAGCTTTTTGCAGGGTCTGGCGCCAATCTTCGTCCAGCCCCTCCTCTGATTCTTTTTCCATCAGCAGCCATTCGATATAGCCAGGATCCTTTTTCGCCACTTCGATGATCTCTTCTCCCTTGTATTTGCCGAATTTGAACGTTTTGTAGGTGATAGGTTTTTTCGTCAGTTCCACCAGTTCCTCGGGCGCGTGGTCGATCAGAAGGTAGTCGAGCAGCAGCTTGAGAATAAAAACGTCGCCGAGGGCATCGTGGGGCGAAATTTTGAGTCCGATCGATCGGGCCTCTCTCTTTTCTGTTTTGTAAAGACCGAATGCGTAGCGTATATACTGAAGAGCGTGAGCCTCCAGATCGGGGTAGAGATGACGCAGGCATCTAAGAGTGTCGATAAGGGGCATGCGGGATCTGAATCCCTCTTTTTGGAGCATTGCCAGATCGAAGGGGGCATTCTGTATGACCAGGATGTTTTCGGCAGTGTTGAGTTCTTCCAGTCGTCGGAAACTCTCGGTCTGTACGCAGGGCGGTTTTTTCGCGACGGTTTCATTGGTGATATGGTGCACCGCCATCGCACCGAAACCGATTTCAACCGGCGGTTTGCACAAATCTTCGTGCACTTCCTCGATTGTGGTGCCCACAAGCTGAGGGGACGCGACGATGTAGGCGATCTGGCAGATGCGGTCTTTCTCTTCGGCTCCCGTCGTTTCGGTATCGAGTATTACAAATTTCATCATATTCCGTTTTTTGAATATTTTTCGGTATAAATTTATCGAAATTCCGTTTGGAGTATGGTAAAGTTTGCAAAATCCCAAAAGGAGTGCGGATGAATCTTGTCATTACCTCCTACGATCCGGACAACGTTCCGAAAGAGGAGGAGATTTCGCTGCCCGATCCCCGATTTTACGAGGCTGTCGGCGGGGAGGAAGGTTTTAAAAAAATGATCGGAGAATTTTACGATCGGATTGTCGAGAGTGATATCGCCTTCTTTTTCCCGCAGGACGATGAGGAGATCGAAAAGATCAAGAGGCACAATGGCAAATATTTCGCCGAAATCGCGGGTGGACCAAAGCGTTACAGTGAAGAGTTGGGACATGTCGACCAGGTCAAAATGCACAAACCCTTCAGTATCAACGAAAAACATCGGACCGAATGGCTGGGAACCTGGAGGGAGGTGCTCGAAATCCACGCAAAGAATGTGGAGCCAAAAATCGTGGAGTCCTATTTCCGCTTTCTGGACACCTATTCGAAGCTTCTAATCAACCGCCCCAGAAACGCCAGGGCGTTCGATGACCTGGCGAAGGTGTGATGTTGGCGGAGCTCACTCCGCCGCCAGGCCGCCGCTGTAGTACCATCGTCCCTTGTGTTTTTCGAAATCGGAGAGTTCATGGTGGACTCTCTTTTCTCCGTTTTCCGTAAAATAGGCTTTGAACTCGATGCGGCCTTTTCTGTCCAGAGGTTTGCCTTTGTAGATTTTCAGAATTTCGAGTTTGTAAAAGCGTGTGCTCCGCATCCAAGCTTCTGTCGCTTCTTTGTCGACTTCGTGGAAATCGGTATCGACAAGATAGTCGAGATCGCCCCTGACATAGGCGGTGTAGCGGGAACGCAAGAGCGCTTCGGCGGTCGGTGCCTGCAGACCCTTTTGCAGGTATCTTCTGCAGCACGCTTCGTAGGTTTTTCCCGATCCGCAGGGGCAGGTTTCATTCGGATTATCCGGCATGGACGGCTCCTGTGGCAAGGTCGACATGGAGTCTTTCCGGTTTTTTCAGGAAATAGTAGGCGAAATAGACGATCAGGCCGATGCCGGCAAGCGAGAGCCACATCAACGCGGCGCCGACACTGAATTCCCTGCGGCTGACGATAAGCGTACCGTTTTTCATATCGTCGATTCTGTATCGGTTTTCGCTGAAGAGATCCATGATGCGCGCTATCTTCTCTCGCTCGAGAAGTTTGTCGTCGTGGAGAACCTGGACGATGTAGTTTTGGAGTTTGGCGGTATTCTCTTCCCGCAGCCGCTTTTCATAGAGCAGTACGACAATGCCTGCGGCGGCAGCGACGAGAAGAAGAAGCAGTGTCAAGCGTCGGACTTCTGAACGATTTCGTTGATCACGATGCCACGGATCTTACGTGCCTGGTAGTCGAGTTTGTGGAAGAGTTCGTATACCTTTTCCGCATCGAGCATCGGACGGGTGCGAAAATCATAAAGCCCCGTGCTGCCGTCGTGGGGAATGTTCTCGTCGAGATAGCGGTAAAACTCGTCCCGCCGGTCCTCATAGGCTCTCAACTCTTTTCTGATCGCTTCGATATCCACGTCGTCTCCTCGGATTTTTTTGAATGATTATACTATACTTTTACCCATGGTTGATTTACTGATCTCGATACTGGGCATCTATCTTTTCGTGGCGCTGGGTGCTTTCGCGAAATGGAAATTCGCAGAGGATCTGCAGGAGCGTTCGCTCATTCTCGTGTCCGTCTATCTTCTGCAGCCGTTTCTGACCTTCTGGGGATTGACCGCCCGTCCCATCGAACCGGACGTTTTCGAAGTCTCCTTCTGGTACATCGGGATCGTGGCGGCGATTTTCCTTCTGATGATTCTCCCTGCCCGCGCCCTTTTTGCCGAAAAGAAGAAGCGGGCCATATTTCTCGTCGCCTCCCTGGTCGGCAATACCGGCAATCTGGGCATACCGCTGGGTATCGCGATCTTCGGTGAAGCGAGTGTGCCCTATACGACGATGATCAATCTGGCGAATGTTTTTTTCGTGAACATTCTGGGTGTCTACATCTACTCATCGGGCACTTTTTCGCCGAAACAGTCGGTCATGAATGTCGTCAAGATGCCGATTCTTTGGAGTGCGCTCGCCGCCATCGCAGTCAATATTTTCGGCTTGCAGATTTCCGGTTCGATCGAAGCCAACCTGAAGCTGGGCGCCTACGCCTCCATCGTGGTGCAATTGCTGCTTTTTGGCATCTACCTCTCCCAGGTGCGCCCCGAACATCTCGACAGGCGGCTACTGGGGAGCGTGGGCAGCGTCAAGTTCGTTCTGCTTCCGCTGGCGGGCTGGGTGGCGATGCGGTTCACGGCGCTGCCGCCGATGGTCCAGGCGGTTCTGCTGCTCGAGCTTATGACCCCACTGGCTGTCGCCAATGTCAATTTTGCCGCGCTTTTCCACTGCCGTCCCAAAGATGTGGCGGCCCTCGTTTTTGTCAGTTCCCTCTTTTTTCTTCTCTACTTCGCATCCATCTGGCCTCTTGTAATGGTATAATTGCGGGAAAAAAGAGGTGGCGATGGTCAAGGTGATCCAAACCGATACTGCCCCCGGGGCGATCGGACCCTACTCACAGGCTGTGAAAGTTGGCGAATTCGTCTATACTTCCGGACAGATCGCGCTGACGCCGGAGGGTGAGATGGTCGAGGGGGACATAGAGCTTCAGACGGCGCAGGTGATGCGCAATCTCAAAGCGATTCTCGAAGCGGCTGGCAGTTCGCTGCAGCAGGTGATCAAAACGACGATATTCCTGGCGGATATGGATGATTTCGCCCGAGTCAACGCCGTTTACGAAAAGTGGTTAGACGGGCATAGGCCGGCCCGAAGTACCGTGGCTGTCAGAACACTGCCGAAAAATGCTCGGGTCGAAATCGACTGTGTGGCTTTGACCGAAGACCGAAGATAGTACAAAGCATTAAACTATACTTAAATATAGATTGAGTATAATTCGCCACTAAAATCGTTGGACAATCAAAAGGAAACGGCATGACAGCAATTATCAAACATGGCGGCAAGCAGTACAAGGTCAATGAAGGCGATATTCTCTGCCTCGATCATATGGGCCTTGAGCCGAAAGCCAAAATCGAGATCAAAGAGGTATTGGCTGTCGAGAACGATGGCGACCTGAAAGTCGGTACACCGTTCGTCGATGGCGCCGTTGTCGAAGCGGAAGTGATCAACGAAGGTCGTGAAAAAAAGATCATCATCTACAAGAAACGACGTCGTAAAGATAGCAAACTCAAGCGTGGCTTCCGCCGAGATTTCACTCGCGTACGCATAACTAAAATCGCATAAGCAGCAAGGAGATAGCATGGCTCACAAGAAAGGTCAGGGATCTACCCAGAACAACCGTGATTCAGCGGGACGCAGGCTCGGTGTCAAAAAGATCGGCGGCCAGTCGGTCGTAGCCGGAAACATCATCTACCGCCAGCGCGGTACGAAAATCCATCCCGGCAACAATGTCGGAATGGGGAAAGACCATACGCTTTACGCACTCATCGACGGTGTCGTCAAGTATGAGCGCAAAGACAAGCATCGCAAAAAAGTTTCCGTCTATCCCGCATAATCCGCAGGCGGCTTTGGCCGCCTCTTACTTCATCATACCCGTACCCGCTTTTTGACAAACGTCCCGAAATCTGATATTTTAAAATCAAAAATTCAAGGCAGTTTCTTATGTTCGTAGACAGTGTAGAGCTGAAACTCAGTTCCGGAAAAGGGGGCCAGGGGTGCTCCTCGTTTCGTCGTGAAAAGTTCGTGGCCAAAGGCGGTCCCGACGGCGGTGACGGCGGGCGCGGGGGCGACGTCTGGTTCGTCGTGGACAAAAACACCGACACCCTTTCGCATTTCAAGGGAAAAACCCATCTCAAGGCGAAAAACGGCCGCCCCGGAATGCCACGCAAGTGTGCCGGCAAAACGGGCGAATCGCTCTATATCAAGGTGCCGCCGGGTACCCAGGTGATCGACAAAGAGACGGGCGAGCTTCTGCTTGATTTGACCGAAGAGGGTCAGAAGGTGAAGTTTCTTGCGGGAGGCAAGGGGGGCCTTGGAAATGTCCATTTCAAGTCGTCGACCAATCAGCGTCCCACCTATGCCCAGCCCGGCGAACCGGGTGAGGAGAAGGATGTGCGTCTTGAGCTGAAACTGATTGCCGATGTGGGGCTTGTCGGTTTTCCCAACGTGGGCAAATCGACACTCATCTCCACGGTCTCCAATGCCCATCCCGAAGTCGCCGATTACGAGTTTACGACGCTCACACCGAAACTCGGTGTCGTGGCGATCGACGAGTACCGATCCTTTGTCATGGCCGATATTCCCGGGATCATCGAGGGGGCGAGCGACGGCAGGGGGCTTGGCATCGAGTTTCTGAAACACATCGAACGTACCAAGACGCTGCTGTACATGATCGATGCGGCCAACTATCGGGAAGTGGCTGATCAGTTCGAAGCTTTGCGGAAGGAGTTGGCGCGTTACAGCACGGAGCTCGCGAAACGTCCCTATGCCATCGCTCTTACCCGAATCGACGCCATCGAGGGCGAAGTGGTCAATGAAAAGATGTGGAAACTTCTTAAATCGATCGACCTAGTACCCAACGATGTGCTGAAAAAATACGGCGTCGATGAAAACTACATCGGCTACGGCAGCGAAACTAAGGGCAACCCCCACTTTGTCATGCCCATTTCGGCCGTCGCGAAGATCAACATCAAACCGCTCATTTTCGCTCTGGCGGATGTCATGGAGAAGCGTCAGTGAAACGGATTGTCATCAAAGTCGGCAGCGCCGTATTGACAGAACAGAACCGCGTGGCAAGAGAGCGCATGGCGGCACTGGTGGAACTGATCGCCAGAGTCAAGGAGAAAGGGATCGAGGTGATCCTGGTAAGCTCCGGCGCGGTGGCTGCCGGATATACCCTGTGCAAGCTCGACAAACGTATCGTGGCCAATCGCCAGGCACTCGCTTCCATCGGTCAGCCGAAATTGATATCGATGTATCAGAAAAAATTTGAAAAATTTGGCATTGTCGTATCGCAGATACTGCTGACGGCGGACGATTTCGACTCCAGAAAACGCACCTATCATGCCAAATGTGCTGTCGAGACGCTTCTGGCACAGAACGTCGTGCCCATCATCAACGAAAACGACGTGACGGCCACCGAAGAGCTGGTTTTTGGCGACAACGATCAACTCTCCGCCCGTGTCGCCTACTATTTCGATGCCGAACTGCTCGTCATACTCTCCGATATCGACTGCTACTACGATAAAGATCCCCGAAAGTTCGAAGATGCACGGCCGCTTAAGATCGTTCACGAGATTCCTGCCGAAGACCTCGAAGCGGAGTGCACTCCCAACGGCTCTTTCGCCACCGGCGGAATCGTCACCAAGCTCAAAGCGGCCTCTTTTCTTCTGAAGCATGGGAAAAAAATGTTTCTCGCAAGCGGCTTCGACCTCAAGGATGCCTACGCTTTTCTTATCGAAAAGCGACATGAAGGGGGCACGCTTTTTCTTCCTGCCTGAGCCAAACTACGTAGAGTCTTCTGATTTTCAATTTAAGATTGCTGTATTTGTTCGATTGTCGAATGAGAGAAAATGTGTGTAAGTGAAGATGGTGGCGGGGGGGAGACTTGAAGTTTTTTTGATGCCGTGATTGCGGCGGTTTCCCTGTTTTCGGTAAAAGAAGAGTTGTCCGGTCAGCGATTTTCGGGTGATTTTTAGTACAAATTTAGTACAAAACAAACTGCGTTATTTCCTCTTTTTGCATCCTGGTTTCCAGGGCACTTTCGGAGCATTTTTTTAAAAGCTTATTCAAAAGATAAACACAATTTTTCATAAGGTCGTAAGAGACGGTTATCAGGGGCTCAGTTATCCTTGTTCGACCAAAAACAGAAGGAAAGTTGCATGAGCTATCATTAATTAACCCTGCAGAAACGATATCATATTTCAGTTTTGCGCAAGAGCGGTATGTTCCAAAAAGAGATTGCCGAACGAATCGGTGTACATCTATCGATGATCAGCTGGAATTGAGGCATAACAGTAAAGATGGCGGGCACGAGGTCAAAAAGGCCCATATAGAAACGACATTGTGCCAAGGTAAAAGGTTGCTTGGCGGCCTGGTTTTACTTTTGGATGCGGTAAAGAATGGGGAGCATTACTGTCAAAGATAAAACGATCTATCAACACTGTGGACAGTTAGTTTTTGGCCAAGGTTTTAGGCAAAAAATTCAAAATATGATATATAATCGAATTATAATTCTAGAAAGAAGACGAATGGGGAGGATGAGTTATCATATTTTTAGCATTTGTGTAACGATACAATAAAGAGAAAAAAATAATTAAGCTAATCGTATTTGTAGCAATAGGATAAGTTAAATGCATAAACAAGTAAAATGTAAAACTCGGGTAGCAGACCATGGTGAGGTATTCACTGCGGAACGAGAAGTAAATGCGATGCTTAATCTAGTCAAACATGAAACGGAGCGGATAGAATCTCGCTTCTTGGAACCGGCATGCGGTACCGGGAACTTTTTGCTGGAGGTTTTACGCAGGAAACTGGAAGTGGTGAAGAGTCGCTACAAGAAGAACCAGCTGGACTATGAACGAAATGCGGTGATTGCCGTCTCAAGCATTTACGGTATCGATCTGCTGGAAGATAATGTCGAAGAGTGTCGCTGTCGGCTCTATGATCTGTTTGATGCGCAATATACCAAACTCTTCAAAGAGCGTTGTCAGGAAGCATGCCGTCAAAGTGTGAGATATATTTTAGATCGCAACATCATCCAGGGCGATGCCCTTACCTTTAAGAGGACAGACAGGAAAGGTGAACCTATCATTTTCTCCGAATGGTCCCCCGTTAACAGTGTGATGATCAAGCGCAGAGACTACAGCTTCGAGATACTGCACAACACCCAGTTTGGCAGTGATGCCGGCCTTTTTTCGGACCTGGGGGAGGAAGCATTTATTCCCGACCCGGTGAAGGAGTACCCCGTAACCCATTTTTTAAGGCTGGCAGAACATGGATAATAAAATAAATTACAACCCTGATGTACTCAACATGCTGGCAAACCTCAGCAGTGACGAGGTATTTACGCCGCCGGAACTTGCCAACGATATGCTTGACCTGCTGCCGGAGAAGTTGTGGCAAAACCCCGATGCGACCTTCCTTGACCCTTTCAGCAAATCCGGTGTATTTTTAAGAGAAATCGCAAAGCGGCTTGTAAAAGGTCTCGAAGAAATCATACCTGACAAGCAAGAGCGCATCAACCATATTTTCGAAAAACAGCTCTTTGGAATAGCTATAACAGAGCTTACATCTCTGCTCTCACGCCGGAGTGTATACGGTTCGAAAATTGCCAACGGCAAGTACTCTTTTTGTGAAACATTTACCAATGAGCAGGGAAATATTATCTTTAAGCGCATTGAGCATACATGGGTAAACGGAAAGTGCAAATACTGCGGTGCCAGTCAAGAGGTGTATGATCGGGACGACATTCTTGAGACCCATGCTTATCAGTTTATACACACAGATAATCCAGAGGAGATATTTAATATGAAATTTGATGTTATTGTAGGAAACCCTCCTTATCAGCTAAGTGATAGTGGTTACGGAACAAGTGCCAAACCAATCTATCATAAATTTGTTCAACAAGCCAAAAAATTAAAACCTCGATATCTGACAATGATTATACCTGCACGATGGTTTTCAGGCGGAAAGGGTTTGGACAGTTTTCGTGAAGAGATGCTCACAGACAATCGCATTCGTGAGATCCATGATTTTCCTGATGCAACTCATGTTTTCCCTGGCGTGCAGATTAAAGGTGGTGTTTGTTATTTTCTCTGGAAGCGGGATGAACCAGGTCTTTGTAAAGTGTTTTCATACTCCAAAGATAATACTCCTTCTGTTATGGAGCGACCGCTACTTGAAGATGGAGCTGATACATTTATCCGGTACAATGAAGCAATCCCTATCTTAAAAAAGGTTCGAGAGAAAAAAGAACCGTCCTTGATGTCTCAAATCAGTTCAAGAAAACCATTTGGTCTTGATACTACTTTTAAGGGGGAAACAAAGCCATTTAAGGATTGTATTAAGATCTATCAGAATGGTGGCATAGGGTATATCGGTATAGAGAAGATAAGCAAGGGACTTGAGTATGTACCTCTTTATAAAGTAATGATTCCTCCACTTGGTAGCGGTAGTGATTCTTTTCCTCATCCAATTTTAGGGCAACCATTTGTTGCTGAGCCCAATAGCGCCTGCACAGAAACCTATCTCATTGCAGGAGCATATGATAATGCACAGGAGGCAGAAAATCTTAAAAATTATCTAAAAACAAAATTTTTGAGATTTATGGTACTGCTTAATAAACCAACACAACATGCAACTTCTAAAGTTTATCAATTTGCACCGAAACAGGATTTTACTCAAGAGTGGACAGATGAAAAACTTTACAGTAAATATGGTTTGAGTGAGGATGAAATTGCTTTTATTGAATCCATGATTCGTCCGATGGAGTAATGATATGGACTTTTTCCCACAACGCCCTGATCTACATCCCACAATCTATGCTTACAAGATCTTAAATGCCTCAGACAGAGAAGGTCTTGTAAAAGTAGGTTACACCACCAGAGATGTACGCCAGCGGATTAAAGAGCAGGTCGGTACGGCGGGACTGCGCTATGAGATCATCCTCGAAGAGTCCGCCATGCGAAATG
This sequence comes from Hydrogenimonas urashimensis, assembly GCF_016593255.1. Lineage (NCBI taxonomy): Bacteria > Pseudomonadati > Campylobacterota > Epsilonproteobacteria > Campylobacterales > Hydrogenimonadaceae > Hydrogenimonas > Hydrogenimonas urashimensis. The sequence goes on along the minus strand of NZ_AP023212.1, from coordinate 911,050 downwards.
ACGGCAGCACTTTCACTGACCATGATGTCCATCGCTATTTGCGTGCCAGAGGGATCGCCAACCCTGACGGGGAGTGGTTCAGATGCGGCAAAAGAGAAATCCAAGCGGCTATACATGCCATCAAAAACGGTGAAGAGAATGTGGAAAACCGTACCTTGACATTCAAGATGCGTCCGGAGCAGGCTGAAGCGGTGGATAAGACGATTCGCTATTTCGAGAGCTTCAAAGCGGAGAATCCGGGTAAGACACCTCACTTTCTGTGGAATGCAAAAATGCGTTTCGGTAAGACCTTTGCGACCTATCAGCTGGCGAAGAAGATGGGGTGGAGAAAAATACTTGTGCTTACCTTCAAGCCTGCGGTACAAAGCGCATGGAAAGAGGATCTTGAGAGTCATGTTGACTTTGAAGGGTGGGAGTTTTACTCTCCGGAGCGTCTGAAGGAGGAGAGCGTCGATGAGAGTAAGCCTTTCGTATGCTTCGGTTCATTTCAGGATTACCTCGGCAAAAACTCTGCCGGCGGTATCAAGGCGAAAAATGAGTGGGTACACGCTACCAACTGGGACTGTGTAGTCTTCGATGAGTATCATTACGGGGCATGGCGAGAGAGTGCCAAAGAGCTTTTTGAGGCAGAAGATGCCAAAGAGCAGAAAGCGGCACAGGGTGAAGCGGTTGATATTCTCGATAAAAACGATGACGATATTGAAGATATTATGCCTATCACTACAAATCACTATCTATATCTCTCGGGTACTCCGTTTCGCGCCATCAGCACTGGTGAGTTCATAGAAGAGCAGATATTCAACTGGACATACTCCGATGAACAAAGAGCCAAAGAAGAGTGGAAAGGTGATAACAATCCTTATGCCTCTTTGCCGCGTATGGTCATGCTGACCTACCAGATGCCGGAATCGATCCGTTCTATCGCTATGGGCGGAGAGTTTAACGAATTTGACCTCAACCTCTTTTTCTCTGCCAAAGGTGAAGGCGATGATGCCAAGTTTGTCTATGAAGAGTATGTGCAGAAATGGCTTGACCTGATCCGTGGTGCCTATCTGCCGACAAGTACAGACAATCTCAAACTCGGTGCCAAAAAACCGGCGCTTCCCTTTTCAGATACCAGACTGCTTCACATCCTGACCCATACCTTCTGGTTCCTGCCGTCCGTAGCATCGGCGTATGCTATGAGAAACCTGATGATGAAGAGACAAAACAGGTTTTATCACGACTACAACATTGTAGTGGCTGCAGGTCCAAAGGCTGGAATAGGTGTCAAGGCTCTGGAACCGGTACTCAAAGCGATGGGAGATCCCCTTAAAACCAAAACCATCACCCTCTCATGCGGGAAACTCACAACAGGTGTTTCCGTAAAGCCCTGGTCCGGGATCTTTATGCTGCGAAACCTCAGTAGTCCGGAGACCTATTTTCAGGCAGCGTTCAGGGTACAAACTCCATGGACAGTTAAGAACCCGGATGGAAAGTCCCCCAACAAAGAAGAGATCATCAAAGAAGAGTGTTATGTTTTTGACTTCGCGCCGAACAGAGCACTGAGTCAAATTGCCGAATATAGTTCAAGGCTGAATGTGGAAGAACCTGATCCTGAAAAGAAAGTAGCCGAATTCATTCACTTCCTTCCGATTCTCGCCTATGACGGAAGCTCAATGAAGCGCATAGACGCTGCCGGTGTTCTCGACATGGCATTGAGTGGAACGACAGCGACACTGCTTGCGAGACGATGGGAAAGTGCTCTGCTGGTCAATGTAGACAACGCAACACTACAAAGACTCATGGATAACGAAAAAGCGATGAACGCGCTCATGAGCATCGAAGGGTTTCGCTCTCTCAATCAGGACATAGAAACGATCATTAACAAGTCTGAAGCAGTCAAGAAAGCCAAAAAAGAAGCTAATGATAGAGATCTGACCAAGGAAGAGAAAAAAGAACTTAGTAAAGAAGAGAAAGAGTATAAAAGCCTCCGTAAAAAGATTCAGGAAAAGCTCATCAAATTTGCAACACGAATACCAGTATTTATGTATTTGACAGATTATCGCGAGAAGAGTCTGAAAGATGTTATCACGCAGCTTGAACCTGGTCTATTCAAAAAGGTTACAGGTCTAACAGTAGAGGACTTTGAGCTTTTGGTCAGTCTTGATGTCTTTAACAGTGCCCTTATGAACGATGCGGTTTACAAATTTAAACGATATGAAGATGCAAGTCTTGAATATGTCGGTATTAATAAGCATATAGGGGAAGAGGTCGGACTATATGATACTGTTATCAGTTCAGATGACTATGAAGGAAATATATGACCATTAAAGGAAAGAATTTGGTAACACTTTAATAAACAATAAGAAGGAAATAATTAATAAATCTACACTGATCCTCTATGAAGTAGGCGATCTGAGTAACTTAAAGATGATGGTCGATAAATTTATCTTGACAAATAAAGGATAGACAATCTCCAATGATAGACAACTTTTTATATATTCTACTTTCTTCGAGAATGGAGTCGGATTTTTACGAATGATTATCACTTATTGATACATTTTATTAAATTATTTTTAATTTAATATTGATAGAAGGTGGAATCATTTCTTTAAAACAATCAATATCTTTGATTGCACTGGCCGTCAATATTTTTATGATTCGTTTATATATCTTGACACCATTATTAATTTTAACATTCATAGGTATAGGTCCTTTGAATGAAATATCATTGCTTACCAGACATTTGCAAAAATCAATTAAATAATTATCCAGTACCCTCATATCTTTTGATTGTAAAATCATTTTAATATATGGATCATGTTTTCGCCGCTTGAGAAGATTGAATTGTTTAGATCTTCCATCATACCCTGCCTGCTTAAGTATTGATTCTAACTCTTTAATCTTTGCAGATCTGGAATGTTTGTGCTTCTCCCAACATGGGTGGATTTCCCATGGGGCACCCAGTTTTTCGAACAAAACAGCATCACCATTTCCATTTGTATGAAAATAAACTGTTTCCCTACACCACCAGCATCGGATGGTGCATGTGAGCCTATGTCCAAGAGAAGAAAGTGACCAGTTATCTCGTTTACTGCAAAAATGTAAACCATAAGTCCCTATTTCAAAAGCTTTCCATCCTTCATCTGTCTCGACCATATTTATGGCTTTTCCACACTTTTGGCATTTACTTCTAAACGTTTTATTGGACACAACAAGCCTTTTTAAATAATTATATATAGTTTTTGTTAAAGCCTATCCATGGATGCGAAGAGGGAAGTGTCTGTGCATGAGTTTTTGGAACCTTCCAGGCTAGATATTCTCAAGTGCCATAATATAATTATAGGGAGCCAAATATGTTGATATCAATATAATAAAATCTCAGTACGGCATAAAATAGAATTTTAGAGTACTGGACTTCTCAATATTGAATTTATATTAAGTACGTTTATTTTTATGGACAATTTTTTACAAATTTTGCTCACTGTTAAACAACGCGCTAAAATGTACCACCGAGATAGAGAAAGAAGTTGCTAAACCCCGATGAAAATCCTATCCGGAGAGGCAATGATAAGCAAAGAGGAATTTGTCATGATTCATACTTTAAAAAATCTGGGGTACGCATATGGGCTATTTTCAAAGAGAGTGAACTCGAATATATCAGCGTCAAAGAGACCACGAAGATTCAAAACAGACTCAATCACAGGCCAAGAAAAGTATTGGGTTACAAAACACCCCATGAAGTCTTTTTCCAAAAGCTTGTGAAGGAATTGGATAAAATGGTGGATTGATTGCGCTTATAGGTTGAATAGGCGCAGACAATACTCATATGGATGACAAAGCATCTTGTAGGTGCTTTTGTCGAGACCCTCAAAGATCCTCTATTCGTCGTGAAAAAGCGGTACAAAGGGGAGTGGCAGCATGTCTATTACAAGCCGTTCAAAGATGAAAATGGCCACTACCATCTCGCCAGCTTCATTTTGGACAAAGATGGAGAATTGGTGCACAAAACGTTTTTCGAGATTGAAAATCTTTCGAAGATTAAAGAGTTGTTGAAAGTTCCGGATGCGAATTTGCTGTATATGAAGCAGTAGAAGAAAGCGGGCCGCCCCGCAGCGCTTCCGTTTGCGGAAGGTGCTAACCAGCGCAGGATAAATCCTGACCGAAGGGCGACCTGCTTCTGAAATATTATCGCAAATAGGAAAAGATGTCAAATGTGTGGATGAGATCGTGTAGCGCGAGGTTTTTGCAGGCCGCCCCCTAGCGCCCCTGAAGATCAGGAGGTAGTAACCAACGCAGGATAAATCCTGGCCGCGAGGCGGCCTGCTGTTGAAATTTTATCGAAAATGTGAAGAGATGTCAAAACTTTACAGAAGGATGTGCCAGGCCGGCTTACCCGCCTACCGGCCCGGAGTCGTCGTAAGACGTGGGGGTACCGCCGCCCCGCCGTCCCGGCGTTAATCCTACGGGCGGAAGGCTGAGCGCCGCCGGGAGTGTGTTTGGCCCTGGCCTACCCACGGCATGCGACCCACTGGCACGCGAAAATAATAACATAAGAGCGAAGGAGATGCAAGCATGGCGTACAGCGCGGAGATACGGGCCAGGGCACGGGACTATTACGAGGTGTACGGCTGGCCGTTGAGCAAGATCGGCGAGCATCTTGGCGTGCCCAAGGCGACGCTGGGGGAGTGGCGCAAGCGGGAGAACTGGATGAAGGGCGCGCTGAAGGAAGAGGTCAAGAAAGCGGCCGAAATCCTTAAGGAGCGGATGGAGAGCACCGACATTTTCCAGGAGGCGAAGAAGAAGATCGTCGACGAGCTGGAGGAGAAGACGGGGAAGCCGCGCGACCTGATCGAGCTGCAGACGCACGACCTGATCGCGGACCGAAGGGCCGAGGCGATCATCATGGGCGCACTGAGCATCGAGAAGTTCGACGCCCTGGCGTTCGAGGGGGTGATGATGGCGCACGACAAGCTTCAGCATATGAAGAAGCTGATGCGATCGTCGCCGGCCAGTGTGGACATGCGGGAGATCAAGACCTACAACGAGATCGTGGCGATGGCCAAGCAGCAAGTCTTCGGGAAAAGTCCGGATGTGGTGGTCGTCAACAACAATACCAACAAGGTCGAGGATTACAGCAAGATGAGCGACGAGGAGCTGCGCCGGATGCTCGAAAAACAGCAGCGCGACGCCGCTATTGCCGGCGATGACGACTAATCGTTCGGGTCGATACCGCCGCCGAACTGCCCCATCTGCCGATCGAGATCCCGATTGGGGCTAACGCTCATTTTGTCATTCATCTGGGCGTCGAGATCCGTGCTGTACTCGATACGGTCGGAGGGGTCACTAAGGTCATATTTGTAATGCGCGCCGCTTGAACCTTCGTACTTGTATTCACTCTTCTTTTCGCCGTCGTATGGGTTGTCAAAAAGAGAACCGCCGAACAAAGAAACCGTTACCAAAAGAACCGCCGCCGCTTTTGCGAGAAATTTCATTTTCATTGCGCACCTTTTAAACAAGATGACACACTATAACACAGCCGCGCCGCTTTTGCGCTGAAAATAGTCAAAATGAATTTACGCTCCATCGAATCGGCAAGAGAGACAATTCAAACAAAAAGAGGAGGTCTATAGAAAGCGAAAAAGCGGTAAACTCGGCAGATTTTCGGGCGAAAATGATACGTAAAGGGGAGGGCGGCTTTGGAATTTGAAAAATTTGGACGCGTCCGGTGATCGGGTGCTATGGTTTGGGTTGGCGCAGGGAGCGGGCGACCGGCGAGGCCAAAACGGGGGCGATCCGCTGAAAAGAGCGATGCAACGGACGATAGCGAGTCTCGATGGCGGTGATTTAAGCCTGTTTTCACTGAAAACGGCAAACTAATTTCAAAGCGTAAGAATACAATATGAAAAGGGGCATTGTCTGGGGAAATCTTAAGAGGATCGGGGAAAAATAGGCGTGTTTAAGGTTGTGGCGCTGAATGGCTCTGCATGGCGCGGCGAAAGTGATGAAAAGCGCCCTAAAAAGTATTGAAAATTATGATTTTCAAACCTTCTGAAAAAAGAAACCTTAAGCGGAAAATCTCCATCGAGGCGCTCTGGAGACGGCTTGAAACGTTTCCGGCAATCTGCCCAGGCGGGCGCGTAGGTATTCATCGGAAAACGGTTTTTCATTTTGGAGGGGGGTGCGTCCCCCACCCGGGCCTTTTTTAAAAAAAGCCGCGTTCCACAGATGTAGGAGTGTGTGGAAATTTTCGTTTTCCCGGTTTGTGGGGTGCGAAAAATTTTGTGAAAAATTTCTCACTTTTTCGGATTCGAATTATACCATCGTCGGTATAACTTATAACCTCTTCTCCTTATCTCTTCCAGATCATTTTTCCTAATAACGCTTCCTATTGATCTATAATGAGCAAGTGCAGCGGCATCGACGATTTGAACATATTTATTGTCTGGGTCTTTGCAGACTTTATCGATTCCTTCGATGTTGTATGTACTGTAAGCAATAGTGTCCACGATAACTTCATTATGTGAGTCGAAATAGGCAAACTCCATTCCCCAAAGCATAGCAAGCTTTTCGCCCTTTGTTAGCATTAGCCATATCTGACATTGTGTTGGACGATGTTCCGCGAAAGCAAATGCGGCGGCGATGAGGGTTCCTGCTATGATGCGCTTCATGGGTGCTCCTTTTTACAATCATACGACGCAGCGGATGACGCGGCCTATTATTTTCATGGTGGAGTCGTCGGCGGTGTTCTCATGCTATGCGTCGGCATATACATGTGTTGCCTCTACAACGGTTTCACTTACCTGAATACCTTCGTACCGGATACGTTTTTCGTCATTTTCTTTGAGAATGCGGAGCATCTGTTTGAAATTGTCCCGCTGACTGTCGAGATGAAGCCTCGTTTCGTGATCGTTTTCATCCAGTACGACCACATAAATATTGGGCCTACTCTTCAAAAATCGCTCATGATGATGCACCGTGCCGGAACCCTGTACCGTTTCGTTGTAGAGCTGCATATCGATATCATTGAGTACGGAAAAATCATCGATGCCAATCGAAACGTTCTGAGACGAAAACTCGAACTTGCGGATGTCTGTAATGGTTCTGAGATATTTCAACTCTTTGAGGAACTTTTTGTAAAGCCTGGCATAGGCATCGTTCTGCGAAGCGTATGTCCTGTCTATGGTGCCGTCTTTGACGTCACGGATCGCCTTTTCGATCGTGGCAATCGCGGTTTCATCGATCTTTTCTGCAAGATAGGGCACTTTTGTGCTTGCGGCGATGGGTTCGACTTGCAGAGTCTCACCGAAACTTCCATTGTTGCATGATGATATCGTTGTGGCATATTGGTTAGAAAGGGTAAAGACGTTCCCCGCGCTTTTGGGACTGAGCCCATATGCAAGATTGAGATCATGACCGTCGAACCGGAAAGAAAAAGCTTCCACGAGTTCTATTTGATCAATTGACATTTCCGGCAATACGTCTGAGAGTGGTGCATCAACGGCGCTTTCAAGCCTTTCGATAGCAGTCTCTCCATGAGGCCTCCAGACGTGAATTTCTGGCGCGATTTCTGGATTTTTATATTCTTCCGTATCGAAATATTCGATTTCCAGCGTACCGTGCAGAATACCTTCGAAAATCTCTTTGGCACCTTCATCTATGCCAAAATGGGGCACCTCGATGAAATAATAGTTCTCTTCATTGACGACAAGGGCACGGAAAAAGAGTATCTTGGATTCTCCGTTTCCAAGATACATCCTAAAATCGTAACGTTTGCGCTCGTTCATTATGCCACTCTCTTGTACATTGGAAGCATCTGCGTCTTTGGGCTCCCCCGAAGCCAATCACTGAATGATGGACCGTTGCTTTGCTTCATATGCTTTGATTTGACATCGTGGAAATGTCTGATTTTCGATATTATATCCGCTTTAACTTCATTGGAAATATTGCCTTCATTGTAAATCTCCATGAAGTAGCGCTTCCATGCCAACAAGAGCATCCGCTCATCGCTTTTCCTTTGGTATTCGAACCCAAGACGCTGCCAAACCACTACGCCGTCCGCGGCGGCATCCAGCTGAATCTCGTCGAAATTATTTCTTCTGTAGATCGTCATTTCATTGTCTGCCAATGCGGATGCGATGCCTTTTTTTCTGTAGAACGGGCACATGTAAAATAGTTCGTGCTTGACGACTTTCCCGGTACCTTTCATGCCGCGAAGGGGCTTGTGTCGGTAGTATGTACGTTGAATAGGTTGGCAGACCAAAGCGGGGGAATTTTTGGCCTCAGGGGTGATAAAGCACTCTTTGACGTCGTCGTCTTTGCATTCGCATTTCAGCGAAACACGTTTAATCTGCTTTATATGATAGATATTTGCTATATCTGTGTTCTGGATCAGTGCATGGCAAGGCATACGGGCTCCTCCATCGTTGTGTTTATCTTTCTCATGGTTTATTGCTGCTCATTCAAGATTTGAATATGCGTAAGACATCGATTTCAAGGCCTTTGATCATGGCTGGATCGATGGGCGGTTTTCCAAGCCTTTTTCTCGCTTCACTCTTTTCTGCAAGATAATTCACGAGGTACTCTTTCCTTCTCTTGGAGGATCGTCTGAACAATCGTGCTTTCCATCCTCCTATATCTGTCACTCCGGTTTCAAACTGATCTGTCCCAAGTTTTTCATATGCTTCGTCAAGATCGATCAGTGCATGACCGAATGCATCTTTGAGTGCAATGTATTTCACAAACAGATAGATCAGAAATGCTGCAAGCACATAGGATGAAGTGCACATGTTATTCCTTTTTACCAATCACACCATGCAGCGGATGACGCGGCCTATGATTTTGATGGTGCTTTGGTCCTGGGTTGGGTCGTATTGCCAGCTGTCGTAGTCGGGGTTGGCGGATTTGATCCAGAGGTTTCCTGTTTTGGGGTCGGCTTCGACGAGTTTGACCATGAGGATGTTTCTAAAGAGCAGGACGTAGAGGGCGTCGCCGGTCCATTCCGAGGTTTCGGTGAAGAAGACCCAGGAGTCAGGAAGTAGGACGGGGACCATACTGTAACCGTCAACTTGGATGGCACGAACATTTTTTGGGTGGGTTTTAAAGAGGGATCGGTCGACAAAGAGAACTTCTCCGGTTTCAAAGACGTCGATGCTTTCTATGTTGTTGCCGCTTCTTGCGGAGGCTTTGGCGGTGAGGCGGGGGATGGCGACCTGTCTCTTGATTTCTTCATTCTTTTGTGCTTTTTTGAGCATATCTAAAATTTTGGGGTCCCAGGCATCGGCAAAGACACTATTATATTCTTTTTTTTCTCTTCCGAATAGTTCATGAATGTCTATATGTTTTTCGGGGATACCTTCGCCGGTAAGGAGGTAATTCTGGGCAATCGGGATTTTCGAGGCAATTTTTACTGCGCCTTTTTCGCTAATTGAACCATTTTTAATCCACGTATTAAGAGTATTATACGAAATACCCAATACTTCTGCCATTTGACGACGACTTTTGAAACCACCTAATTCGACTGCTTTATCAAGTCTTCTTGCTACATCATCCATATTAAAATCCTTTATGTGATTGAAAATAGCCACAAAAATTTGTATAATGTTGTTATAAAAGACTATAGTAAACTAATTATTTACCAAAAAATCGTAAAAAACACAAAAAAGTTAAACATATTTGCTAACAAATTATAGCAAAAGGAGAGAAAATTATGAGATGTAAAATTATAGATCATGCGCAGTTAAGCGGCTCATCAAGATAGGCATCGGAATAATACGTGAATGTAGAAATGAAGAAAATCGTAAGGTGTCATGTGAGAAATGCATACCTTAGATTTACGGACCACTACAATCTGGATGGCGGTTTTCGCCCATCACTCCAGAGGGAAATTAAACGCCGTAGAAGAGTACCGCACTGCCAAAATAAACGAGATGGCTTATGGGCTCAAAAGAGAACTGAAGCGATAAAAAATTCAGATATTAGATTCGGTTAACGAAATATTGAAGCTGGAGAAGAAATGAAGATGATATGGCAGTTTTTGAGAACATTTAGGAAGCTGTTTCCACAGCTTAATACGACTGAGGCGCTGATAGTATTGTGGACAATTGACGCGGATAAAATAATCAAGGATACTATTATGGTGAACGGCAAACAGTATATGATTCTTACTCCGAAAATGCTCAAAGAGGCACTTTCTCTTGATGATAGCGATAGACATATCAGGAGAACTCTCAAAAAAATCGTCGATGCGGGGGCAATGCATCGAATTGAACATTCTCGTAGTACCTTTGCATATTACCCTACCGATAGAGCTGTTATGGCATTGCATCTCAAGCCAGATAAATATAGCATTCCTGATTACATCGATGGGGACACTGATGTCCTCCAGGCGGACACAGATGTCCTCTTTGAGGCGGACAAAGATGTCCACCACAACCTATTATATAAAATAAATAATATATATTGTCCAAATCGGTCCAAAAGGACCTCTTTGGACGACTCATCTTCTTGTGAAAATGGCTCCAAAACCGACGAGGTGGAGGAGGCGTTTTCACGCTTCTGGAAGCTCTACCCGCGCAAGGTCAGAAAGGACACGGCCTACAAGCGCTTCAAATCGAAAAAACTTCATAAACGCATCAGGGAGCTGCTCAAGGCGGTGGGGCACTATGTGAAGTCGCCGAGGGTGGCCGAGGCGATCGCCGAGAGGGATTTGACCTACATTCCGCACCCCGCGACATGGCTGAACGACTGGGAGGAGTGGATCGGCGGGGACCCGGAGGCGGCGAGCGTGCGTTCGGCGTCGGAGCTGGTGCGCAGGCACAAGCCGGCGGATCGTCGGTTCGCGGACCTGGTGGGGCGGCTGGTGCGCGCGCTGGAGGAGCTGGGAGAGGACGAGGACGCGGAGGTGCTGCCGAGCCAGCGGCCGCAGGCGCGGTATTTCAGCGCGGAGGAGCTGGCGGTGATGGATTCGGTGAACCGCTCCAGGCCGTTTATTTACGAGGATTGCACGGTGAGGGAGTACGCGACGTACATTCTTTCAAAACTCGACGAAAGGGGTGGCAATGACAGTGCTGCGTGAGTGCGTGCTGGTGAGCGAACTCGAGGCGAGACTGTACAAAGGGGCGATACGCAAATGTCGGGCCTACCGCGGCAAGATCATCACCAGCGGCGGGAAGAGCTATGTGCGTCTTGGCGACCTGCTGCCCAAACACAGGCGTGTCGCCGAGGGGCTTGACGTGATAGACCATGCGGTGCCGCTTCATCAGTTTTACGAGACAGGGCCTTCGTAAAAAAATACTCAATACGCTCGAATTCGGGCTCTACATAAGAAGCTCCGTGGCGATGCGGGGCGTGTATATCCCAAACGGGACAGGCATAATAGACATGGATTTCTACGACGAAATCAAAATGATCATGCAGCTTCCAGAAAGCGAAAACGGGCCATTCAGAATCCAAAGGGGGATGGCTGTGGGGCAGTTGTTGCTTCACCGGCATTTCGGCAGGGAAATCATGAAAGAGGCGTACCGGATCGATGCCGCAAGACGTGGCGGTTTCGGGTCGACAGGGGTGTGACATGGTAAAATACGCATTGCTGGCCGGGCAACTGGAAAGGAGATGCGTGGTTTCCGTTGTCCAAAGAGGTAACAAGTTGTCCCTGCGCGGGACGATCGACAAAAAACAGTACACCTACGCCACAGGAAAGGAGGCGAACGCCGTCAACCGGCGGTGGCTCGAAAAGAACAAAGAGCGCGAATTTATCAAACTGCACGAGAAGAAGCATCGGGAGAGGTCCGGCGCGACATTCAAGGATTACGGACGGATGGTCATCGAGAACACATCCTCCCGTCGGAACGGATTTTCCCAGGACGAATCGATGAAGAAGCTCGAACGCCTGAACGAGGTGTTCGGCGACATGCTTGTGGAGCATATCAAGGCGAGCGACATTCTGCGATGGCAGAACAGGATGCTGCAGCGTGTCACGCCAAAGACCGTGAAGAACTACCGGTCCGTTCTGGCTTCGATATTCAAGATGGCGTATGCGGACGGCATCATCGATCGCAATCCACTCGATTTCGTTGAAGTGCCAAGGCAGCCGAAACGGGAGATAGAGACCTACACGATCGAGGAGGTCAGGAAGATCATCCGGGCGTGCGAAGAGCCTTTCAGGAATTTCGTTCAGCTCATGTTCTTCACCGGCATGCGTCCGGGAGAGATGATCGCGCTTCGATGGAGCGACATCAGCTTCGAGACGGAGACGATCATCGTGCAGCGCCGGCGACGCGAAGGGGTGGTCGACGTGACGAAGAGCAAGAAGAAGCGGGTGATCGATATGCTTCCGCAGGCCAAGGAGGCACTGATGCGGCAGCGACGGCACACCGGATTGGCGAAGGATGTATTCCTGACGCAACACGGCGTGCCCTACCAGGAGAGCGAAACGCTCCGAAGGCAGTTCAAGACGGCCGTGAAGCGCGCCGGCGTCAAAGAGCTTCGTATGTACGATATGCGCCATACATTCATCACGATTATGGCCCAAAGCGGCATGCCGGAAAGCTGGATCATCCAGCAGGTCGGACACAGCAAGATCGACATTACATACGAACACTACATGGGCCGCGTGAAGGTTGACACTTCACGCGTAAAAAACATAGCTATTTGAGAGTGTGATTTAGTACAATTTTAGTACAATCCGAGAGATGAACCTTCGGAAAGCCCTAAATTTCGGGGTTTGAAGATGGTGGCGGGGGGGAGACTTGAACTCCCGACCTCCGGCTTATGAGACCAGCGCTCTAACCAGCTGAGCTACCCAGCCAACCTCTGTTTGTGGAGCGGTATTTTAACCAAAAACAGAGGTGGTGTCAAGCCAGAATCCGCATTTTCGATGCGGATCAGAAAAGTTTTTTCAGCAGGCCGCCGGCTGGAGATTTTTTGATATTATCAGGGAGTCTTTTCTCAAGTTCCTCCTTCGCTTTTGCCTTAATGAGACCCTTGCTGTCGATTTTGACCTCCGGATTGCTGAGTTTGCCCTTCAGGACGACCGGAATGAACATCTTTTTGAGTTTGACATTGATCGTGGTGTCGATGTACTGCTTGTCAAGATCGACAAGTCCGTTTTTCGATGAAATTTCTGTCAGTTTGCTTTTCATATAAAGGTCGCTGTGCAGCACTTTTCTGTCGATTTTCGTATCGAGAGTGGTACGTTCGTAAACTTCGCGGGTAATGTCGAAATTGGCCATCTGCCGAAGCATGAAACTCATTTTGTTGGGCAGAATCTGGCCGTTGAGCAGTTCGGCGTGCATGACGCCCTGTTGCGTTACGGTGTCGTAGTCGAGATTCATGTTGGCGCGTGAATCGAAGATATGGGGATAAAGAAGCATATCGGTCAAAGCGACCGTCTGGATGTTTTTGATTTTTACATTCACTTTGTTGTTTTTGACGATGGCATCGAACGCTCCGCCGAGAGTGTCGGAGTGGGCGGTCGCTTCCAGGCCGTTTTTGGCGACTTTGACATCCCCAGTGACGGTAATCTTGCCTTTCATATGTTGATTGGTGACAAAATAGAGGTCATCGAGGTTGGGTACATGCAGGTGATAGTCGGTTGCGAGGGAGCCGTCGCTGATGTCGTACGTGACCGCCTTGCTTTTCAGTGATGCGATGGATGTGACAAAATCGACGTTGGAGATCGCTTTTGTCCCTGTCAGACGGGTATGGATATTGCCTTTGAATGTGAGGTTTGCGGGAATGGAGAGATTGAAATCGGATTTGACCGGTGCCGGATGCACAAGACCCTTGGCGATAGTGGTGACCACGTTCCCTTTCAGGTTTTTCATATTAAGACTCGGAATATCCGCTTCGATGTCTACCTCTCCTTCGGCGTATTGTGGCTGATTAACCATATGCAGCAGTCTGTCGATATGCAGGTGCGCGATTTTCGCCTTGAGGTTTTCCGGCGAAAAATTTCTCAAAGCCAGGTGGTAGTCGGTGGCACTGCCCGCCACATCGCTTACCCCATCGATATGCATCATCTTCTGATCCCCTTTGATTGTACCGTTCGTTTTGAAAGGCCCGTTGAGCTTTTGACCGATCAGTTTCTGAAGATTGGCGAGTTCCTTGATATCGACAAGATAGGTCGCGTCGACCGACTGTGCCATCAGATTCATCGTGCCTTTGGCTTCGATGCGGGTATCTTCGCCAATCTTGAGCGCAATTTCGAAACGGTCCGGCCGCAGTACGAAAGTTTCCAGTGTAGTGGGGAGCGGTACCTGTGCGGCGATTTTCTTTTCGATGACAGGTTTGAGGAGATTGTTGCCCGGAGAGGTAAAGAGCACTCCATAGAGCGCGCCGACCAGCAGCAGGATAATAACGAGAAGAGAGATGAGATACTTCATGACCCGATCCTTTGTCACAGCAAAATTTGATGAATTATATCATGAAACGTTGAATTAGAGGATGTGTGGAATGCCAAAAGTGGTATAGTGATTTATAATTGAGTAGTATAGACTAAAGAATTTAATGTAATTTAGCTAAACAATATGGTGAAAATCTTGACAAAGAAAAAAAATTGGGTTAAAATTTCGGCACTTTAAAAAAGTAATTGCTAAAATCAAATCATGAAAGGAGCGTCAATGAGTTTCCAACCACTTGCCAATCGGGTACTGGTAGAACGTGTTGATGAACCCCAGCAGACTGCTTCGGGAATCATCATCCCCGACAATGCGAAGGAGAAACCGCAAGAGGCCAAAGTACTGGCAATCGGACCGGAGGTTGAGGAAGAGGGCCACATCAAAGTGGGCGACAGAGTCGTTTTCGGTAAATACAGTGGTACAGAGATCACCATTGACGGAAAAGAGTTGCTGATACTAAACAGCGACGATATTCTCGGAATTTTGAAATAAGAGGAGGGTGAAAGATGGCAGCCAAAGAGATTCATTTTTCAGACAGTGCACGCAACGAACTTTTCGAAGGTGTGAAGAAACTGGCCGATGCGGTCAAAGTGACGATGGGGCCGCGTGGGCGTAACGTTCTCATCCAAAAGAGCTTCGGTGCGCCGAGCATCACCAAAGACGGCGTAAGCGTTGCCCGGGAGATCGAGCTCAAAGACACCGTCGAGAATATGGGTGCCCAACTGGTCAAAGAGGTCGCCAGCAAAACGGCGGACGAAGCGGGTGACGGTACCACGACGGCGACTGTTCTGGCCTACAGCATTTTCAAAGAGGGCCTTCGCAATATCACGGCCGGCGCCAACCCGATCGAAGTGAAGCGCGGCATGGACAAGGCAGCCGAGGCGATCATCGAAGAGCTCAAGAAAATCGCCAAAGAGGTCAAAGACAAAAAAGAGATCGCCCAGGTCGCGAGCATTTCTGCTAACAACGATGCCAAAATCGGTGATCTGATCGCCGAAGCGATGGACAAAGTCGGCAAAGACGGTGTCATCACAGTCGAAGAGGCCAAAGGTATCGTCGACGAACTCGAAGTGGTCGAAGGTATGCAGTTTGACCGCGGGTATCTGAGCCCCTACTTCATCACCGATACGGAAAAGATGGAAGCGGTGCTCGAGAATCCGTATATCCTTCTGACCGACAAAAAGATCACCAACCTCAAAGACATCCTGCCGGTGCTTGAAGGCATCCAGCAAAGCGGACGGCCGCTGCTCATTGTCGCGGAAGATGTGGAGGGCGAAGCGCTGGCGACACTCGTTGTCAACAAACTGCGTGGAATTCTCAACATCGCGGCGGTCAAAGCACCGGGATTCGGTGACCGACGCAAGGCGATGCTCCAGGATATCGCGATATTGACCGGCGGTACCGTCATCAGCGAAGAGGTGGGCCGAACGCTCGAGAGCGCGACGGTCGCCGATCTTGGTCAGGCGGGACGTGTCGTCATCGACAAGGACAATACGACGATCGTCGACGGAAAAGGCGACAAAGCGGCGGTTGAGGCGCGCATCAAGGAGATCAAGATCCAGATCGAAGGAACGACAAGCGACTATGATCGCGAAAAACTTCAGGAGCGTCTGGCGAAACTGAGCGGCGGTGTGGCTGTCATCAAAGTCGGTGCAGCGACCGAAACGGAGATGAAAGAGAAGAAAGACCGTGTGGACGATGCGCTTTCTGCGACCAAAGCGGCAGTGGAAGAGGGTATCGTCATCGGTGGTGGAGCAGCACTCATCCGTGCGGCGAACAAAGTCGATGTGAAACTCGAAGGTGACGAAGCGATCGGAGCGGATATCATTCTGCGCGCCATCAAGGCACCGCTGAAGCAGATCGCCGAAAATGCCGGATTCGATGCGGGTGTCGTAGCCAACAATGTTGCATGTGCCGAGGATGAAAATGTTGGCTTCAACGCAGCCACAGGCGAATATGTGGATATGCTCGAAGCGGGAATCATCGACCCGGTCAAAGTCGAGCGTGTCGCACTGCAAAATGCCACTTCCGTTGCAAGCCTGCTTCTTACGACCGAAGCGACTGTTAGCGAAGTCAAGGAAGAGAAGGCTCCGGCAGCACCTATGCCCGATATGGGCGGCATGGGCGGCATGGGCGGCATGATGTAAGCCTCCCGGCTTCCAAACGAGCTTATTATCCCTATTTCCATAATAAAACCCGGCCTGTGATGCCGGGTTTTTTGCTTTCCAAAACATACTCCATCATCAAATTAACGATACGCTATAAAACAGTTTCAATGAAATGTAAGGCAAACGCCACTATTATTAACTGACCTTGCACAATATACATTACCATCCGTCAAACAATAACCACAGGATATGGGGCGCGATGCTGATGCCGCGGATAGCGGTGTATATTGTGCAGGCTCAGTTATCCATTAAAAACTGCCAGGAGCCGTCGTGAATCATGCGGTCATCTCTTTAAAGTCTCTGAATATCGCCATTGCAGCGCTTCTGCTTCTGTTTGTGGCGATGACCGGGTACGAAGAGTACCGGAACATCGACAACGAATTCACCACCCAACTGAAGCGGGCCGTCGAATCGAAAACCTTTACGCTGCAGGAGCACTTCACCAACGACTTCGACAGGATACACTACGTTTTCAACAAAACCTCCGATCTGGACCGAAAAAAGCTGATGGAGGCCAAAGCCTATTTCGACAGGATCGACAAACCGATCGGCCCGATAAAAGAGGCGTTGAACCGCCATGTCGTTTTCGGTACTTACGAGGTTTTTTTGATCGATCGCAACAGGGTCATCGTCAACGCCTCCTTCAAACCCGATATCGGGCTCGATTTCAAGAAGTTCGACATCGCGATGAAAGTGTTCGACATCGTCGAATCGGGCGAGATGCCCTATCACGCTTCCCACCCCTATCTCCATTCGATCACGCAGGAGTTTGTCAGGTATTTTCTGACACTTTCGACATCGAAAAAGTTTTTCGTGCAGATTTCGCACAGTTATTTCCCGATAGATAGCATAAAAAAGGAGGTCGAAACGCTCAAGTCGCGCCATCGGGATCTGAGATCGCTGGATGTGATCCTTTTCAGCAACGGGCTCATCAAGACACTCAATGGTAAAATGGCCGACAAACGACAATTTTTCGAACGCCTCGCCCGGGAGAAACGCTCGTTCATAAACCGTTTCATTCAGGATATCGGCGGTATCGACCCCAAAAGCGTGAATGAAAAAAGCGATGTGCTCACTCAACTCTTCAATGGCCGGAAACTGCGTTACAGAATCGACGATAATCGGCAGGAGGCCGTCGTCTACTCCGTGTCGGAGAATCTTTTCAACGAACCGTTGAACAAAGAGTATATCCTCCTGCGGAGCCGGTTGGACCTTCATCCACAGTTCGCCCACTACCACCAGAGACTTTTGCGTTTGGGATTCCAGATTTTCGCCGCTTTATCGATGGTCCTGATCATGCTCTTTCTGTTCAGAAAATTCTTCTCGGAGAGTCTCGAGCGTATTTCGACGGCCATTGTGAAAGAGGAAGATGTCGATTCGCGAGGCTTCGTGATCGACGAGCTCGTACAGGTGGCCGAGGCGCTGAACGGGTACCGCAGCAGAGTGGCACGGAAACATCAAGAGCTCGAAGCGCTCTCTTTCAGCGATGCCCTCACCGGTGCCTACAACCGCCGCTATTTCGCGAAGATGCTCGAGCAGGCGCTCTATGAGTTCAAGCGCTACAAAAAGCGTTATGCCCTGATCGTTTTCGATATCGACGATTTCAAGACGATAAACGACCGTTACGGTCATGACACGGGCGACAGAGTGCTGCAGGAGCTGACGCGAATCATTGAAGAGGATAGCCGGCGAACCGACAGACTCTTTCGCATAGGAGGTGAAGAGTTCGCGATGCTGATTCAGACCGACGGGGTCGAGGGAGCCGTCCGCTTTGCCGAAGCGCTGTGCAGGAAGGTGGCGGGACGTGGCTTCGCGGAAGGGCTGCATATCACCTTGAGCGTTAGGGTGACGCTCTTTAAAGAGGGGGACGACGCGATATCGGTATTCAAGCGGGCCGACGAATATGCCTACCACTCGAAGCGGCAGGGAAAAAACAGAATAACGGGAGACAGTACAAAAGAGGCGGGAATATGTGGGACGAAGACGGCGAAATGTCCGCCGTGGCGAGAGCGTGAGGCACTCATGCCTCTTCGGACACCTTCTTCTGGCACGCGGGACAGATGCCACGCAGGGTGATGAAGCTCTCTTTAATTTTGTAGCCGCTCAGTTTTTCCGCTTCTTCTATGATTTTCTCGGTACCGATGACGATATCTTCCACTTTGTGGCATCTGTCGCAAACCATATGCAGATGCGGCTCTTTGATCAGTTCGTAGACCGATTTCGTTTGCGGAAGCTTCACCTCCTGAATGAGTCCGCTCTCGATCATCTGGTTGATGTTTTTGTAAATCGTGGCCAGAGAAACGCTTGGAAACTCTTTGAGCATTTCACGGTACATCTCTTCGATATTGATATGACCATGCTCTTCAAGCATCTTGACAATTTTCAGACGCTGCGGCGTCACTTTGAGCTGATGCTCTTTGAGCAGTTCGGCTGTTCCTTTCATCATTTTCCCCCAATAAGAATGTCGGCATTTTACCAAAAAGAGTCTTTTATTTTTTATAGTTATACATCAAACATATTGACAGGGCCGTTAACGCTGAAGGTGCTGAGTGGAAAATAATTTTCTTTTAAGACTTTTTACGCAATAATTTTCTTAGGAAAAAAATTTTCCAATAAAAAAGGAGTCAAAATGGCAACTCGTGGCAATTCAATCATCAAAGGTGTCGACATCGCTGAAGTGATCCGTATGCTTAACAGAGCCTATGCGGATGAGTGGCTGGCCTATTATCAGTATTATATAGAAAGCAAAGTGATCAAAGGGATCATGAAAGATGCGGCTATTGCCGAGTTGGATCAGCACGCTGCGGACGAGCTGCGGCATGCGGGGATGGTGGCTGACCGTATCATCCAGCTGGGCGGCACGCCGATTCTGCATCCCAAAGAGTGGTTCGAAAAAACCAACTGCGGTTACGATGCACCCGAAAATTTCGATGTGCTCAGTGTTCTCGAGGATGCCATCAAAGGAGAGCAGTGCGCGATCGGCGTCTACAGCCAATTGGCGGAGATGACGAGAGACAAGGATATCGTCACCTACGACATCGTCAGCCAGATTCTTGCCGACGAGGTGGAGCACGAAGAGGATCTTGTGGCACTGCACGAAGACATTTCCGAATTTGTCGAACAGATAAAAGGGAGTATCCAATGAGACAGTATGAAACCTACAAATGCAACAAATGCGGCAACGAGGTCGAAGTCCAGAAAGTCGGCGGCGGTACGCTGGTCTGCTGCGGCGAAGAGATGGTCTGCACCACCGAAAACCTCACGGCGGTGAATCTGATGAAGGCCTTCGCCGGCGAATCGATGGCGCGAAACAAATACGAGTTTTTTGCCGAGATGGCGCAGGAAGAGGGGTGGCATCGCATCGCCGAACACTTCAAAGAGGCGGCGATGAACGAAAAGTACCACGCCAAAGCCGAATTCAAGGCCTACAACCAGCTGATGTTCGGCATTGAGATCTACGAAACGCTCAAAAATCTCGACATCGCCATGGCCGGGGAGCATTACGAGCATACCGAAATGTACCCCAACTTCGCCAAAATCGCCGAAGAGGAGGGACACAAGGATATCGCTAGGTTGCTCAAGGCGATCGCCAAAGTCGAAGTGGAGCACGAGCGCGAATACGCCGAGCTCAAAAAGTGCCTCGAAGAGGAGGGGTTCTTCGACAGCGACGAGGATGAATACTGGGTCTGTGAAGTGTGCGGCCATGTCCACAGGGGCAAAAAAGCGCCCAAAGCGTGCCCTCTGTGCAAAGCGCCGAGAGAGTATTTCAAGCGCGAACATCTATGCTGAGACAGCGACAATAAATTATTTACTTTAAGAGAAAAATATTATCCAATAGTGTATAATTTCTTATAAAATTTCAGGAGGAGAAAAGATGAAAAGATTAACAGCAGCATTGAGTGTTGTTGCGGCTTTGGGTATCAGTGCCGTCGCTTCGGATGCGTTGATGACAAAGGCGAAAAAAGCCGGTCTCAAACCGATTCCGGAGAGTAGAACGGAACTTTTGAAACTGATCGACAACCCCAAAAACCCGATCACCGACGAGAAGGTGGAGCTGGGTAAGAAACTCTATTTCGACCCCAGGCTCAGCAAGAGCGGTTTGATCAGCTGTAACACCTGTCACAACCTGGCAACCGGCGGTGTGGACGGTGTCGACGCGGCGACGGGTCATATGTGGCGCCACAACCCGCACCACCTCAATTCGCCGACGGTCTACAACGCCGTCTTCGCCGGAAGCCAATTTTGGGACGGCCGCAGCCCCGACCTGGAAGACCAGGCCCAAGGACCGATGCAGGCTTCTCCCGAAATGGCCGCGACCAAACAGCATGTCACCGACGTGGTCAATTCTATCCCAGAATATGTCAAGGCGTTCAAACGAGCCTACCACAATCCGAAGATGAAACCGACCTTCAAAGATGTGGCGGACGTGATCGGCGCTTTCGAGCGCACGCTGGTGACCCCTTCACGCTATGACAAATATCTGCAGGGGTGCGACAGAGCGCTAAGCAAAGAGGAGAAAGAGGGCCTGAAACTCTTCATCGACAAAGGGTGTGCAAGCTGCCACAACGGCGTGGCGCTTGGCGGAAGCATGCAGCCGTTCCCTGCCGTCGGAAAATACAAATACGCCAATGTCGGCGATTTCAAGGGTGACAAAAACGGTATGGTCAAAGTACCGACCCTGCGAAACATCCTTGAAACACGCCCCTATTTCCACAACGGTGCGGTGTGGGACATCAAAGAGGCGATCAAGATCATGGGCGAGACGCAGCTTGGCGTGAAGATCAGCGACAAAGAGGCCGAAAAGATCGAAACCTTCTTCGGCGCGCTGACAGGCAAGAAACCCTATGTCCGCTACCCGATGCTTCCTGCCAGCACGAACAAAACTCCCAAACCCGATCTGAACTAAACTATAGCCCCGCAAGGGGCTACTTTCCAACTACCTACCAAACGAGCAAAGTAAATATTTCGCTATACATTATCCACTTTCAATCGCAGCAGTGCAAAAGGCTTCGTTCGGGGTGCCGGATGAATTTCACGGCATCGGCGATCATGAAGAGGCCATAGACAATGACGGCGACGGAGGCGAGGGTGACCATCGTTTTGCGCAGGCTGCCTTTTTGCATCATTCCGGTGAAAAAACCGAGCGAAAAGAGGGCCGGAACGGTGCTTAGGCCGAAAACCAGCATCACCACCGCGCCCCAGAACGGGCTCATCGTGCTGGCGGCGGTGACGGCGAAGAAGTAGACGAAGCCACAGGGAAGCAGGCCGTTAAGCATGCCGAGCAGATAGAAGCTAAAAAGGCTTCTGTCGTGCATGATGGCGCGGAAACTCTTCTGGTACCAATGGCTTTTCATCAGCGAATGTTCGATGAGAGTGAGAAATTTCACCTTCCCCATGATGGAGAGTCCGGTTAGAATCATCACGCCACCCGCGAAGATGAAGAGGGCCGCGACCGTGTAGCCGCTGAAGGTCGCCACACTGCCCAGATAGCCAAACAGCGCCCCCATCACCGTGTAGGTGGTGACACGGCCGAGCGAATAGAGCAGATGGGCGGTGGATTGGTGGACGGCGTTCCATTGGGGATGGACCTTGGTGCCCGTATAGGCCAGGACGATGCCGCCGCACATGCCGATGCAGTGGCCGAAACTTCCCAGAAAGGCGATCGTAGCGATCGAGAGGAAATTAACGGCTTCCATGCCGCCTCTCTTTCAAAAGTTTTCGGGCATATTCTCTGTCAGTCAGGTTCTCTCCCCTCGCCATCCGTCCGCACATCGTCGCAAAATCGATTCTGTCGGGTCCTTGTTTTTCATAGGCACTAAAACCGTATCCCATCGGGGTGTTTTCCAAGACGCTGTACCACGCTTTTCTTCCATCGATCCATCGCTTCGTATCGAGTGTATGGACCCAGACCACTGCTTTTTCTCTGAAGGGTTTGTCACTCAGCCATCCGGCAAGACATCCCACATCGTCGAAAAACCACGTTTTTCCGTCGTCGGTGACCACTTCGCCAGCATGCCTTTGCGAGGTTATCGGCATTTTGCACGCACTGCACTGCCAGGCATTGGGGACGATTTCCACCGCTTTTTGTCCGATATTTCCCAACAAAACAATTTTTGGATGCGGTTTTTCGGCCAGCGAGAGGAACAAAATCACCACAAGAACGATGAAACCAAGAACGATCACGATTTTTTTCATGAGAAGCAGTCTATCGAAGGAGTGTTAAACGGGAGTTAATCCCCGCCGTACAAGCGGGGAAGGTTCATCGGAGCTTATTGATGCTCTCTCTTTTTTTGTTTGTGTTTTTTCATTTTATGTTTCAGATGTTTGTGAATGAACTCGAGTTGTTCAGCCGTAAGAACCTGTCGTGTGTCATAAATGCATTGCAGTTGAACTTTTGTGGCTTTGGCTTTAAGACTTGCCAGTTTGTCGACATTGGCTGCGAGTGTCTCGGGTTTGGCACCGCTTTTGGATTCCTGGACGATTTTTTTGCGCAGCTGCTTGACCTGCGGCGCGATCTCTTTGATCTGCGTCATGGTATGAGTGCGAATCGCTTCGAGTTTCGTTTTCTGTTCCGGCGTGAGGGCCAGCTTCGGATTGTCCCACATTTTCATCAGAATCATCGAGTAGTGGGGCAGGCCGCGCTGAATCAGGAAGACCGAGTGCATGCCTCTCATCTTCTTTTTGCCCTGCATATGCTTTTGTCCTTGCATCTGGGGATTTTCCGGTTGGGCCTGTGCGGCAGTCAGTGCGATTGATGCCGCAGCGATCATGGCGAGTGCTCTTTTGAACATTGTTTCTCCTTTTTTGTGATTGCGTTCGTATGGTATCACAACTATGTGTACGGATTGTGAACGGTTTCGGATATTTGACAAACCGGTCTCTCCCGTGTTATAGTTACTTAACAGTAAGTAAGGACAAGTATGAAAGGAAGCAAAAAAGAGAAAATCCTTCGGGTGGCGGCGCAGCATTTCTCCCAAAAGGGGTTCGAAGGGGCGTCGCTGGAGGAGATTGCCACGGAAGTGGGAGTGACCAAACCTGCCATCTACTACCACTTCAGAGACAAAGCGGCTCTGTACGAAGCGGTGCTGCTTTTTCGGCTCGAAAAGCTGGCCGAATCGGTCAAAGAAGCCGTCGCCGCAAGCGAAGGGGCCGAAGCGAAACTTCGCGCCTATATCGAAGCCTTTGGCGCCTTTTTGCAGGAGCATCGCTGTTTTGCCGCCATATTGGCCCACGAATTTGCCGACGACGGCAAACAGATGAGCGACCGGGCGGCCAAGGTTCTCTCCGAATCCCTGGGAACGGTAACGGCAATCCTTAACGAAGGGATCGAGGAAGGGGTCTTCGCGATGGAAAATCCGATGGTCGTGCAGATGATGATCGTCTCGACGCTCATCATGCACCAGACCACTCGCACGATTCGTGCCCGTGTCGCACGGAACGTGCGGGGATTTCACCCCGTCAGTCCCGACCCTTCGCTGCCGGATCTGGCCCGGATACTGGCCAATAAAGTGATCAAATCAGTGAAAAAGGATAAAGAATGAAACGACGGTTCGCAATCAGCGTGGCGGTGGCGGTAGGATTCGCGACCCAGTCGCAGGCGGCGACGATGACCGAGCTTTTCGATGCCCTTAAGAAAAACCCCGTCACACAGATGGATGTGAAAAGTTCCGAATACGCCGAACTGTCGGCCCAGAAGGTGAAAGACGCCTTCTATCCGAGGGCATCGCTTTTTGCCACCTATGAGCATTACAATTCGCCAACCAATCTTCGCCCGATGTCGCCGGCGGAATCCATAAAAGTTTCAGGGCACGGGGAGCCACTGCCCTTTGCTACGACGATCGAACGGCTTGGGGGCAGGCTTTCGATGCCGATCTTCGTCAAAGAGCTCTTCGCTCTCGCAGACCAGGCCCGTTCGATGGCTCAAAGCGCCAAAGCCAAAGAGCGGCTCAATCTGCTGGAACACGAAGCGTTGCTGCTAGGTTCCGACGCTTCCTGGCGCTATCTTGTATCTCTCAAAAAAGCGCTCGCGGCCCGAAAGCGTTCTATCGAAAAGATGCTCGAAGACACCCGTATCAAGGTGACAAGCGGTCGCGCTCCCGGTGTGACCCTGGACAAGATGGAGGAGTCGATTAACCGTCTTGACATTGCCGTGAACGATATCGATATCAAGCAGGCATCCCTTCGCAGCCGCATTGCGTCACTGACGGGACTGGAGTTGGATGAACCCGCCCCGATTTCCCAAAAACGGGGGGTGCAGGAAGGAGAGATCTTCGCCCTCAAACCGCTGGAGTATGGGGTGGAAGCCAAGGCGAAGGGAATCGACGCGAGCTACGGCAGGCTCTACCCCAGGATATCACTGAGCGCCGTGTGGAGCGAAAACTATGGCCAAAACGCTGTCAACACCGTTCCCCCATCTGTTTCGACCCATGTTTCCGACGACGTGCACCGAAGCTACGGCAACTACATGGTCGGTGTCACGATGCCGCTGTTTGAAAAGGGCACCTACACCGATATCGAACGTGCGAGGGTCGCGCTTGAAAAAGAGAAACTGCATCTGGCCAAAATGAGACAGGAGCTTCTCGCCAAAACCAAAGCACTCAAAACGTCCCTGAAACTCTACACCCGTTCCATAGAACTGGCCAAAAAGAGTGTCCAAAAAAGAGAATCGCTGCTCGAATACGCCAAAGTGGCGCTGCAGGCGGGCCGTCTCACCGAAGAGGAGTACCTTCGCTACGAAGAGGGGCTGCTCGATGCCCAGAGCAAGGTGTTCGAAGCACAAATGAAGCGGTGGCAGACGATGGCCCAGCTGGCCGTCATCTACGGCAACGATCTGAAAACTATTGTGGAGTAAGGAGAGAAGATGAAGAAGGCACTCAAGATATCGATCATTCTGGCGGTTGTCGTATTGTTGGTGGTACTGGGAATTCGAGCGATCAAGCACAAAAGAGCGGCCGAGGCGTCGATGCCGACAGCCAAAGAGTATGCGGTGGTGGTCCATACCATCGAACCCAAAGCCGGGAAAGTGACGCTGACACTGCCCTATATCGCGATCGCGGAGAACGAAAACAGTGCCACGATCGCCTCCAAACTCGCAGCCCGTATCGTCGCCATCAGGCATGCCGGGGATCCTGTCAGGCGGGGTGAAACGGTCGCACAGCTCGATACAACCGACCTGAAAGCGAAATTGGAGAGTATCAACGCGCAGATCGAAGCGGCGAAAAAGGGACTCGAAGCGAGGCGTGCGACGCTTGAAAATCTCAAAGCGATCCACAAACGCACCGAAACGCTGCTGAAGGTCAGGGGGGCGTCCATGGAGCAGTACGAAAGCGAAGCGAGCAGGATCGCCGCGGCCGAAGCCGGGGTGAAAGAGGCACTTTCGAAGATAAAAAGCCTCGAAGCCAACCGGAAAGAGATTCTCGATCTGCTCAGTTACGCCAAAATCGTCTCCCCGGTCGACGGCACGGTCAGCAAAACCTTCGCCAATGCCGGCGATATGGCGATGCCGGGCAAACCGCTGATGCAGATCAACGCGCAAACCGGCGTCTACCTGATCGTCAGAGCACCTCGGGATATCCATCCCAAAGCGATCGTCTACCGGGGCAAACTGCTCAAAACCGTCGATCTGATGCATACCTTCAACGGGCTCGAAGAGTACCGCGCAGACCTGAAAGCGACGACGCTGACGGCAGGAGAGCGTGTGGATGTGGATGTCGTCACCTATAGGGGGCAGGGGATCAAACTTCCGATGGATGCACTGCTCGATCGCGAAGGCAAAACCTATGTGCTCGCCGTCGAAGGCGATCGCGCCAAAGCGATGCCGGTACGGGTGAAAGCACGCGGTCAGGAGGGCGTCGTCGTGACGGACACGACGATCGAGGGAAAAAGGCTCATCGTCGAAAAACCGGACATTCTTCTCAAACTTCTAAGCGGCGTCGCGATCAAGACGATCAAGTAAAAGGGGAGCGATATGTTTGACTATTTCTACAAACGGCCCTATATGCTCTACAGCATCATCGCGGCCTTTTTTATCATGGGCATCATCGCGCTCGTGACGCTGCCCAAAAACCTCTTTCCCGACGCCAACCGTCCGCAGGTCGTGGTTATCACCCAGGTACCGGGTGCGACGGCGCAGGTAGCAGCCAATACCGTCTCCAAGCCGATCGAGGAAGAGATTTCACGTCTGGGCCTGGTGCGTGACATCAGCTCGGTCAACGTGGCGAACTTTTCGATCGTGAAAGCGGAATTCGAGTATGAAAAGGGACTCGAAGCGGCGGCGGTCGACGTGGCCAACGCCCTCTCGATCGCCAAAGGGAAGCTTCCGCGCACGGCCAATCCGTCGATCTACACGGCCGGCGACTTCACGCTTCCTGTTGACGTCATCGCGATGCGCCCGAAAAACGACCAGCTCTCGATGAGCGATATACGCAAAATCGCCGACAGTTTCATCAAGCCCTATCTGCTCAGTGACCCTGCGATCGGCAATGTCGAAGTCTTCGGCGGATACGAAAGTGCCATTCGTATCGAAGTCGATCCGTTCAAGGCCAAGCGCTACGGCGTCGATTTCGACAAACTGGCACAGGTGATCGGCGCGACCAACCACGACATTCCTTTGGGGTTCACAAAGAGCGAGAACGGATTCTATACCATCACCTACTACGGCGAGCGTGACCAGGTCGAGCGCCTCAAAAACCTTCCGGTCCTTCCCAATGTCCGGCTGGGGGATATCGCCGATGTCTCCTGGAGCTACAAGAAGCGTATGAGCGGCTATCTCGGAAACGGAAAAGAGGCCATCGCCCTCTCTATCCAGCGATCGCCAGGCGGTTCGGTGCTTAGCGTCTCCAAAGCGGCGCGGGCCGAGATGGCGAAACTGCAAAAACGCTATCCCAACATCGATTTTTCTATCGCCGATACCCAGCGCGACCTGATTGAAACGGCCAACACCAACATGCTCGAAGCGCTTCGCGACGCGGTGGTTTATACGTTGATCGTCATTCTGATCTTTTTGGGAAATTTCCGTGCGATCATCGCGGCGGGCCTTTCGATCCCGATGGTCTTTTTCGCGACGATGGCGATCATCTGGCTGATGGGAGGTGAGCTCAATATCGTCATCTACACGGCGATCATACTGGCTTTGGGGATGCTCACCGACGATGCGGTCGTCGTACTCGAAAACATCGAACGGCACCTCGACGAGGAGCACGAAGATCTGCAGACGGCGATCGAGAAGGGGACCAAAGAGGTCATCAAGCCGGTCTTCGCGGGCACGATCGCGACGATCGCGATCATGTTCCCGCTGATGTTTGTGGGCGACTTCCCGCAGCATATCTTCCGGCCGCTCATATCGACGCTGATCATCGCACTGCTGGTGAGTTACTTCCTTTCGATCACCTTCATTCCGAAGCTGTCGGCGTGGCTCTACAGAAACGGCACCGGCAAGACGAAGGTCGAAAAGTGGTTCGAATGGCTCTATCAGCACACGATCGGGCTTCTGGTCGGGCCCTATATCGGCGTGTTGAAATTTTCCAACGGCAAATGGTGGGCGCTCAGGCGCATGGCACTGACCGCCGCGGTGGTTCTGACGCTCGTACTGAGCGTCAAAAATATCCTGCCGCTCATCGGAAAGGACGTGATGCCGCCGATGGATACGGGTATCATCAAGGCGCAGATTCTCTTCAGCTCCAACGAAACGGTGGAGAGCGCCGAAAAGAAACTCAAACCGTTTCTGGCCTGGCTGCACGGCCAGCCGTGGGTGCGCATGAGTTCGGTGGCCTTCGGCTCCGAACCCGGCGTACTGAGCCTTGGAAGCGGAAACCTGCCCGCCGAGGCGACGGTGACGATCAACGCCGTCAACCGTTTCGAGCGAAAGAAGAGCATCTGGCAGCTCGAAGACGAAATACGCGACCATCTGGCCAAGCTGCCGGGTGTGAAGCGAAACGACGTCTTCGATTTCGGCGCGACGGCGCTTTCGACGATCAAGGCGCCGCTGGATGTGCGGATCAAATCGCCCAACTACGACCAGCTGCCCCAAAAGGCGCGTGAAATCGTCGATGCGATGAAGAGCATCAAGGGTCTGACCTCCCTCTCGCAAAGCTGGGACAACGACTTCGCCGAGATCGCGGTGGACATCGATGTCAACAAAGCGCTCAGTTATGGCGTCACGCCCTACCAGATAGCGCAGCAGATGCCGGAAAAAGGGCAGATCGTAGCACTTGGTGCCGACCTGGCTTCGATGAATACGCAGTTCATGCGGCTCTATCTGAAAGGCAAATTCGCCAAAAACATCCAGACGGTGCGGCTGCTCCCGATCCAGACGAAGTTCGGTGAAATACCGCTCGAAGAGCTGGCCGACATCCATCTGCAGCTCACTCCGGCCAAGATCGAGCGCGACAAGATGCTCTACAGCGTCGATGCCAGCGGCTACCGTGCCAAGCGGCCGGTGACGCACATCACCGAAGATAGCGAGAAACTGCTCAAAACGATCGACACTACCGGCTTCGTCGTGACCCAGGAGGGGGATATAGCGCAGCTCAACGACAGTTTCAAGCGGATGATCAAAGCGATCGGGCTGGGTGTCATCATCCTGACGATGACGCTGATCGCGATCTACCAGTCGGTACGGCTGGCGCTCATCATGATCGTCGTGCTTCCCCTTTCGATGATCGGCGCGGCATGGGGCATGCTGCTTTTTGAGAAACCGAGCTGTATGCCGAGTATGGTGGGTGTGCTGCTGCTCTTTGGCATCATCATCAAAAACGCCGTCTTGCTGATCGACTTCTACAAAGAGTACGAAGCAAAAGGTCAGCGGCCGTTTAATGCGGCTATCCAGAGTGTTCGCGTGCGTTTCCGCCCCGTCATGATGACGGCGTTCGGTACGATCGCGGGTATGATCCCGATCGCGCTGGAGCAGGCGGTGGGCCTGGAGCGTCTGAGCCCGCTGGCCGACGTGGCTGTCGGAGGTCTTTTGATCGGTACGCTGCTGACACTGATCTACGTACCGCTCTATGCCTATGCGACCGACCCACGCAACAAAAAGAGCAATCCGATCGAAGAGATCGAAGAGTTTATCGAGGAATAAGATGGCACTGGAATATTGCTATCCTCTGGCTGAAGGTGAAGTGCTGAATGCGGACCATCCCGAATGGCCGCTCTTTTCCGTGACGATCCACGGCAGCGACAGGGAGCGGGTGAAGCTCTCCAAGCGGCTCGTATGCGCCGTGAAACATCTGCCGTTGCGGCTTCGCATTCGGTACGAAAAGGATGTGGAAAAATCCCTCGAAGCCGGAGTCTCGAAAGACCCGACACTGACGCTTGGCCATGAGATTCTGGCCGAAGGGCTTGTGTCGGCCGAAACCCTGAGTGTACTCTTTGAAAAGATGCTGCAAAGGTAAACCTATGGCACACCATCACCACCACGATAGCATGGGGCGCAATCTTTTCATCACGATTTTGCTCAATGTCATCATCACCCTGTCGCAAATCGTGGGCGGACTCTACTCGGGATCGCTCTCGCTTTTGAGTGATGCCATGCACAACTTCAGCGACGTACTGGCGCTCGCGGTGGCCTGGGTCGCCCACCGAATCGCCGCAAGACCCGGGAGCGAGAGGTATACCTTCGGCTTCCGGCGTGCCGAGATCATCGCGGCGCTCTTCAACGCTTCTGTGCTTATCGGCATCGCCTTTTTCCTCATCATCGAAGCGTTCCACAAGTTCATCCATCCCGAGACGATCAAATCGGGCTGGGTCATCGGACTGGGGATGCTCAGTATCGTGCTCAACGCCGCCAGCGTGCTGCTTATCAAAAACGACGCTCATGGCAACATGAATATCAAGGCGGCTTATTTGCACCTTCTAACCGACGTGATGACCTCGGTCGCCGTCGTCGCAGGCGGGATGCTGATGTACCGGTGGCAGCTTTTCTGGGTCGACCCGCTGGTATCGATGATGATCGCCTTCTATCTCATCTACGCTTCCTTCGATATTGCCAAAGAGGCGGTGGCGATTTTGATGCAGTTTGCCCCCGAAGGGCTTGATTTGGAAAAAGTGGCCGAAGCGGTCGAAAAAATGCCGGGCATCGAAAACATCCACCATATCCACATCTGGCGATTGGACGACCACGATGTGTTTCTGGAAGCGCACCTCGATTTTTCGAGCAATTTGCACCTCAAAGAGGTGACCCGAACCATCGAACGGGTGGAACGGTTGCTGAAAGAGAAGTTCCACATCGCCCATGTCACGCTGCAGCCGGAATATCGGCGGAATGACAGCAAGGAGTTGGTCGTTGAAACCGGGTAGATAGCTCTCGTTTATTTAGGCAAAGATATTACAGGCGGTCACATGGCACCATGAAACCTCTCTTTGGTGAATGGCATGAAGTTACGCATCGTTTGAATATCACGTTGCAACGCGCAGCCGTGGAACAAAAAGTTGTGATGATCAATTTCGCTTCATTCTGTTGGAGTTGAACATTCAAAAAGGTAGCCTTCCGAAAGGGTTTTTTTCGACCGGGGTATTTCCACCTTGTTAAAAAACGATAGATGATTTTGCATTGACATACATGATCTATTTTTTCTCGATGCTGCTTCAGTTGGGCTGGTAGGTCAGTCTAACATCTAATAGAAAAGATAGAAAATTGCATACCCCGCGAAGAAAGCGACAAACCCCGCCCCGACGAATTTTCGTACAAAAGAGAGACTCTTTCCCGCTTCGGCACCGGCGACATAGATGCGGTAGGTGATGAGATTGGCCAACGCCGCGACGAGGGTACCGAAACCGCCGACGTTGGTCCCCCACAGCAGCGCCTGCCAGTTGCTCGTGAACTTTTCCATCAGCAGGGTCGTGGGCACGTTGCTGATGACCTGGCTCATAAGGCTGGAGAGGATAAAGATATGCATCGGATGTTCCAGCGATGCGCCGATCATCGCCTGGATATTGGTGGTAAGCCCCAAAAACGCGATGAAAGTCAAAAGAAGGGCGTAATCGACTTTCAGGCTTTTTCGGTCGAAAAAGAGAGCGAAAACGAGCGCCAGCAGTGCCGTGCCGGTCGGCAAGATCCGAAGGACACAGAGTACGACGATAAGCAGAAGGACGCCATAGATCAGTGCCAATGGCTGACTTATGGGCCTCTTTTTACGTTTCGAGCCGGAGTTGGGACGGTTTTTGAGGAAGAGGGCCGCTATGGCAAAGAGCAGAAGCATTCCGAAGGAGAAAGGCGCGATGGTCTGGATGAAGGGTATGGTCTGGAGTTCGTAATAGCTGAAAATGAAGATATTCTGGGGCGTTCCGAAAGGGGTGAGCGCCGCACCCGCGTGGGCCGTCAGCGCGACGAGGATGACGAGATTCTCTTTTTCACGGATATTCATCGCCATAACGATGGGCAGAACCGTCACAAGCGTCACGTCGATCGTGACGAACATGGAGAGCACGAACGTGACTAAGACCAACAGCAGAGGGATGCGTCCCCTTTTTTCCAACACTTTGGCGATCATACCGAGAAGTTGGCTGTTTTCGATCCCCTTGACGACGACGAAGAGGGCAAACAGAAGAAAGATCGGCTCCATCTCCTTTTCGGTATAGAGAGGCCAACTTTTCAGGTAGAGCGAGGTGGCCGCCAAACCCGCCAGTGAAACCAGAAGCAGCCACTCGTCGATCAAAAAACGTATCAACATTTTTCCCATATCATCCCGTCTATCTATCCATTCCGTTTATTGCGTATATTGTAACATCAGTTTGTAAATCAAACGGTGCAATCTGGCAGATTTCATCGGGTCAGTAGGCTGCTGCAATCTCGACTTCAAAACATTGGATACCGATAATGCTCTCTTCTGGATGGCTTTCAAAGGAACGGCAATCTCCATCTCACTCGCAGGAGCTCCTTCCGGAAGAATCGACCTACTGCCAAAACGATGAAACTGATCCTTGATTTAGGAATGAAGGCAAAGTGGGAAAAGTATGCCAAAGCGGAGGTTGGGTCTCCGCATTGGAGAGTTAAAAAAGTCAATGCACCTCCACCTTTTCCGCACCGGTGGACTGTAGCAGGGTCTCGGCTTTGGCGACGGCCTCTTCTTTGCCGTGGACGATGACCAGTACCTTTCCCTTCTCCACCAGCTCCTCGTACCGTTTGGCCTCGATTTCACCCATTCCCCATTCGACGAGGGCGTCACTGAGTCCCAGAACCGCGGCGCCGGTCATGGCACCGCCCAGCAGCCCCGCCAATGCGGCGGTAACGGGCCCGACGCCGACGATGGGACCGAATCCGGGAACGATGAAGAAGGCGCCCCCCATCAGCGCACCGATCAGGCCGCCCCAGAGCGCGCCCTGGGTACCCCACACTTTGACATCGCTGTCGACCTTTTCGATTTCGATCTTCTCGGCTTCATCTTCGTTGCTTCGGGAGACGAGAGAGATGGTCCGCTTGTCGACACCCGCATCGAGCAGGTGATGGACAACCTCTTTCGCTTTTTCGGGTTTGTCGTATACGGCGATAACGAAATGTTTTTTCATGATGGTCACTCCTTGTTGTGTTGGGTTATGTGTCGATTTTGACGATAGATGAAATTTTCTCTCTTATTTCGGCGACGAAGGCGTTGCGTGTGTCGCTGTCGGGGAAAATGCGTCTGGGCAGGTAGAGGAACGTACCGTCATCCAGCTGCAGCAGGTACCCTTTGGGGGAGAGAATCGCCCGCAGGAAGCGGTTCCAGGGGATGCACCCCTCTTTGACGCAGACTCCCTCTTTTAAAAGGGAGATCTCCAGTGTTTTGCCGGCGTCGGGATGGGAGCGGAAGAAGCGGCGCAGCATCCGCCGACGCAGGGGCCAGCGCAGGCCGTACCAGTAGATGACCAGCAGGGTCGAGACAAGCAGCAACCCGATGGCCTGGTGGCGGATGGCACCCACGACGCCAAACTGCGTCAGGGCGATGAAAAACCACCCCGCGTAGCGTCGCCAGGAGTGGCGCATGTCGACGTCGTAGGCGATCTTCGCCCCTTCGAGGAAGGTCGCTTCGTCCCACGTCATGGAAACATGGATGGAGGAGGGTTCAGACATGCTCGTCACTCTCCATGATCCAAAGCCTCTCTTTTTCGACGCATCCTTTCGCCTCCAGCTCCTCCAGGATGGC
Source organism: Hydrogenimonas urashimensis (assembly GCF_016593255.1). Classification (NCBI taxonomy): domain Bacteria; kingdom Pseudomonadati; phylum Campylobacterota; class Epsilonproteobacteria; order Campylobacterales; family Hydrogenimonadaceae; genus Hydrogenimonas; species Hydrogenimonas urashimensis. Next base: position 877,387 of record NZ_AP023212.1, on the reverse strand, counting down.
CAGGGTCTCGTCGTAAAGCCGCTCGAAGCGGGCGTTTTCGCGGGCGTACTTTTTGCGCTCCTTGCTGGCGTACCACCACGCCGCGACGATGGAGAGGGCGAAGAGCCCGTAGATGTACCACTGGTAGGCTTTGAGATTGAGCAACACGATGAAGTACTGCACCGAAAAGAGGACGAAAAACTCCACCGAAAAGATGATGACCAGCGTCGAAGAGTGTTCGAAGTCGAGGGTATACTTTTCGATGGCCTTGAGCGTTTCGAGGTTTTCGTTGAATCGCTTCGCCTCCTTCAGGCACGCACCGCTCAGTTCCTCGGTGGGAATCGGTTTGAGGTGGATGTTGCTGAGGTTGTATTCGACGTTGGTCTGCTTGTAATCGCGCAGGATGTCGGGGTGGCTCTGCAGAATCGCCTTGATCTGCTCCACCGTGGGGCGGGAAGTCCCCGCGATCTTCTGGACATCCTGCAAGATGAGGTCGTAGAGCCCGACATCTTTGATTTCACGGGCGACGCGGTCGAGGTTGGTCAATATGGTCCTTGTTATTGGGTTATTGGTATATTGGTTATTGGGAGAGGCGCTTTGCGCCTCCATCCGTTCACTGTTTCCTGTTCCCTATTCCCTGTTCTCCGCGGTTCGTGCGCCAGGCGCACGGACCGTCACGCCTTGACGGCGGCGGGAGCTGGTTCGGGCTCCTCTTCGATGCCGAAGGTGGCGATGTCGTTGTTGGCCGGTTTGAAGATGCCGATGAGCCCCTTGAGGCCGACGCTCATGACGATGTTGTACAAAAAGAGGAACCATGCGATCAGTACCATCGTGCCGAAAATGGCCGCCAGGATCATCCAGCCATGGAACTCTCCGTCGACGTAGAGGTGGCGTCGCAGCATGCCGTCAAGTCCTGCCATTCCGGCGAAGGCGCCCATGCCGATACCGCCGATGAGGTAGAGCCAGAAGTGCGCCCAGGTCAGCTTTTTGCTAAAGAGCTTGGTGTTGTTGGTCACCAGCGGCCACAGGACGTAAAGGGCGCTGTAGAGCGTCATGTAAAGCCCCACGATCAGCGCGATGTGAAAATGCGCGAAGCTGATCCACTGGGTGTTGTGTAACACGCGGTTGAGGCCCATGTCGGCCTGGATGATGCCGGCAGGTACGGCGAGGCCGAAGCCGACCAGTCCGCCCAGCAGGTAGGCCAGCTCGGGGCTCATTTTCAGCGGACGCGCCTTCCAGAGTGTCACCAGCGTGATGAATAGGGCCAGCCCCTGGGTGAGCAGTTCGAAGGCGGTGACCATTTCGCCTGAAATGAGCTTCATCATCTCGGGCTGCGGCTGGTCGGCCAGCAGGTGGTGGCTCCAGACCATCCAGCTGACGAAGAGTTCCAGCAACAACGCGGCGCGGGCGACGTTTTCCATGAAGAGCTTCTGGCCGGTGATGATGGTGGCCAGCAGGTACCACGAGCCGGCGACGTAGATGAGCACCAGGCCGTCGGCGACCAGGTCGAGTCCCCACCAGAAGTAGTTTTTATAAAGCAGCGAGTCGACGGCGTGGACATCCCACGACAAACCGCCGGCATGGGCGACGATGTAGACCAGCACCAGGATGCCGGCTCCCAGAATGACGATGGCGTCGAGGAAGGTGTCGACGGTGCCGCGGAAGATGGCGACGACAGGCAGGCTGAGTGCCGGCTCCTTGGAGTAAGGCGGCTTGCCCATCAGTTTATGGATGAGGTTCATCAACCCATCAATACCGAAGCCCGAAATCAGAAGCTCTTTGGTCGTCTTGTTCTTGTGCACACCGGTTCGGGCGAAAATGGTGGCGTAGATGTTGTAGATGAAGCCGATGGTGCCGATCATGATGAGCGCGACGCCGATAACGAAGACGAAGGCACCGATGACGCTGAACTGCTCGAAGTCGGCGGGCAGCGGCCAGTAGAGTGTATAGAGCGGCGCATACTGCCAGATGAAGCCGGCGATCCACGCCATCGCCGTACCGATCGTGATGCAGAGCCAGACGAAGTTGGCCAGTTTGACGCTGTAGAGCGGCTTTTTCGTCAGGTAGGGCACCAGGAACATGAAGGCGGCGAAGACCAGCTGATAGGTCGAGCCGAAGATACCGACGATGGGATGCACCGTCATGATGGAGAAGTAGTGGTCGGGATGGTTGAACATCTCGGGCAGAGGGTTGATGGGGCCGGTCTGCACCATCCGCATGATCATCCCTTCGATCGCAACGAGGCCGAAGAAGAGAAAACTCATCACCACCGCCCGCAGGGTGACCTTCTGCAGGGCGCTAAGGCTGTCGGCATCGAAGTTGGTCCCGTGGATCAACTGCTCCAAAAAGGGTTTTTTCGCTACGTTTTCCATATTGTGGCTCCTTATCTGCTCGCGAATTTGTCGTTACAGTTGACGATGAGGGCGTCTTTGACGAACATCTTGTCTTCGCCTGTCTCTTTGTCGTACTGGCCGGGGCCGGCGTACTCGGTGGAGGTGAGGTCGAATTTGCCGCACTCGTGGAAGGTCCAGACGATGTCGTTGTCGTGCTTGGGGACCACCTGCATCTGCATCACCATCGTGCCGTCTTTTCGAAAGAGGCCGAATCCGTAGGTAAGGTCGTGGCTGTGGACGTTGAAACGCACCTTTTCGCCCATGTTGGCGACCATCTGCTCTTCGGGAAGCTTCCACTTGTGCTTGGCGATCTCTATTTCGTAGTCGCGGTCGGGGGTGATTTCGTGGCGCATGATATCTTCAGCCACCCAGGGGATGGCGTTGTAGGTGAAGATATGGTGCCCGACCCCGCCGGCGACGAGAAAGGCGATGTAGCCGTAAAAGGGGATCCGAACGATCGACTTGACCTTCTCCTTGCGGGTCAGGTTGTAACCGAACCACGCGATGACCGAAATGATCAGCAGCGCATAGATCGAATAGGCCGCCCAGTGAAACTTGAGCAGCTCCAATGATGTCTGAAACATCCTTTACTCCTTGCCAAAACTTTGAAAATTCAGGGGAAGTATAGAAAAACACCTTTTCGGTTTCTTTTGACCAAAATCAAGGAAGGCGATGAAATGATTATAATTTATCGTCAAAAATTGTTTAAAAATTAATCAAAATGTTGATCAATTGTTTATTTTTTGATCAACCATGTTTGTGAACACGGTAAATTTTCTATTATCACCCCAATAATTGAAGCTTGCAACAGACGGATAGTCGAGGGTGAGACCCACTAAAAAGAAAACCGTTTCCTATATGGTTTGATGGTTTGGCAGGATGGTTAGGTTGTCTTTTTTCTCGAAAAAGGATGAAATGGGATATCTTCCATGTTAGAATAGAGCAATGATGCCAAAACAAGGGAGATGGTATGGAAAATGTCAAAGGAATCCTGTTGGATATTGGCGGCGTGCTCTATGTAGGCGAACAGCCTGTTTCCGGTGCCCTTGAAGCGATCGCTTCGCTGCAGGGGCGTTACGCCATGCGTTTCGTGACCAATTCCACGCGCAGACCGCCCGGGACGATCCATGCGAAACTGACAAAAATGGGATTTGAGGTCGAGCCATCGCAACTCTTCACGGCGCTTGCCGCCGCCCGGCAGATCGTGGAGGAGGCCGGCGGCAAGGCGGTGACGATATTGACCGAGGAGGCGGAGAAGTATTTCGGCAGCCTTCACTGCATCGACACCGCTTCGCCTTTTGTGGTGGTGGGGGACGCGGGAGAAAACTTCAACTACCCGCGCATGAACCGGGCATTTCGGACATTGATGAACGGCGCCAGGTTGATCGCCGCGGCGAAAAATCGATATTTCAAAGATGCCGATGGCGAACTTTCGCTGGATGCCGGCGGTTTCGTTACTGCGTTGGAGTATGCCGCCGGCGTGGAGGCGACGGTCGTCGGCAAACCGAGCCCCGAATTTTTCCGCCAGGCTCTTCGCTCCATGGGGGTTGCCCCCGAAGAAGCGGTGATGGTTGGCGACGACATCGAAAGCGACATCGCCGGGGCGCAGCGTGCGGGCATACGTGCCGTATTGGTACGCACGGGCAAGTTCCGGCCTTCCGACCTGGAAGGGGGTGTCAAACCCGACGCTGTCATCGATTCGGTAGCGGATTTGCCGGCAATTTTGCTGTAGACAGAAAATTTAATGAAAAACAGATAGTAAATATATCAATATATTTTGATATGTAGTAAAAACAATGATATACTTTCGCGTCAAGGAGAAGCGATGGAGAAGGGAACCGAAAATTTTCTCAAAGCCGCAGGGGCACTCTATGACGAAACGCGCATCCGGCTGCTCAAGTATATCGACAGGTATGGTCCGCTCTGCGTCTGTGAACTGGAAGAGGCTTTCAAAATGCTCCAATCCAGGCTCTCGCGCCATTTGAAAATTTTGAAAGAGGCGGGATTTTTGACATCCGAGCGAAGGGGAAGGTGGGTCTATTACGCGATTCATCCAAATCCCGGGACCTTTCACAGGGCAGCGCTGGAAAAGATTCGTTCGCTACCACTTGAAATTCCGAAAAACCGAAAGGTATGCAACGCATGAAAAAAGTGCTGATTCTGTGTACCGGCAACAGCTGCCGCTCTATCATCGCCGAAGCGCTGGTGAACAAAACCCTTCAAACGAAGGGGATCGAAGCCTTCAGTGCCGGCAGCCGCCCCAGCGGCCGGGTCAACCCCGATGCGAAGCGGGTGTTGGAGGAGGAAGGGGCGTGGGACGAGCGCTACCACTCCAAAACGATCGACGAAGCGATGAAAGAGGGCCCCTTCAATCTGGTGGTGACCGTCTGTGACGATGCCAAAGAGAGCTGCCCTGTCTTCCCGGGCGGCGTCAAAACGATCCATGTGGGATTCGAAGACCCCGACGGCCAACCCTATGACGCTTTCGTCGAAACGAAAGAGAAGATCAAAAACGACCTTTTGCCCATCATCGAAAAAGAACTGAATGGAGGAAATGAATGAAGATCGAAATACTTGGAACCGGTTGCGCCAAATGCAAAACGTTGGAGCAGAATGTCATGGCGGCATTGGGAAAAGTGGGGAAATTCGCGGAATTGAAAAAGGTGGAGGATATCACCGAGATCATGCAGTATGGGGTCATGACTACGCCGGGCCTGGTGATCGATGGGCAGGTCGTCAGTGTCGGCAAGGTGCTCTCGCCCGACGAGATCGCCCAGCTGATCCAAAAGGCCGGATGATGCGTTTCTTTACGAAAATCAAATGTTTTGATGATGCCACGACGCTCGATGACGACGACTTGATCTGTTACTGTATCGAAGTGGACAAAAAAAGCATCGTCGAAGCCATCCGAAACGGGGCGACGGATCTGAAGGCGATCAAGGAAAAAACCGGCGCTTGCAGCGGTCATGAATGTGCCGAAAAAAATCCCAATGGCCGCTGCTGTTCCAAAGAGATCCGTCAGTTGATCGACCTTTACTGCAAAAGGGTATAAGTGTTCGGGTGGTGGCAGAAGATCGTCGACGGTTTCGTCTACGGCACACTGGGGCTCGACCCCAACTCCGCCGCGGGAAGTGCGCTCGATTTCTTTCTTTTCGATACGGTCAAGATTTTGCTGCTTCTTACTGTCATCATCTTTCTCGTGACCTTCGTGCGCAGCTACTTTCCCGTGGAGAAAGTGCGCGACTGGCTGGCCGACAAACACCAGATAGTGGGCTATGTCACAGCGGCGCTGTTTGGTATCATTACCCCCTTTTGCACCTGTTCGGCGATTCCGCTTTTTCTGGGTTTCCTGCAGGCGCGTATCCCGTTGGGCGTGACCTTCAGCTACCTCGTCAGCGCACCGATGAACAACGAAATCGCCATTGCCATGCTTTTTACGCTGTTCGGATGGCAAGTGACGGCGCTCTATATCGGCTTCGGGCTGCTGGTGGCTATCGTCGCCGGACTCGTCATCGACCGCCTCGACCTGGAAGAGGAGGTACTCATCAAGCCCCCGCCCATGAAACCACACACGATCGAAACAGTCGAAATACCTGTCGCCAAACGGTTGAAAGAGGCGTGGGCCTATACGCTGGATATTTTGAAAAAAGTAGGACTTTACGTGCTGGCAGGGGTGGGTATCGGTGCCTGGATTCATGGGTACGTTCCCGCTGATCTCATCGTCAGATACGCCGGTGGCGACGCCTGGTATAGCGTACCGCTGGCGACGATCCTGGGTGTGCCGATGTACTCCAACGCCGCCGGTGTCATGCCCCTGATCGAAGTGCTGACACAAAAAGGGATGCTCATGGGGACGGCACTTTCGTTCATGATGGCCATTACGGCATTGAGTTTGCCGGAGGCGATGATTTTGAAAAAGATTCTCTCCATGAAACTGATCGCGATCTTTTTTAGCACCGTTGCGGTGGGGATCATGGCCATCGGTTATCTTTTCAACGTGATGCTCGCATGATTCTGGCACTGGCTCTCTTTTTGGTGACACTAATTCTTGTCATCTGGCAGCCAAAAGGCCTTCAGATAGGCACGACGGCGGTGCTGGATGCCGTGGCTGCGTTGCTGCTGGGGGCCGTCTCCTGGCACGACGTGGTGGCGGTGACGGCGATCGTCTGGGACGCCATGCTGGCGCTCATCGGCATCATTTTGCTTTCGATGGTGCTGGACGAGATCGGCTTTTTCGAGTGGGCGGCAGCGGCCCGTTGATGTTCGTCAATATGATATTGGGGGCGTTGGTGGCCGCTTTTTTCGCCAACGAAGGCCCGGTTTCATTTTCGCAATCATGAGCGCGGTGATGAACAACATGCCCACCAACATGATCATGGATATCGCCATCGACCACGGGAGCTATGGGGGTCATGAAGCCTTGACATACGCCAATATACTCGGTTCAAACCCGGGGCCCAAAATGACCTCCATCGGTTCACTTGCCACACTGCTGTAGCTCCATGTTCTTTAAAAAAGGAGTGCATATTGGGTGGGGTGAGTAAAAGTAGGCCTTGTTGTTACATCCCCCGTTCTTTTTGTCGCATTGGGGGGGATTGCTTTAAAATATCCAAAAAAAATTTTGGCGCCTTGTTTGAAAGATAAAATTCGCCAAAACGACCTTCGGCAGCAAAAAGATTGTCAACTTTTCCATCGGGAGAGAGGTCAAGCTATAATCGGGCGATGTTTTTGCCGATATATAATTCCGGCACTGTTGGCATACAATGGATACCGTGAGTAAATATTATATTGCAACATAATTGAAAAGAATCGATATGTGCTATAATTTTTTTCAAAAAAAGGCGAAAATGCGCGAACGAAGGAGTGAATTTTCATGAGAATATTATCGAAAATCGGGGTGTTGATGGCTCTGCTGTCGGTCCATCCGCTTTTTGCGCTCAATCTGCAGGAAGCGATGCTGCATATACTGCAGACAAATCCCCTGATCCAGGAGCGGCTTAAAAACTACAATGCGACGCGTGAAGATGTCACGATCGCAAAGAGCGGATGGCTGCCGAAACTCGACTATTACGGCGGTGTCGGACGCGAGTGGGGAAAAAACCTCTACACCGATCATGACTGGAACGATTACAGGATTTACGAAAATTCCCTTCTGTTGACGCAAAATATTTTCAACGGCTGGAGTACGACCCATCAGATAAACACCCAGCAAGCGCGTGTTCTCGCCGCAGCCTACAATTACATCGAGGTGGTCGACGACACCGGGTACCGCTTGGTGAACTACTACCTGGAAGTGGTGAAAAACAGGGAACTGCTAAAAATCGCCGAAGAGAATATACGCATCAACGAAGAGATCTTCAACAAGGTCAACAAGCTCTACCAGGGCGGATTGACGACCAAATCGGAGATGGAGAAGGCGGCCGCCTCACTGGCGCTGGCACGTTCGAACGAGGTGGTCCAGCGGAACAATCTCAGCGATGCCCTCTTTCAGTTCAAGTATTTCTACGGAGAGAAAGTCGATCCCGAAGCTTTCGAGATTCCCGATCTCGCACTTTCGCTGCCCGGCAGTTACGAAGAGGGCAGGAACTATGCGTTGAACCACAATCCTTCGATTCTCGTGCAACGCTACAATATCAAAGTGGCCCAGGAAGATTACGAGGAGAAAAGGGGCCGCTACTATCCCAGTGTCGATATCCGCGCCCGCAGTTCATGGAACTACAACATGGGGGGAGAACGGGACGGCCACGACGACCGCTACCGTGTCACGGCGACACTGTCCTACAACCTTTTCAACGGCTTCGCCGATAAAGCGGCGATACAGAAGGGTGTGAGCAAAGTGCAGCAGGAGGTGATGCTCAAACACGATCTGATGCGCAAAACCGAAGAGAGTTTCGACCTCTCCTGGGCGGCCTACGAACATCTCAAAAACAAGCTTGAACACCTGCAGGAGTACAAACTTCATGCCGTCAACACGCTGCGGCTCTACTCCAAAGAGTACGAAATGGGACGCCGTTCGCTGCTCGATCTTCTCTCTGCCCAAAACGACCTGATCAATGCGAAATCGCAGATCGTCATGACCAAATACGGCTATCTCTTCTCGAAATACCGCATCCTCGATGCGATGGGAACGATGGTACCCGCTGTCGTGGGCCGAAGCGGTATCTACACAGCCCGTGTGGGACTCGGTCCGGATGATGAGAGTAAACAGGATTCGCTGCCGGTCGATATCTTGAATGAAAACAACACATTTCTCGAAACGCTGCAGAAGAGTGTCACCAAAAAAGAGAAATGAGACCAAAGATGACGGACGAGGGTTATGAAACCGGAAAATACTGCATACGACTCACTGCTCAACTCCCTTGTCCTCTTTACGAAACTCTATCATAAACCCTACTCGGCCGAATCGTTGACCCATGGCCTGCCTCTTGAAAACGAGGAGGGCAGGCCGGTTCTGTTCAGCGTGAACAAAGCGCGGGGACTGATGTCCCGTGCGGCACAGCGTGCCGGTCTCAAATCGACATTCGTCAAAAAAGATCTCGATGAGATTTCTCCGCTCTTTTTGCCGATGATCCTGCTGCTCAAGAACAGGGAGAGCTGCATTCTGGAGAGTTTCTCTCCGGACGGAAAAGAGGCGAAGATCGTTCTTCCCGATGCGGGAGAGAGCCATGAGTGGGTGGATGTTGAGACACTCGAAAAGGAGTATACGGGCTACGGATTTTTGCTGAAGAGAATCTACGACTACGGGGAGCGGGAGCAGAAGCGGCTCAATCTTGATGTCAAACACTGGTTCTGGGATAGCATCAGGCACTCCTACAGCATCTACAAAGATGTCATCATGGCATCGATCCTTGTCAACATTTTCGTTCTGGCGACCCCGCTTTTTACCCGGACCGTCTACAACCGGGTCATCCCCAACCAGGCGGTCGAAACGCTCTGGTACTTCGCAGGCGGTGTCGTGGTCATCTATCTGATCGATCTTTTTTTGAAGCTCACCCGCACCTATTTTCTTGAAATCGCCGCCAAAAAGTCCGACATCATCATGTCGTCGGTGATCTTCGAAAAAGTACTCGACATGCAGATGAAAGCGATGCCCAAGTCGGTCGGCTCCTTCGCCAGCAATCTGAAAGACTTCGACGCGATCCGCTCTTTTTTGACATCGGCGACTCTGACGACACTCATCGATATCCCTTTCGCAATCCTTTTCCTGGTCGTCATCTGGTATCTGGGAGGCCCCATCGTCTGGGTGCCGATCGTCACGATTCTTCTGATTATCGGCTATGCGTTGCTGATCCGAAAACCGCTCTATCGCCGGATCGAGCAGACCCATCAGGCGGCCGCCCACAAAAACGGAATTTTGGTCGAGGCGCTTCACAATCTCGAAACCATCAAAACCCTCGGTGCGGCGGGCCGTGTGCAGTGGGAGTGGGAGGAAGCGACAGGTGAGGTGGCCGAAAAGAGCCTCTCGGCCCGTCTGATGTCGGCTTCCCTGCCTGCGATCACATCGTTTCTCGTTCAGTTCAATACGGTACTGGTCGTCGTGGTGGGGGTCTATCTGATCAAAGAGGGAACGATGACGATGGGAGACCTGATCGCAATCGTCATACTCGTATCAAGAACGGTGGCCCCGATGGGACAGGCCGCTTCGCTCATCGCCAATTACGAGGATGTCAAAACCGTCTACAGGATGATGGAGGAGATCGTCAATCAGCCGGTGGAGCGTCCCGAAGCGAAGGAGTTCGTCCAGAAACCGCATTTCGAAGGCAAGATAGAGTTCAAAGATGTCACCTTCAGCTATCCGGACGAGGAGCGGCCGGCCATCCAGAACGTCTCCTTCACGATCGCACCGGGAGAGAGAGTGGGGCTGATCGGTCGCATCGGTTCGGGAAAGAGCACGATTTTGAAACTGGCGATGCATCTTTATGAACCGGATGAGGGGGCCGTTTTGATCGACGACATCGATATCAAACAGATCGATCCGGCCGATCTGCGCGCCAATGTCGCCTATGTCGACCAGCATGTCAAACTCTTTCGTGGCACGATGAAGGAGAACCTCAAATACGGCAACCCCTATATCGATGACGAACGGATGATCGAGGCGGCGAAAGCGTCGGGTGTTCACGAATTTGTGCAGAAGCATCCCAAAGGATACGAAATGATGATCGGCGAACAGGGTGTCGGTCTCTCGGGAGGCCAGAAACAGAGCGTCGCCATCGCCAGGGCTCTGATGCGGGATGCCTCGATCGTTATGATGGACGAGCCGACAAACGCGATGGACCAGGTCAGTGAGGCGCGTATCATCGCGCTTTTCAAATCCCGTTTTCGCGGCAAAACGCTCCTTCTGTCGACCCAGAAACTCTCCCTGCTGGAGGCGGTCGATCGCGTCATCGTGATGCATGAAGGAAAAATCTATCTGGACGGACCGCGCGATGTGGTCCTCAAAACACTGCGAGGCGAAAACCATGGCAAAGCGTAAAGAGCAGCTCAGCGAACGGGAGCTCGCCTATCTTGAAAGCCTGAGTCAGGCGGTGCTGCACTCGACCCCCAGACGCAGCCGTATCATTCTCTATTTCTGGCTGGTGACCGTCGCGGCTTTCTTGCTTTGGGCCTCCATCGCCAAAGTGGATGAGATCGTCCGTTCCCAGGGAAAGATCGTCCCATCCGGCGAAAACAAGACACTTCAAAACCTCGAAGGGGGTATCGTCGAGGAGATTCTCGTCAAGGAGGGGGATGCCGTCAAAAAAGGCGAGGTGCTGCTGAAAATCAAAAACGTCAAATCGAAAACGGAACTGGCCGGCTATCTGAGCAAATACAACGAACTGGCCGCGAGGGCCAGCCGGCTCCGTGCGCAGGCGAAGAACAGGCCTTTGACGTTCGATCCTGTCATGCGCAAGGCGCATCCGGACCTGGTGGCGCGGGAAAAAAGCCTTTACGAGGCCAACATGGGCCGCCTTGCGGCGCAGGTCGAGACATTCAAAAGGCAGATCCGCCAGAAAAGGGAGCAGCTCAAAGAGGCCAGGGCGAAGCTCAAAAACCTCCGGCACAGCTACGAACTGATCGAAGAAGAGGTCAAAATGAGCGAACCGATGGTCAAAGAGGGGGTCAAATCGCGTGTCGACTTTCTGAAACTCCAGCGGGAAGCCAATGCCATCTTGACGGAAATCGACAGTGTCAAAAATTCGATACCCCGCATAGAGTCCGCGATCTTGGAAATCAACAGCCGCATCAAAGAGGCGAAGCTGGATTTTCGGAGCAAATCGGAAAAGGAGATGAACGAGGCCCTGGGAGAGATGGAGCGGCTCACCGAAAAGATCAAGGCGTTCCGCGATTCCGTGAACCGTACGCTTGTCCGCTCACCGGTGGACGGACTGGTCAAAAAACTCTACGTCAATACGATCGGTGGGGTCGTCAAGCCCGGAATGGACCTGGTCGAGATCGTGCCGTTGGACAAAAACCTGATCGCGGAAGTGAAGGTGAGCCCCAAAGATATCGCCTTCATCTATCCGGGGCAGAAAGCACTCGTGAAATTCACCGCTTACGACTTCGCTATCTACGGGGGGCTGAGCGGCAAGGTCGTGGGAATCAGTCCCGACACGGTCACCGACAAAAAAGAGAGGACTTTCTACATCGTCCGCATCAAAACCGACAAGAATTTTCTCTTTTCCAACGGAAAAGAGCTGAAAATCATTCCAGGAATGGTTGTAAATGCCGATATTATCACAGGCAAGCGGACGATTCTCGATTATCTGCTCAAGCCGATACTCAACAGCAAAGACTATATTTTCACGGAGCATTGATGATCGAAATTCTGAGTGGGGATATCGTTCTGGCCGACCGCTGGCGGGAAGCTCTGAAAGAGTACGATCCCTTGATTGTGGAGAGAATCGAGTCTTCCGAGTCGCGGAAGATCCTCATCGCGGATTTCACCACCGCCTGGAAAGAGGTGCTCGATTACCTGAAAAAGCGATCGGACGGGCGGGTGGAACTGATCGTGCTCGAAGGCGTTCCAAAGCGCCGGACCGCGGAGAGACTTTTCGCGGCCGGTGTGAAGGGGTATGGCAACGCCTACATGCAGCCGATCCATCTGCAATCGTGCGTCGAGACGGTTAGGAGCGGGAACCTCTGGGTCTATCCCGAATTCCTCAGCGCCTTGGTCGAAAAGATCATGCATTCTAAAACGCAAAACCTCCGTGCGGAGGATATGCCGGATATATTGACACCCCGTGAAAAAGAGATCGTCGAAGAGGTTGCGCAGGGCAAAAACAACAGGGAGATCGCCGAACGGCTTGGTATCGCCGAACGGACGGTCAAGGCCCATCTTGGCAACATCTACGGGAAACTTCGCGTTTCCAACCGCCTGGAGCTGGCATTGAAAGTCAAAGAGACGGGTTCTAGTACTTTCGTCCAATAGACGAAAAGAGAGAAAATGCAATAAAATCTGAAAAAAACGACAGTGGAAGGGAACAGTATGGCACACATCATCGGGTATGTAAAATCGACGGAAGGAAAATTTTACGCCAAGGGTCCGGACGGATCGGTGAGGGAGCTGAAAGAGGGTGACCCGATCTTCAGCAACGATCTGGTGTACGACCCTTCCCACAATGCCGCCAACCGGGTGGTTATCGATCTTCTCAGGGCCGAAAACGACCTTGTCGCCAGCGGGAAGGCCGAAATCATGTTCGACGAAACCGTGGCGCAGAACGAAACGCGTCTTGCTGAATCGGCATTGAGCGAAGCGGATATGGTGACAGCCCTCGCCGCAGAGGAACGGGGCGAAAACGATCCGATCGACATGCTACTAAAAGAGTACGGCGACATCGATGTGGAAGAGACGGCAGTCGGTGAGAAAGAGGTTCTGCCGCAATCGCATGAGAGCGGTGACACTTTCGCCGCACAGAGCGGTGCGGAAGCGAACGTGGAAGCATCACTGCGCAATGTCGCTTCCCACAACTACTCGCTCGACCAGACATACAACCCTGCCCAGGCCCAAAGAAGCGAGAACGGGACGGGTCTTTTCACACCCGAAGCATCGGTTTCGCCCGTGGCCCCCTCTCCCTCTCCGACCGTGCCTCCCATGCCCATCCAGCCGCCGAACGATACGGAAACGAGCAACAGTTTCACGGTGGCCGACGGAAACGGGGACAATATCATCAACGCCGATGAAGCGACACACATCGCCGTTTCCGGCACCGTCGAACCCGGAAGCAGGATCGATTCGCTGACCTTCTCCGATGGAGAGAATACCCTTCATGTCCCTTCGTCGGCGATCCGTTACACCCCTTCGACCGGGCACTTTTCAGTGGATGGCATCGATGTCTCGTCCCTCGCGGACGGACCCATCGTCGTGAGCCTTACAAGCACCGACGAAGCGGGAAACAGCGCCACATCCACTTCCACGTTGCTGAAAGATACGAGGCCGCCACACGTTGAGTTGACACTGGACGAGACGATCACCTCCGATGATGTGATCAATGCGGCCGAAGCCGATGGGAACATCGGAATTTCCGGACATGTCGATGGCGATTTCAATGTCGGAGAGACTGTCCATCTATCTGTCAATGGTCAGCAATACACCGGCCAGGTCGATGCATCCGGCAGATTCGTCATCGAGGTTCCGGGAAAAGAGCTCGTCGCCGATCCCGACCATACGATCGAAGCGAGCATCACCGTTTTGGATGCAGCGGGCAACAGAACCACCGCCATCGATTCGGACCGCTACAGTGTGGATCTGAACGCTCCCAAAGCGCCTGTCGTGAAAATCGCGGAGGATGCTAATAACGACGGCTTCATCAGCGGTGCCGAGCTGGATGGAAAAGTGGATGTGCGGATCGATCTTCCCGCGGATGCGGAAGCCGGTGATCGTCTTCGTGTCACAGACGGAACGGATGTGCAGAGTGTGACTCTGAGTGAGGAGATGATCGAAAGCGGCCGCGTTTCGGTCGCTTTCGACGCTCCCGGGGAGGGCGGCACGATACAGGTCGAAGCGGTCATCGTCGATGCGGCAGGAAACCCCTCGCCCGCGGGAAGCGACAGCGCCATCGTCGATACGACGGCACCGGGCGCGACGATTGCGCTGGATGGAACCATTACGCCCGACGATGTGATCAACGCGGAAGAGAGCGGCAGAGATATCGCCATAACCGGTACCGTGGGCGGTGATGTGAAAGAGGGCGATACCGTCACGCTGAACGTCAACGGGAAAACCTTCACGGCGGAGGTGCATGAGGGAAGATTTACGGCGATGGTGCCCGGAAGCGATCTTGCGGCAGATCCGGACCGCACGATCGAAGCGTCGGTGAGCGTGACCGACGAAGCGGGCAATGTGGCGACGGCGACAGACAGCGAGAGTTACCGTATCGATACGGCGCTGGATATAAGCGTCGCTCTAAGCGACAACAACCCGAATGACAGCGACAATGTGATCAATCGGGCCGAACAGCATCAGGCCGCGGTTACGGGACATCTGGAACCGGGCGCCGTGATCAAAACGATGGTCATCACGGACGAAGCGGGTCACAGACTCGAGATCGATCCGGCGGATGTCGTTGTCGAGCAGGATGGAAACTACCGTGTCGATGTGGATCTTTCCACTCTTGACGACGGCACGCTGCAGGTGGCCGTAAGCGGTGAGGATGCCTATGGCAACACCGGAACCGCCACAGGCGAGATAGTGAAAGATACCGTCTGCTCCGTGACGATCGGCCTGGCCTCTTCGAGTGACACCGGAGAATCCGATTCCGACAACCTGACCAACGACGACTCGCCGCTTCTGACGGGTCAGACGGACCCCGGTGCGGAAGTAACCATCTATCAAGATGGCACGGCAATAGGAACGGTGACGGCGGATGCGGACGGAAAATGGGAGTTCGAGGTTCCCTCTTTGATCGATCGTCCGGTCACGACGAAAACGGAAGATGCGCAAGACTCCAACGGCAACGAGCTCAACAACACCCTCGATACCGCTGTCGTGTTCGAGCGTTCCGACTTTGGCGCTTTCTCCCGGAATTTCGGCGGGTCGGACGACATCAACGGACGGGAAGTGCCCGAAAACGTCAAAGACCCCAACACCCTTTCGGCACGCTTCGTCGGCGAAATCAGGAATGTCGATCCCGAAGGAAGCTCTTTCCCTGCCGATGGTCACGTGGATCAGGATTGGGTGAAAGTCTCCCTGAAGGCGGGAGAGAAACTTATCCTGGACGTCGACTACGGCGTTGACGGCAATATCTGGAACAACGACGGTTCCGTCGATACGGAGATCCGGGTCTTCGATGCCAACGGAGAGCTGGTAAGGGGCGTCGATAAGCATATCTACAACTATCCCGCGGGCGAGATCACCGACGCGATGCAAGACGACGATCTGACGCCTTTGGATGGCGGGGAAGGTTCGAAAATATACGACCGGACCGGACCCGATGCCCGAACGCTCGATCCCTATTACGAATTTACCGTACCCAAGGATGGGGAGTACTATATCCAGGTCTCCGCCTTCAACAATGGCAGCAAATACGACAGCGGAACCTACGAGCTCTGGATGAGCATCGAAAACCCGAAATTCGATTTCACCGCGACGGCTGTCGATCCCTACGGCAACAGCGCTTCGAGCGATCCGTTGAGTGTGACGCTCGATACGACGGCTCCGGGTACACCGACCGTGATTTCGCAAACGACGAAGGACGACACTCCCCTTCTGCAGGGAACCTGGGATGAAGCGGAAAGTACGGGCCTGGAGGTGACTCTTGACGGAAAAACCTATGTGCTCGGCAACGATCCGGAATTGACGACGGACGGAAACGGCAACTGGTCGCTCGCGCTTAATGCCCCTCTGGCTGCCGGCGTATACGATGTGACAGTCACGACCATCGACCGCGCGGGCAACCGCTCCGAAGACACGACGCAGGATGAACTGGTCGTTCAAGCCCACAGCAACGACCATCCGCCTGTGGCCAACGACGATATCGTGTTGACCAATATCGAAGCGGGGGAAGCCATTCCCATTCCGGCACGCATGCTGTTGAACAACGACAGCGACGCCGATCTGGACGATCTGGCCGTCACCTCGGTTTCCAATCCCGTCGGGGGAGACGTACACGGCGTCGATCCAATCGAATTTACCGACCACTTACACGTCGGCCGCACGGCGGAGACGATGAACGAAGCGGACCGCTATGCAGGCGATTCCGAAGCCAACCCCCTGAACAACGATCTGGAGCATGCCTACGAAATCACACGTGACCGTTTCGGACGTGTCGATGGTTCACAGGCCCCGTATGTCGCCGATGCGGCGCTTCCTTCGTTCAAATGGACCGGAACGATCGATGACGACGGTTCGACGTCCGGAGTCTCCGACAAAGATTATCTGAAAGTCTATCTCCATGCCGGAGAAAAGATCATTCTCGATGTCGACAAAGGGGATGACGGAGACAGGGATGTCGGAAAAGATCCCCAGGATGTCGATATGGCTGTCTATCTATACGATGGAAGCGGCAACCTGCTGGCAAGCAACGATGATGCGGCTCCTAACGCGGGAGGCGAAGGATCGGTCAAGAGCGGCTATCACGGCAACTCGCTCGATTCCTACCTGGAATACGAGGTCAGTGAAGACGGGTACTACTACATCGAAGCGACGGCGTGGGACAATTCCGCTCATGGTATCCAGGATGACGACGGCAACTATGAGCTGTGGATTTCGATCGACCCGGTTCCAGGGGAGAGACACGGCTCTTTCGATTACGAAATCAGTGACGGCAAATACAGCGATGACGCATCGGTCGAAGTGGCCCTGACGGATTCGCAGACGGTGACGGGCACCGACGCCGATGAAATTCTTCTCGGCACTTCCAATCAGGCGGATACTCTCAAAGGAGAGGGCGGAAACGATGCGTTGCTGTTCGAAAACATCGATACGGTCGATGGCGGGAGCGGAAACGATACGCTGTTTACCCAGGAGAATATCGACTTCACCCTCTTGGCCGACGGGCAGATCAAAAACATCGAAACGATCGATATGCAAGACGGCAAAGAGGAGAATCTTGTCAAGCTCACGCTCGAAGATGTCATCGAAATGACCGATGAAGACAATACGCTCGTTATCGATGGCGAAAGCGGCGACAAAGTGGATGTTCCCGACGCTCCGTCGGGTTACAGCGTGACCCAGTCGACGGAAGGCGGGTATGACGTCTACACCTACACCAGCAGCAGCGGTGATCCGACGGTCACGCTCAAAATCGATCAGGATGTTCAGCACGGCTGAGTGGGTTGAAAAAGCTGGCACCCACGGTACGAAGGAGCACGGTTTTTGCCATGCTCCTTTTTCTGACGGCATCCGTTTCTCTTGATGCCTACATCGCCCAGAAGAGACTGCAGCGGCTGCGGGCCAGATACGGCCCCTTCGTCGCGGCACGTTTCAAATATCTCGACGAACTGGTCGAGTCTCTCAGGCATGCCGATACCCGCCGTAAACTGGAGGAGACCAATGACTTCTGGAACGGCGTGCGCTACGGAAGCGACCTGCGGGTCTGGGGAAAAAAGGACTACTGGGCGACCCCTTCCGAATTTCTGCTCAAGGATCGCGGCGACTGCGAAGACTATGTGATCGCCAAATACTTCACCCTGAAAGATTTGGGAATCGATCCAAAAAAACTCTATTTCGTCTATGTCCGCGTGCGTAACAGGAAGATACCCCACATGGTGCTCGCCTACTACGAAACACCGGAGGCCGAACCTCTGATTCTTGACAGTATCAACTACAGAATCTTCCCCGCATCCAAAAGAAAAGATATCATTCCCGTATACACTTTCAACGGAGAGCTGCTGGAACGCTACAGCAATCACTCCCGCAACGGCCTCAAGGAGAAAAACAGGAAAGTGAAGCGCAAATGGGAAGACCTGATGCAGCGAATGAAAAGGAACGAACCATGACACTCTTCAGACAGATAACGGCAGTTTTTACACTCTTCTTTCTCACGATGCTGGCGATCGTTCTGGCGATCAGCTTCAGCGATTCGAGGGATTATATAGAGAATGAACTCTATACGAAAGCGCAGAATACCGCCTCCACTCTTGCCGTGACGATGTCCCAGGCGGAAGGGGATGTGACGAAGATGTCCGTCATGGCCGATGCGGTATTCGATACGGGCTACTACCGAACCATCCTGTTGAAAGATCTTGGCGGCGCCACACTTTTCAAGAAGTCCAGGGAGCCGCTTGTGGCCGTTCCGGCATGGTTCGCATCGATGGTGCATTTGAAAATCGAAAGAGCCCGTGCACAGGTATCTGAGGGCTGGAAACCGCTTGGAATACTGGAGGTCGTATCGGATCCGACCGAGTCGCTCGCCTATCTCTACTCGCTTTTTAAAAAGATCGTTCTCGTTTTTCTTCTCTCCGCGCTGCTGGGCTGGTTCATCATCATGGCGTTGCTCAAAATGATCCTCAGACCCATACAGAAAATGAAGCAGCAGGCCGAAGGTGTGCTGCAAAACCGTTTTATCCTCAATGAGGATCTTCCCCGCACGGAGGAGCTCAAACGGATGTCCCTCGCGATGAACGCTTTGGTGAAGCGGATGGAAGAGATGCACCAGAAACTGATAGCCCTCACGAGCAGAAATCGCGAACTGGAGTATGGCGACGCTCTTACAGGCCTTTGCAACCGTCGATACTTTGTGGTGCGCTACGAAGAGTACACCGGATCAAAAGACAATCGCTCCGCGGGGATGGCCGTGGCACTTCGCCTCTGCGGCACGATGGAAGCCAACAAGGTGATCGGTTACGACCGGGTCAATCTCCTTTTCAAATCGGTGGCCCAAAAGGTGCACGGAGTCTTCGGAACGGACGAAGATATGGTGGCATGCCGCATTTCCGGCATGGAGATCGCGCTTCTGGTGCCTTCGCTGCCGATGGAAGAGGCCGAAGAGATGATCAACCGGCTGCTAAAGAGTGCCAGAGAAGAGATCGACAAAGCCGACGCTGTCCGGGAAACACTCTATGTCGCGGCCGCCCTCGTACCCTACGCGCCGCAGAAACCGCTGGAAAAACTCTTCGCTTCCATCGACCTCGCTCTCAACGATGCGATGAGCCAAAACCGCGACGCCCTCAAAAAACTGACCTACGAAGACGGCCTGCCCACGAGAAAATCGCAGTGGCGAAAGCTTATCGTGGAGGCGATGGAGAAGGGAACCCTCGAACCGGTACTGACCAACATTTTCTCGGAAAACGGCGTAGACATTTCGGCCGAGCTGATTTTCGACCTGACCACCGGCAGCGGAGAAAGGATACCCTACCGCATCTACGCGCCCATGCTCACGCAGCTTGATCTCTTTTCCCGCTACGCCGAATATGCATTCGAATATCTCATCTCACAGCCGACGTTTTCGTGCAGCCGCATTTCGATGGAGCTTCCCATCCGTTACCTGGATACGACCCACGAATTCGAAAAGATGCTCGAATACATCAAGCGACTCAAAGCGATGCATCGCGGTTTCGTTGTCGAAATCGGTCAGAACGACCTGATCAGAAAAAACTTCTCGGCGATCGAAGCGATCGTCGAAGAGTTGCATCGTCAAGCCATTCCCATCGCGATCGCCCGATTCAACGCGGATACCCAGATGCTTGAGCTGCTTCACAAAGTACGGCCGATCTATGTCAAACTCCATATCGGCCAGTTCCTCGACATGAGCGATACACTCAGAGATTCCCTGACGCTCCTGCTTGGAAGCATCGGTACGAAACTGCTGATCAGCGGGGCGGAATCTTCCGAAGATCTCGAAAAACTGAGTGAACTCGGTGCCGATTACTTTATTATCTGACGGTACGCGGTGCGCGACGCGTACCGTCGGTCATGATTTCAAAATGGCCAAATGTCGGTCATTAAGGATATGGGTCAAATGTCGATTCCAAACCAGGTCCGCACCGTGTAGCCGATGCCGAACGAGACAAGCGCGACACCGAAAGTGATGAGAGACATCTCTTTGAGCCGTTTCCAGAACGGCTGGTCGCGGGCGACAGAGATGTAGAAGTTGTAGAGCACGATGGCGGCGACGGCTGCAGCAAACATCAAAAGCAGTGCCGGCAGAGTGGTTTCGAAAAGGAAAAAGGGGCCCACCAGAAGAATCGTGGTAAAAATGTAGGCGATACCGGTGTAAAGAGCGTAGACCGCTGGATCGATACCCTCCGCGGGACTCTCCTTCGACTCCAGATAGGCCGACCCCGCCATCGAGAGCGAAGCGGCGATGCCCATGATGAGCCCGGTGATACCAACAAGGGCACTTTTGTCGAACGCCAGGGCGATGCCGCTGAGCGTGCCCGTCAGCTCCACCAGCGCATCGTTCATACCCAGTACGATGGCACCGGCATAAAGAAGTTTCCTGTCGCTGAGCATATCGATGAGCAGCTTTTCGTGATGGGACTCCTGCTCGTAGATGGTTTTCGCTTCGGGATAGATATCGAAAAGTTCTCGGTAGAACTCTTCGGCACCCTCTTCGCGCCGCTCCAGCAGTTTCAGAGCGAAGGAGGTTCCCAGATATCTGGCCATCAGGGCGTAGAGTACGACGATCCAGCGACGGGCTTTACGCTCTTTGCGGGTGATTTTTTTCCAGAATTCGTAATGGCGCTTCTCTTCGGCGGCGATATCTTTCAGGATCTTTTTGTTTTTTTGATCCTTTTCGATACGGGAGAGTGCCGTATAGATGAGGTAGTCATCGATTTCGTTCTGCTGCTGCCTGAGGGCTTTGTTCATCTGCGGTCTCGGACGCACGGTAAAACCTTTTTAAATCATTTAATTGTTATGATACATCAAAACCAGTCTCGGAGAATGATAGCATGAAAAAAGTATTGATCATCGACAACGGCAACGCAGCCCGTTCGATCATGGCGCAGGCGCTTGTCAACCGGTATCTGGGCCGTCCGTGTGATGTGCACGCCGAGAGTGCCGGTCTGGCGCCGAAAGGAAGCATCGATCACGAAACGTTGCAGGTGCTGGCCGAGGACGGCATCGAAACGGAGCATCTGTGGTCCAAAAGTGTCGACGATCTGAAGGAGACCGATTACGACCTGGTCGTCACGGTCTGTGACAATGTAAAAGAGGTCTGCCCCACGTTTCCGGGAGCGAAAAAGGAGATCCATATCGGCTTCGACGATCCCAGCGGCAAACCCTTCGAAGCCTACGAACGGGAACTGCACCAGATGAAAAATCTGCTGATTCCGAGGATTCGCGAAGAACTCTGCGAGGAATGAGGATGCTGTGGTGAAGGATTTTCTTACCTTCAAAACCTTTGTCACGCCGGATGTATTGATCTTTTTCTACTATCTTGGAGCCGTCGTGGTGCCGGCGGCGCTGTGGCTTTTTCGCCAATATCTGGTTGAAAGAGTTCCATTCTGTCGAAAATCGGATGAGATGGCGAAGCGGCTTTTCGCCGCATCGAAGCCGATCCGAAAAACGGTGGTGATTCTCCTGGTACTCGGGCTCTTTCTCATGACCGAACTGATGTGGCGAATAATGTTTGAAACGATGATCGGCTACTTTCAAATGCACGATGATCTGCATCGGCTGGTCGAACAGATGAAAAAGTGATAACATGAAGAAGGTTCGCAAAGGAGGAAACATTGCATTATCCGGAGTATGAACCCGAAACGCTGGCGCGCCATTACGCGATGCAGAGGCGCCAGTGGATGATGTGTCCGGGCGAAGGGCCGATCGTTGCGGCTTCGATCCACGACGGCCACGACCTCACCCACGAAGTGGCGGAACGGCTTACCCTTGATGAAGCGCTTCGGCTTCGGGAGGAGGATCCCTGCACCTACCGTATGACTTCGGTCGCCGACAACCGCATCACGGTCTCCGTCTCCCGGTTCGTCGTCGATTTCAACCGTCCAAGAGAGAAAGCGATCTACCGCACGCCCGAAGATGCCTGGGGGCTCGATCTGTGGAAAAGTCCGCCGACAGCCGGGATGGTCGATCACGCTCTTAGCCTTTACGACGCCTTTTACGACGAGCTTCGCGGCTATCTTCAGGAGATCGAATCGCGGTACGGTTTTTTTGTCGTGCTCGATCTTCACAGTTACAATCACAAACGCGGCGGGCCCGATGCGCCGCCGGAAGATCCGAAAGCCAACCCCGACATCAACGTAGGAACCGCGACGCTGCTCGATCGCCGACCGTGGCAGCGGCTGATTGACCGATTTATTGACGATCTTCGGAAATTCGACTATTTCGGACAGAGACTGGATGTGCGGGAAAATGTCAAGTTCCAGGGCGGATACATGGCGGAATGGATCCACAGAAACTTCAAAGACTCCGCCTGCGTCCTTTCCGTGGAATTCAAAAAAATTTTCATGGACGAGTGGAAAGGGACCGTCGAGCTTATGCTGACAGAAAGGCTTCATACGATGATCAAATCCGCCATGCCGGGTATCGAAAACTCATTGCTGCAGATGGGAGCCAGGCTTTGAAAGCCGATCGGATGATCATGGAAGATTTTGTTGGGAAGGTGACCGAAAGCCTCAAAGCCAACCGGGCGGTTCGCGAAAAAATACCCGGCGGCGGGCGGATCCATATCGACCGGCAGCTTCCGTTCCTGTGCCTTTATAGAAAACCGTTTGGAAGAGAGGATGTGGGAACCGACAGACTGGTGCAGAGCGAAGCCTCCTACATCACCGCGCTGGGAGGTCAGGATGTCTCGATGCTGATCGAAGCGGTCGCCTCGACGATGGCGGATGTTTTCGGCACTTTTTTGATACTCGAACTCTGGTCGCTTCCGTTTGATGAACTATCTTTCGAGGATATCGAAAGCAGGCATCGCCCCAGGTTCCGTATTGTTGCCAAAGAACCGGAAGTGCTTCTCTCAAGCATCGAGACCCTCCAGTCCGGGTTGAAAAAAGTGTCGGTGCACCGGCTGAAAGCCGAGGTGGAAATCGTGCGGAACGACACCGTGGCACCTCCCGGACTGCCACAGGTGCTTGCGGAAGCGAAGCGGCAGCGGCACCGAATCCATATCGTCGGGCTCGGGGTATTGCCCATCTATCACGACGAAACGGGCAGCGAGCTTTTCCCACTCGAATTGTACGCCCTTCGAAGAGATTTGGGTACCGCTTTCAAAAAAACGTTTTTCCGGTTCGCCGCCGACATGACCCGTATCTGTCCCACCCATTACGCGATGATGGGACGCCGCCTCGTGACCAAAGCGGTATGGAGGGTCGACAGCGCGCTGGCGAGTATCGAGGATGCGTTCGATTTTCTTCTGCAGATAACACCGGTCAATACCGAAGCCGCATGGCGAGAGTTCAAGGCGAACGGTTTCAGAGGGACACCCCGTTTTCTCTACCGGCCGAGACCCTTTTGTATCGGCCACATGAAGCGGGCTCTTTTCGACATTCCCATCGACAGAATCGAAGATCCGACCCTCTTTGAGCTCTTCGGCGAAAAAGTTTCGGAACTCGACCGCAAACTGACACTGCTCTTTGACCGCGATACGGAGAATTTTCTTTATGAAAGCATTCCCGTCTACGGGAAGGTGGAGGAGGGACTGCTCGAAACGGCCCGGCGAACGCTCGAACTTCTTCCCCATGACAAGAGAAATGTCGAAGCCGACGCACAGGAGGATGCGGTCGATGCGGAGACATTCGCCGATTACGCGAGAAAGGAGATCGACTATTACAGGGCCTTCTGTCCGCAGATGGCCTCGCGTGTAGAGATACGCGACGACATCGTTGCCGGTGCGATGGTCTCCGGCGGAAATTTTCTGATCGCCCGGTCGGCACACTTTCCCAAACACCGGATCGAAGCGCTGCTGCATCATGAGATCGGAACCCACATCCTCACCTATACCAATGGTCTGTCGCAGCCTTTCAAACAGCTCCATACGGGCCTCAGCGGTTACGACGAGATGCAGGAGGGGATCGCCGTGCTATCCGAATATCTTTGCGGCGGCATAAGCAAGGCGCGCCTGCGGGTGCTGGCGGCCCGTGTGATCGCGGTGCATCTGCTCTGCGAGGGAAAAAGTTTCGAAGAGACATTCAAAACGCTGTATGAAGAGTACGATTTCGGCGCAAAGAGCGCCTTTACCGTCACGACACGGGTTTACCGTGGGGGAGGCCTGAGCAAAGATGCGATCTATCTGCGGGGCCTCATCGGGATTTTCGACTATCTGCACAAAGAGGGGCCTCTTGAACCGCTCTTTGTCGGAAAGATCGCGGCAGAACACATTCCTCTGATCGAAGAGCTGCAGTATCGAAACATTTTGAAAAAACCTCCTCTTTGGCCGCGCTGGCTCGAAGAGCCGGAAGCGAAAAGGCGGCTGAAAGAGATACGGGAGAAAAAACTGACGCTTCTTGATCTGATTGAAAAAGGATACCTATGAGACTGGGGTTTGTCATCAACGAACTGCTGAACGAAGCGCTGCCGAGCTCGACAATCCAGCTGGCGCTGACCGCCACGAGGATGGGACACGAGGTGTGGCTGATGGGTGTCGGCGATTTCGTCTATAACCGTGATGAACTGGTGCACGCCTATGCCAGAAGCGCCGACGGTAGAAAGTACGCGGACCAGAAGGAGTATTACGCGGCGATCTGCTCGCAGAACGCGCGAGAGGAGAGAATCACCGTAGACGACCTCGACATCCTGATGCTCAGAAACGACCCGGCCCAGGATATTCACTCTTCGTGGGCCCAGCACGCCGCGATCGTTTTCGGCCGGACCGCCATGCGCCACGGTGTTGTCGTACTCAACGACCCCGACGGTCTCAGCCGGGCGATCAACAAAATGTATTTTCAGCATTTCCCTTCCGAAGTGCGGGTCGAAAAGGTGATTACACGAACATTCTCCGAAATCGAACGTTTTTATGAAAAACACGAAAGATGCATCATCCTCAAACCGCTGATGGGGTCGGCGGGACACAATGTCTTTTTCGTCCAGCCGACGGATGCGGCGAACCTTCACCAGATGGCTGCCGCAATCTTCCGCGACGGCTATGCGATCGCGGAAGCTTTCATACCCGAAGCGGTCCATGGCGATGTCCGGTTTTTTCTGATGAATGCCGAACCCCTGCAGTCGAAGGGAAAATACTGCGCCTTCCGCCGTGTTCCGGGCCAAGGAGACATCCGCTCCAACATCCATGCCGGCGGCCATGCGGAAGCGGTCGAAGTGACCGACGGGATGCTTCGCATCGCAGAGATTGTCCGGCCGAAACTCGTCCAGGACGGCATGTTTCTTGTCGGACTCGATATTGTCGGAGACAAACTGCTCGAAATCAATGTCTTCAGCCCCGGCGGACTGCACCATTCCCATCTTTTCAAAGATGTCGATTTCTGTGAGACGGTGATCGAGGCGCTCGAGAAGAAGGTGCTCTATATGCGGTACTACCGGCGCAATTTCGACAACATCGAAATGAACACTTTATGACGCTGGCTGATCTGCAGACAAAACAGAAGGCGATCGTCAAAAAAGTGGGGCAACTGGGCGAACTCAGGGCACGTCTGATGGAACTGGGAGTGTTTTGCGGCGAACCGATTCAGTTAGTGCGCCGATCCCCCTTCGGCGATCCTCTGGAGATCAAGGTGGCCGATACCCATCTGGCCATCCGCGAAGAGGATGCCGAAAAGATCGAAGTGGAGCCCATATCGCACGCTCACCGTACGAAAAGAGAAAAAATGAGATGATCTCGTTGGCATTCGTCGGCAATCCCAACACCGGCAAGACAGCCCTCATCAACGCCATCGCCGGCAGCGATCTTGAAGTGGGCAACTGGCCGGGTGTGACGGTCGAAAAGAAAGAGGCCCGTTTCCTCTACGAAAAAGAGGAGGTATCCCTGGTCGATCTCCCCGGCACCTATACGCTTAGCCCCTACAGCATGGAAGAGAAGATTACCAGGGACACGCTGGCTTTAGGAAAGATCGACGGCATCATCGATGTGATCGACACGACCAATCTCTCACGCAATCTCTATCTGACGCTGGAGCTGGTAGATATGCAAAAACCGATGGTGCTCGCCCTGAACATGTTCGACGATTTCACACGTCGGGGATACGCTCTGGATATCGGAAAACTCGAAAAGATACTGGGAGTCGATGCCGTGGCGACCATCGCTTCCAAAGGCGTGGGCGCAAAAAGAGTGATCGCTTCGGCGGTGAAGGCTGTGAAAGAGAAAAGGGTGCCGCGTATCCAGCCCTATCAGGAGCATATCGAAAAGGAGATCGCCTTTCTGCAGAAGAGATTGGCCCAATATCCCGACGTTCCCTATCCGCCGCGTCTTTTTTCGATCAAATTGATCGAGGGGGATGAGTTCGCGATTCAACGGGCAAAAAGAGCGGGAGCCGGCGATATTCTCGATTTCGCGAAGGAGGCGAGGGGACGGCTGGAGCGGCATATGAAGCTGCCGATAAAAACGATTGTCACCCGGGCGCGCTACGAGGTGATCGACCGCATACTCGACGAAGTTTTGACGAAGCCGATGGTTGACAAGGTGGTTCTGAGCGAACGGATCGACAATATCGTGCTGAACAGATATGCGGCCATCCCTGTTTTTCTCCTCACCATGTATCTGATGTTCAAATTCACGTTTGACGGAAGTGCGCCGCTGGTGGAGTGGATGGGCGGTTTTTTCGACGGATATGTCGGAAAATATCTGCGTTTCTGGATGGAGGGATTCGCGCCGCCCTGGGCCGTGTCGCTGGTGACAGAGGGTCTTGTCGGGGGTGTGGGTCTGGTGCTCTCCTTTCTGCCGCTGCTCTTTTTTCTCTATTTTTTCATGGCGCTTCTGGAAGAGAGCGGGTACATGGCGCGGGTCAGTTTTCTGCTCGACAAACTCGCCTCGAAACTGGGCATCAAGGGAAACGCGTTCATCTCTTTGATCGTGGGGTTCGGATGCAACGTGCCGGCTGTCTATTCGACACGGGCACTCACGAGCCGCCGGGAGAGAATCGTCACGATGCTGATGATTCCCCTGATGAGCTGCAGCGCAAGGCTGCCGATCTACGCCCTTTTTACCGCACTCTTTTTCGCTTCGCATCAGGCGCTCGTGATCATGTCGCTCTATGGATTGGGTGTCGCGCTGGCGCTTCTGATCGCCTTTATCGCCGACAAGCTGCTTCCCGTGAGCGGGGAGAAACCTTTTTTGCTGGAGCTTCCGACCTACCATATGCCCACCATGCGCGCCGTTTGGGCACTGATGAAACCGAAACTCGCGGATTTCATCGTTCGGGCCGGCACGCTTATCGTCGCAGCTTCGATCGCACTGTGGGCCATCGTCAATCTTCCCTCGGGCACCGAGCCCCAAAACTCCTACCTCGCAAAGGCGGCCAAAAGCGTCACGCCGATTTTCAAACCCGCAGGTTTCGGCGATCATTGGGAACCGGTGGCGGCACTGATACCCGGCACCCTCGCCAAAGAGGTGGTGATAGGATCGCTCGGGACCATTTACGGGGTCGAGACGGCATCGCGAACCGACCGGCCTCAAAGATACGATTTTGTTTCAGATACATTCGAAGAGCTTCGCCGTCTGAAAAATGCGCTGATCGATGCTGCGCTCCATCTGGGCAACATTCGGATAGAAACCCTTCACACGGATGGGCAATCGACACCGCTGAAATCGAAACTGAAAGCGCACTTTCCGTCGCCGCTGAATGCCTACAGCTATATGGTATTCGTGCTTCTTTATATTCCCTGTGTCTCGACGATGGCGGCGATCAAACACGAATTCGGCTGGCGATGGCTGCTTTTTGAAGTGTTGTTTCTGCCGTTTCTTGCCTATGGTATCAGCGTCGCCATCTATCAGGCAGGCACGATTTTCACCTCTTGATCTTAATCAAGACAAAAATTGTCTTATTTAACTATCATTCCGGCCAAAAGGAGTGATAGTAATGAGAAACATTATCAGATTGTCGATTCTTTCCGTGGCCACACTGCTTCTGGCCGATCCGAAAGCGGGGGAAAAAGTCTATCAAGCCAACTGTTCCCAATGCCACAGCATTCACATGACAGGCGGAATGGGACGGGATTTCAACCTCGTCTCCTACACCCGGACAAAGAAGGAGATCATAGCTTACGCCGGCGATCCCGGCAGTATGTATCGACAATTCGGATACAGCGCCAATGCCATGCCCACATTGCCCCTCACACCCAAAGAAATCGAGGATGTCGCCGATTTCATCGATGCGCTGCAGCCTTTCAAAAAGTGGATGGCCACCCGGAAAGATTAAACCGTTTTCGTATAGACCGTGTGGGTGGGGAAAGCGAACTCCAGTCCCAACTCGTTGAAACGGTGCAGAATCTGCATGTTGATGTCGTTTTGCGTATCGAAAACGGGCTTGCCTTTTTGGATGTAGTAGATAAAACGGATGTTGAGTGCCGAGTCGAGAAATTCGGTGAAGGCGGTGACGATTCTATCCTCCACGTTGGGGTGGGATGCGGCGATATCTCTGAGGGTTTTCATCGCCAGTTCCATCTTTTCGGGCGTGGTGTCGTAGGTAAGTCCCAGGTCCATCGTTATCTTCCGGCTCGGTTCGCTGGTAACGTTGATGATGCTTTCGTTGGCGACGAACTGGTTGGGAATGGTCACCATACGCCCGTCGAGCGTCTGCAGGCGGGTACTTCGGATGCCCACTTCACGGACGAAACCGTCGTACCCCTTGACCTTGATGCGATCACCCACCACGAAAGGTTTGTCGACGAATATCGTGAAACTGCCGAAGAGGTTGGCGACCGTGTCTTTGGCGGCCAGAGCCAGTGCCAGACCGCCGATACCCAGACTCGCCAAGACCGCTTTGACGTCGTAGCCTGCATTGTCGAGAGCGACGATGATCGCAATGCTCCAGACGGAGAGTTTGATCCCTTTGCGGATGATCGGAAGCAGCTGGTCGTCGAGTTTCCCCTCGGTCTGGCGTACGTAGGGGACGAGGTAGGTTTCAATCGTGGCGTCCGACAACCGGGTGATGAGCCATGCTGCCGCGATGATGAAAAGGACATAGTAGGCTCTGGAGACGATCGTTTCCGCCATATCGCTTAGATGGAGGAAGTGGAGTGAGTACCAGATGCCGGTAATGACCAGTACGAAGACGATGGGCTCTTCGAGCATATCGACGAGAATGTCGTCGAATCGGTTTTGCGTTCTTTTTGTCACCTTTTTGAAGAAGTGGCCGATGAGCCAGTAGAGGGTCCTGGCGATGATGAAGGAGAGGATGATGCCTCCCGCCGCGATCGACCACTCCAGAATGGTGTTGCCGTAGAATGTCTTGTTCAAAAGTTCAAACACGATGCGACTCTTTGTGATGGATATTGTACCGATTCTGTGTCATAGCGCAATCATACCGTAAGAAAGAGAAACTTTTAATCAAATTGGTGTAAGATTACAGAAAAAAAGGATCATCATGGCCCATCACAAACATCATGAAAAACTGGAAAAACTCAAAGAGGCGATTCGCAAGTCCGACAAACTGAGCGAAGAGGAGAAAAACAATGCCATCGCCCATATCGAGGAGTGGTATGAGGAGGACAAAGCCTTTGGCAGTCTCATCGAAGAGCTGACACAGAAGTTCGCCGTTTTGGAGCCCATTTTCGCCGAGCTCGGTCTGATCTGAAATGATCGTTTAAATCCTCTCTAATCCACTTCGTACTACACTCTTGGAAAACAGATTCCGTTTTCCAGGAGTTTCGATGAAACACACCTATCTCAAATCCCAGCCCGATGAAAAAGGGTATTTCGGCAAGTTTGGCGGTGCTTTTCTTCCACCTCAGCTGGTCGAAGAGTTCGAACGTATAACCGAAGCGTATATGAAGCTTCGAAAATCCCACGAATTCCTTGCCGAACTGCGCCGTATCCGCAAACATTACCAGGGGCGTCCCACGCCGGTCTATCACGCCACACGCCTCAGCGACGCGGTGGGCGGGGCACAGATCTATTTCAAGCGCGAAGACCTGAACCATACCGGTGCCCACAAGCTCAACCACTGCATGGCCGAAGCGCTGCTTGCCAAAAGCATGGGGAAGCGCAAACTCATCGCCGAAACCGGGGCGGGGCAGCACGGCGTGGCGCTGGCGACGGCATGTGCCTTTTTCGGACTCGAATGCGAGATCCACATGGGCGAGGTCGATATCGAGAAAGAGCATCCCAACGTGGTCAGAATGAAGATACTCGGCGCAAAAGTGGTCCCAGCGACCCACGGTCTCAAAACCCTCAAAGAGGCGGTCGATTCGGCTTTCGAAGCCTACCTTTCACAGCTTGATACGGCGATGTACGCCATCGGTTCGGTTGTCGGTCCCCATCCGTTTCCTCTGATGGTGCGCGATTTTCAGAGCATCGTCGGCATCGAGGCGCGGGAACAGTATATGCAGATGACCGACGGAGAGCTGCCGGATCATGTGGTCGCCTGTGTCGGCGGCGGCTCCAACGCCATGGGGATCTTCAGCGGCTTCATCGACGATCCGGTGCAACTCTACGCCGTGGAGCCGCTGGGCAAAAGCACCCGGCTGGGTGACCATGCCGCGACGCTGGAATATGGCAAAGAGGGGGTGTTGCACGGCTTCAAATCGATCATGCTCCAGACGGAAGAGGGGGAACCGGCGCCGGTGCACTCCATCGCCAGCGGTCTCGACTACCCGGGCGTAGGGCCGGAGCAGGCCTATCTGCACGATATCGGACGGGTTCATGTTCGTGGCGCGACGGATGAAGAGACGGTGGAAGCGTTTTACGCTATCAGCCAGATGGAGGGGATCATTCCGGCACTCGAAAGCGCTCATGCCATCGCCTACGCGATGAAACTGGCCAAGGAGGTCCCCCACGATGCCATTTTGGTCAACCTCTCCGGCCGCGGCGACAAAGATATCGACTACGTCGTCGACAATTTCGGCGTAATCGACTGGGCTCCCTCCATGTTGGAATGATTGCACGACAAATCTAGAATAAATAAATTGTTGTAATAAAGATAGTGAAAGGAGTCTCTTGAGAACCAGAATGGCGGGATGGGCCTTGCTGTTGCTGTTGACAGGAAATGCGCTGCATGCCACGTCCCATTGCTACAAACAGCGCTCCAACTGTTTTGTTGTCGAGGATGGCAAAGAACGGGTGCAGATGTACAGCAAGCGGGACAAATTCGTCGAAGTGGCAAAAAAGCATGACCTCTCCAAGGCACGGATCGAGCGAATGATCAAGATAGGCGAGGGGCACGAGGAGGAAGAGCGGCATGAAGATTTGCGGGACGAAAGGGGGTATTATGGCGGTGTCTACTGGCCCCATCCCATCTACGCCTATCCGCCCTACTATTGGGACGATCACCCCCACCATGAACACCCTCACCATCCCGAGGAGAAGCCACCGCATCATCCGGGAGAAAAGCCGCCGCACAGGCCTGGGAAAAATCCGGTGACGATCCAGCCGACAGAGAATCCTTTTTTCAACCGTCCGCGCCCCGAGCGACCCTCCACGCAGCCCATCCAGCGGCCTTCGACGAAACCGGTGGCACGTCCGCAGAAACCGGCCGTTCGCCCAAGGCCTGTCCAAAGACCGCGTCCCGCCCCGCGGCCAAGACCCCGCCCCCGTCCTGTCCGCCGTGCCCGTTGACGGCGGACAACTCTTTTTTATCTCCTATCGGATATAATCGCGCCTAAAAAGGTGTTCCGATGTTTTTCACCCTGATCCATACAATCCATCTGCTCGCCGCTTTTGTCTACGGCGGTTTCCTTTTCACCGACATCCTTTTCATGCAGAAGATGCAAAAGTCCCTGTCCGCCGAGGAAGGGGCGGCCTGCCGCGAAGCGATCATGGTGCATGTGAGGAAAGTGGTCCCCTATGCTCTTTTCGTCGTCGTGGGAACGGGTATCGTCATGTTCCCCTATGTTTTCGGCAAGGTCGCTCCGGAGGGTCTGAGCCATCTGCAAATTGTTCTCTTGATCAAAGCCTTTTTGGGACTGTGGCTGGGAGTGAGGGGCTTCATGCAAAAGGTTTTCAAGATCAACCCCTGGGTTTTCAAAAGCCACTATTTCCCTTTCACACTGGTCGTCGTCATTATTGTTCTTTCCCAGATTATGTGGGTGGTCTGACACCCATCCACGGTATTTCCATGTATTGCTCTGCATTCACTGTTTCCGATGATTTTAATCGCATACAAACATCGTTTACGGTACTATATCAGCATAGAAATTACACTATCGGAGTAAATCATGACAACCATCAAATTCGTCGGTCCCAAACCTATCGTTACGGACAAAGGGGTTCGATTCGATACAGGTAAACCGGACAAATACATCTATCTTGGAGTGGCATTGCAGCTTGCTCAGGCATTCGATGTACCGGAAGGCACGCAGGATATTGTCTATCGGGCCAAAACCAGTGAGCTGAGCGAAACGCAGATTATGGATTTGATGCAGAAATACTGCAAAAATCTCGACGATTATGTCCAGTCACGAGAAGAGAAAGCCAAAGCGATGGTGGATGATCTGCGCACCCATATCAAGGAGGCGACAACCCTGACCGAAGAAGCGCGACAGGCATGGCTGAAAAATATCGACGCCATGTTCGACTACTACCTCCAATACGTCACGAACGAAGCCGCATACGAGTGCGTTTTGAACCGTATCGCGGACGAGATCCACAAAGCGAAGATCAAGGAGATCCGCGTACCTTTGTTGAACCATTTCGGCATGGTTCTTCATGAACTTTCGGAAATCCTGGAAAACCGTAAACCGCCGATCGATTCGGATTACCATGTAGAGCAGACTCCGGAGGGTCTTTTTGCCATCGTAAAACTTCGCCAACTTTGATAAAGAACAACTAAGTTCGAAAAGAGGGCGAATTTCGTTCGAATATCGGTATAATTTTACAAAATCAAACAAAAGGAGTTTCCATGAAGAAATGGATTACCGCTTTCACAATCGCTGCCGTTACCGCTTTTGCACTGCCCAACGATGAAGTTCAATTGGCGATGCTGTCCAAAATGGCACAAAAAAAGGCGATCGTACTCGCTACGATGAACCTGGAGGGCAAAAAGAAAGAGGCATTCGGCACACTTTACGACGAATTCCAGGAGAAGATTAACGATATTCTCGCCAAGCGCCTCAATATCATCGTGGAATATGCGAAAAATTACAAACAGCTTGATGATGCCAAGGCACAGAAACTTATCGACGAATGGTTCAAAACGGAAGAGGATGCCATCGCTTTGAAAAGAGCGTATGTCAAGAAGTTCAAGAAAATCATGAGTACGGCGGAAGTGATACGATTCCTCCAGGTTGAAAACCGATTCGAGATTCTTCGCCAGGCGGAAATTTCGGAACTCGTTCCCCTTGCCCAAGCTCCCCGAACTCTTCCTTCCAAATAGTCAACAAGACAGATTGCGTCATCCTGCCGACTTGCAAGCAGGATGAGGCAAAGAGTGTGTGAACGATGCGTTTTTGTTTAATCCCAAAAGGGATACCGTCGCGCTGCACGATGAGGGCATCGCCAATGGCGATGCGTAGGGACTAAAAACCGAAATCTTTCTTTTTCAAGTCACCATGGTAGACGATATCTTCGGCGCGTATGGAATCGTCGTTGAGCATTTCGGGGACGTTTGGACCGCCCATTTCGAGCTTGGAACGCTCCTTGTCGAGTTCGTCTTCGCTGTATGCCATCATCATGTCCGCTGCTATCACGTGGGGGACGGCCTGAATCTGTTTGACCTTCGCGATCTCCTCTTCGACGCCTTCTCCTTCGACGGTCACGATGATTTTTCCGATCGATTTGTCATGAAAATGATAATCGCAAAAATCCGAATTTTTTAGCGTTTCGACCACTTCGTCGACATGCTCCTGGCGTACCTGTACTACGATACTTGAAATATTCATGGAATCCTCCAGATTAAAATATGGTTGTCATCGCTAGAACTGATGAGTGTTTTGTCATCAATGAAAATGATATTGTTGAGTGTCGAGCTTGCCCCGACAAGTTTATATTTCATCTCTTTTGTTTGGTTGTCGTATAGAGCGATATCGTTGTCGATGTCTATCTGGAATGCGCTCATAGACGCATCGGCGTTCAATGCGCCGGCGTAGACGAAAAAGTCGGTCGGAAAAACGGTTTGCCTGTCGTTGTCAATATTGTAGAGCACCGCTTTTTTGTCCTTGCCGCAGGTGAGGACCCTGTTGTTTTTGTAATCGACCTTGAAGACGTTGTCTTTGTTGATGCCGCTGTATGTTTTGAGACGTTTCCCGCTCATGACATCGGTAATGAACAGATCGCCCGATTCGCAGCTGCTCGCCACTTTCGTATGATCTTCGTTCAGCTGATAGTCGGAAAATGTCGAGGGACTGATCTGCTCGCGATATAAAATCTTCTTTTTTGCGATATCGAAGAGAATCAGGTCGTTGCTCATTGTCGAAATCAGCAGATGGCCGCTGTCGACAAAGCGTACCTCGCGCATCTGTATGTGCGATTTTTCATCAAGCAATGTTTGACGATGACCCTTTGCGTCGTAGATATAAAGAACACGCGCCCCCTCTTCGGCCTGTACCTGAACGACAATCGCGCCCGTTTTCGGATCGACATCCACACCGAATACTTTAGGAAGCATCAGATCGCCCATGAAATCGTGGATTTTGGGATAAGAGATTTTATTGAGTAGCTTTCTGCTTTTCCAGTTGTATGTCTCCAGTGTGCCGGCATCAGTCGTGACATAGAGGAGATCTCCGACAACGATCGAATCGATGACATTGCCATCGACATCGATGGTCGAAGCCGGCTTGATGATGGAAGCTGCAAAGAGCAGCAGAGGTGCCAACACAAGCAGAAACAGCTTTTTCATCATGCTTCCTTTCTCCTTTTTGGGGGAATGAACAAAATGGCATCGGCCGGACAGACCGGACGACACCATCCGCAACCCGTGCAACGGTCCATATCGATTTCCGGCCGGAACAGTCCGAGAAACACGATGGCGTTTTCAAGACATGGATCTTTGCAGCTGCTGCAAAGTACCTGGTGCCACGCGACACATTTTAGAACATCGATTTCGACCGTCGTATCGACGAAGTTTAGCGTTTTGTCGCTTAAAACTCCGCTGTCACACGCGTCGGCGCAGGCGTCGCAAAAGGTGCACCCGTTTTTGGAAAAATCGAGTGTCGGGGTTCCCCTCTCGTCAATGACGATAATCTCCTCTTCACACACTCCGGCACACCGCTTGTCGGAGCAGTCTGGACACAGTTTGTAAAAAAGAGACGGATCGGTATTGTAGGGAGGCCGGACAACCGGTTTTTCGCGTTGTTTCTCTTTTTTTATCGCCGAGGAGAGGGAGGCGAAAAGCCCCCGTCTCTCTTCGTCGATCATCTTACTTGACACCTTCGTTGAGGTCGTGGATCAGGAAGGATCTGCTTTTGTCTTCAGGCCGTCGATAGTCGGGCTTGAAGTTGTTTTTGACAAGCGGTTTGACGTTCGCCTGCGGTACGTGGCACTGGGAACAGTTGAAACGCTGCTGCGCCAGATGGTCCAGTTTTTTCTGTGTGCGGAAATCCATGAAATGGGTCGGCGGAATAGGAGTCGCTTTGACGCTCGGCGCGACATCCGGCATATGGCATCCCAGACATGCGTTATTTTTCTTGGTGATAGGAAGCAGACCGTCGACACTGTGGGGAATGAGCGGCGGTGCGTTTTCATAGGAACGCTCGAATGTTTTTGCCGCACCCGGTGCCGGCCGGTTGAATTCTGCTTTGACCGGCTTTGTCTCTTCTGAGTAAAGATTCTCTTTACGCAGTCCAAGTTCCTCTTCGGTTACGATCGGAGCAGCTTTGCTGTTCAGCTCTTGCTCATCCATTTTAGTCGCACTCTCTCCGCTTTTGCCGGCACAGGCACTAATGCCCAGTACCAACACAGCAGACAGAGCCGTTAGAATCAATTTTTTCATTTGTTGTCTCCTTTGGCTTTGGTAGTTGCAAAATCTCTTAGACTAAACCCGAGCGCATCATCATCGCACACTTCGATACAGCGGGCGCAGTTGACGCATTCACCCATGTTGACGGTCGTGCTCTTTTTTCCGATCATGAACAGGACCTGACTTTCGGGACACACCTCTTTGCATTTCATGCAGAGCGTACAGTTGGGTTCGTTATGGCGTACACGTATCAGACTGAAACGCCCGATCAGCGAATAGAAGCCGCCAAGCGGGCAGATATGTCCGCACCATCCGTTCTTGACCCCGAAGAGATCGAACAGAAAAATCGCCAGCAGTACACCGCCGCTCATGCCCATGCCGAAGATGACACCCCGGTTGAATATCGTAATGGGACTGACAAGTTCGAACGCCGCCAGTCCCGAAAGTGCTGAGACGATAAGGGACAAGCCCAGTACCCAGTATCTGGCATTTCGGCTTACCCACACTTTTCTCTCCACTTTGTCGAGCAGAAGTTTTCGGCGCAGCCAGTTGGCAAGGTCGGTTATCAGGTTGACCGGACAGACCCAGCTGCAAAAAGCCCTGCCGCCGACGATGCCGTAGAAGAGGACAATGATGGCGGCACCGACAAAAACGTCGATGCCCATCATCGCCCCGGCCGAAAGCATCTGCAGTATCGCAAAGGGATCGGCCAGCGGAATAGTGTCAAACAGTACGGATGCGCTGAGTGTTCCTTTCAGAATACTCCATCCGTAGGCGTTTCCCGCGAAATAGAGAAAAAGGAGGCCGATTTGGACGATCCTGCGAAGTATCAGATACCGCATTTTAAAGAGCTTTTTCATTCGTAGAGCTCCTCATCCATATTCAGATACTCCTGCGGTTTCTTTTTGCTCCGCTCGGTTTTCGTCTTCAGGTTTTCCAGACTGCGCTGTTTGATGCGCTCCTGATCCTTTTTGCTCCATCCTTTGACGTAGTAGTCGCCCGGTTTGCCCATGGCGACTTCCCTTGGCAGAACGAATATCGCCGCTTTCTCCGTCACGCAGGCATGCTCGCACAGGCCGCATCCCGTGCAGTGATCCGCATGGACCACCGGCACCAGTTTGGCATGTTTTCCCGTCCGTTCATTCCGTATAAAATCGATCGTTATCGCTTCACCCAGAACGGGGCAGGCGCGGTAGCACGCATCGCACTGGATACCCCAGAATGCGATACACGACTCGTGATCGACCACCGCCAGGCCCATCCTGGCCTTGTTGATATCGAGCTCTTCCTTGCCATCCTTGACGGTCGTCACGCTCTTTTGATCGAGTGCGCCTGTCGGGCAGGGCGGCACACAGGGAATGTCCGTGCACATGTAGCACGGAACATCTCTTGGAATAAAATAGGGTGTACCCATCGGCACGCCGTCACCCGGCTTGGCCATCAAAAGCGTATCGTATGGACAGGCTTCCGCGCACTGTCCGCATTTGATGCAGGTGCGCAGAAAATCCTGCTCCGGCAACGCTGCCGGCGGACGCAGCAAAAGCGGCGAAGCCTTCGCCTCCTCCACATACCCCATCCAGACGATACCGCCCAGCGCCGAGAGTCCGACGCTTTGCGCCATGATGGTCAGAAAACGCCGTCTTTCGGTGATTTTGGGTTTGTTCTCTTTTTTCGGATTTTGAGTGTTCAAAGACTCAATCCACCTTTTTCCATTGAAATTTCAACCCTCTCGAGGTTGGTGATTCGGCCGGGAGCAGCTCTCCCGGCGACGAAGCGGTTTACGCTTTGTATATTTTGACCGCACACTTTTTGTAGTCGGTCTGTTTGGACATCGGACACGTATGGTCGAGGCACACCTTGTTGATGAAGACGCGCTCGTCGAACCAGGGTACGAAGACCAGCCCTCTGGGCGGTCGGTTCCGTCCGCGTGTCTGGATGTGGGCTTTGACTTTGCCGCGTCGACTCTCGATCCAGACGAGATCGCCGTCTTTGAAGCCTTTGGCTTTCGCATCTTTGGGGTTCATGTAGCAGAACGCCTCCGGCATCGCACGGAAGAGTTCGGGAACACGCATTGTCATCGTACCGGAATGCCAGTGTTCGATAACACGACCCGTACAGAGCCAGGTATCGTACTCTTTATCCGGCTGTTCGGTCGGATCCAGATAGGGGCGGAAGAAGATCTTCGCTTTGTTCGGAAGATGAATCTTGCCCGCCTTCGGATCGATTTTCTTGAGGTTACCCCGTTTGATTGTTTTGAGCGCCGGTCCGTAGAAGGCGAACTCTTCTCCCGGTTTCGCATGTTTTCGCGCATACGGGTCGTATTTGACGTTGAAGCGCCAGGGCGTATCTTTTCCGTTGACGACAGGCCAGCGCAGACCGCGTACACGGTGGTAGGTATCGAAATCGGCCAGGTCGTGTCCGTGTCCGATACCGAATTTGCGATACTCTTCCCAGAGCGCTTTTTGGATGAAGAATCCGTATCCTTTGAAGACTTTGCCGTCGCTGCCGACAACGTTGCGGCTGTCGCCGAAAACTTCGGAGTTGTCGAACCCTTCCATGATCGGGTCGTCGGCTTTGAAGCTTCTATAATAGTCGTTGGCGAAGAGAATCTCGAACATCGTTGTGTCCTCTTTGTAGCCCATCTTCTTCGCTTTTTCGATGACGTTGGGCAGCTTTTTGCCGCCTTTGATGGTCCATTCGCCCCACAGGTCTTTGACAGTGAAGCGTTTGGAGAGTTCGACCCACTGCCACGTGTCGCTCATGGCGTCACCGACGGGAAGAACCTGCTGCCGCCAGTGCTGCGTTCGTCGTTCGGCGTTTCCGTAGGCGCCCCATTTTTCGTAGATCATCGCAG
Organism: Hydrogenimonas urashimensis; assembly: GCF_016593255.1. Taxonomy (NCBI): domain Bacteria; kingdom Pseudomonadati; phylum Campylobacterota; class Epsilonproteobacteria; order Campylobacterales; family Hydrogenimonadaceae; genus Hydrogenimonas; species Hydrogenimonas urashimensis. Next base: position 838,348 of record NZ_AP023212.1, on the reverse strand, counting down.
AAGGAAGGACCAGGTCGGAGACTTTTGCCGAAATACCCGGGTATCCGTCGGACGTGACGATGAAGACATCTTTTTCGCGCGCCGCTTTGATCCAATGGTTGGCGTTGGCGGAATCGTGGTAGGCGTTGCAGACATTGACCCAGGCGAACTTGATCTTTCCACTTTCGATCTGGCGGTGGATATTCATGATGTGCTGATAACCGACCGGGTTGATCGTACCTTCCGGAATTTTCCAGATTTTTTCCGCGATCTTTCGGTGTTTTGGAATCTTGACCAGCATGTCGGCCGGCAGACGGTGGGTAAAGGTACCGACTTCGCGTGCCGTACCGCAAGCAGAAGGCTGACCGGTCAGCGAGAAAGCTCCCATGCCCGGCTTGGCCTGCTTTCCAAGAAGGAAGTGGACCATATAGGACTGCTCGTTGACCCAGGAACCCCGATAGTGCTGGTTCATACCCATCGTCCAGAAGCTGACCATCTTTCGGCTCTTGTCGATGTAAAGATCACGGAGCGTTTCAAGTTTTTTCTTGAACGATTCGATACTTTCGTCGGGATCGCCTTTTGCAACGCTTGCGACATAGTCGAGTGTGTAGGGCTCGAGGCCTTTTTTGAACTCTTCGAAGCTGATCTCCCAGTGTCCGAGTGCATGGCCGCGGTGAACCATTTTCATGTTGTCGCCCGCTTTGTAGCCCAGCGGTGCGAGACCCGGAGCTTCTCTTTCGGAAACGGTATGATTGGCTTCCTGTTTGATCGTTTCGAGTTCTTTGTCGCTGTAACCCAGTTTTTTCGCTTCGTCGGGCATGCGCATTCCGTAACCTGTCTCGACGAAACCGGTGGCAAAAATGATGTGTTTTTTGACGAAATCCCAGTCGATCACTTCCGGATGGTTGTAGACGATTTCGCGTGCGAGATAGTTCCACATCGCCAGGTCGGAACCCGGTCGGAAGATGATTTCCATATCGGCCAGGTCGGAACATCGGTGTCGATAGGTTGAGATGTTGACGACTTTGACGCGATCGGGATCGGAGAGTTTACGGTCGGTGACGCGCGCCCACAGAATCGGGTGCATTTCCGCCATGTTCGCACCCCAGGTGACGATCGTGTCGGTGATTTCGATGTCGTCGTAACATCCGGACGGTTCGTCGATACCAAATGTCTGGAAGAAACCGACAACCGCCGATGCCATACAGTGGCGAGCGTTGGGGTCGATCGCGTTGGAGCGGAATCCCGCTTTCATCATTTTATGGGCGGCATACCCTTCCTGAATCGTATACTGACCGGATGCGAATACCGCGACCGCTTCCGGACCACCCTCTTTGAGCGCTTTGCGGATATGCTTTTCCATTTCGTCGAAAGCGCGCTTCCAGCTGACAGGGCGGAATTTTCCATGTTTGTCGAAATTGCCCTTTTCATCCATCCGCAGTAGCGGCACGGTCAGACGGTCGGCACCGTACATGATTTTCGCGTTGAAGTATCCTTTGATACAGTTCAGACCGCGATTGACCGGTGCCGCAGGGTCGCCTTTGACGGCAACGATTTTACCGTCTTTGGTTGCAACCATAATACCGCATCCGGTACCACAGAAGCGGCAGACCGCCTTGTCCCATCGCCATCCTGCTTCAGCAGAATTGGCTTCGGCCTCTACTTCGCTAGGAACAGACATCCCCACCGCGCTGGCAGCCGTTGCGGCCGCTGCACTCTTGAGGAAGTCACGTCGTGACATAGATGACATATTTACCTCCTAATAAATTTGCACGTTTCTGGAATCACCAAGCGCCCAGAGCCCAGAAATATTTGATTAAATATTTCTTGAGTCTGGACACTAGGATTCCAACACAAAATAATTCTACAGAAGTCCGCCTGAATTATTCTTGATATTGGTCAATGAAATTGATAAAAGTCAGAAATACAACTAAAGAGACGGTTTAAGAATTTTTAGTGAGCCCGATAGAATGTTTGAAAACGTTGTTTGCAGTGGGAATATTGAGTAAGGTTTTGTTCCAAGAAAAAAAGAGGCAGAATCGATACCGGAACAATAGAAAGCAAACAATCTGAAAAACTGCCCTTATCCGAATAACGAAATTGTTACAGATAGAAGGTTTCAAGCCCCTCTTTGTCCAGAACGATAATTTCGTCTTTTTTCTTTTCGATAAGGCCGAGTGTCGAAAGCTTTTTCAATATGCGCGAAAGCGTTTCGGGAGTCATGTTCAAATCAGCGGCGATCATGCTCTTTTTCAAAGATGAGATTTCATGACCGTGTTCGCAGATGAATTTGGCAACCCGTGCCGTCGAATTCATCACCATGTTGGTGGCAATGACGTTTTCGAGATATTTGATCTTCTTCGAAAGCGATTTGATGAATGCAAAGGAGACTTCCGGATCTTTGAGAAATTCCTTTTCGAAAAGTTCGTAGTTGATCACAAGCGCCCTGCCGTCCGTTTCGAACTCTGCCGAGGCCGGATAACGCATATGTTCGAGATTGACGATTTCGGCGATAACATCGATGGGGAAGAAATGGTGCAAAATCACCTTGTTTCCCTTCTGGTCCGTTTTGTAAACCTGCAGGATGCCATCGATAAGCACGATCATATTTTTTGCTTCGTCACCTTCGAAGAAGAGGATGGTCCCTTTTTTGTATTCGACGATGTTGGAAATCTCCTCGAGCCGGGCAAGCTTCTCTTCACTCATGTGTCTGAAGAGGTAAAATTTTTTCAGTTTTTTCATCATGATTTTCTGTTTCCGTTTTCTTTCATGCAAATTTTAAAAAAAGTCCGATACAAAGGGATAGAAGCACAACTATTGTCAGCATCACCGGCGTGTAGAGTTTCCGGGGAATCGGAAAGCGTGTATCGATCCATTCCGTGATTTTCATGGCAGGAAAAATCATGAAAAAAAGCATCACGATACTGAAAACCAGGGTAAGAATTACATCCAAACTGTTTCCTTAAAACATATAACTGAATGGAAAAGTATAGGGATTTGTGACTGAGAAACAGTTTAGATGACATGAAGCAATTGACATAGGTCAATGTTTGGTTTCCCTATTTTGATAATATTAGTAGATTAATATCGTAGATTCAAGGTGAGGTTAAAAAATGGGAAATTTTTTTTATATTGAAGGTGCCTATCTTATACTGGCTGCAATCATTCTTTTGGTGACACTTTTCGTAACAACACGGCCTTTTATGGGAAAAAATGCCAAAAAAACCGGTTTGACTTCGGTTGCGCTCTTTCTCGCCCTGGCGATCGGCGCGCATTACTGGGTTACCACTACCCGAATGAAAGAGGTGAAAGAGGCTTTCGAAAAGGGGGAGCCGATCATCTGTGAAAGCCGAATGGTGCGCAAAGGAGCACAGTCTTTGATTTTGAAAAAATCCAGCGGATGGAGATTGGAAGGTGACAATTTTGTATCCGATGCCTATGTCCGTCCTTTTTTTGCCGCCCGCTGTATTCCCTACAAAAATCGATAATTTATCCAAACCCCATGTTTTGGGATCCCGGCTGCTTTGATTAAAAAATTCTGAAAATTTCTCTTCATCTTCAAAACAACAAAAAAAACGCATTTTCTTGATGCATGTCAATCCGATCAACGATAAATATTGTCATAATATCTCCATGCCTTATCCGGGTATATTGAAAAGTCACTTTTAAAAAGGACTTTTAAGAAAGGAGTGTCATGGAAACGGTCATCTATATGCCTCAGCTGGCACCGGATGAGTTTTTGGGAATATTCATCGTAGCGACGCTGGTTCTTGTGTTCGGAGTCGGTTATGCTGCGTTGATCACCTTGTCCAAAATGGGGTTTGTTCCCAGGAAATGGCAGCCTTTCGGCTATATATTCTGGATATTGCAGGCTTACAGTTTGTACGATCTTTCGATACGGATTCACAGCAACCCTTTCACGGCAAAAGTACTGACGGTGGCAATGATGATCTATCTCATTGCGCCACATTTGTACTTTTATCTTGTGGAGGAGTCGGAAAAACGCTATGAATCGGCGGAAGATAGTCAACCAATAAATTAAAGGAGGAGTGATGAGCAAGAAGAGTGCTTCGGTCTGGACGAGCATACGGTTCTGGCGTCGTTCGGCTGCATGGGTCACAGGAACGGCGACCGTATTGCTTATCTGGCTGACGTTCAACACGATGGGGCAGATCAGTATGGGAAGCGATGAGGATCTGGCGAAAGGGATTAAAAAGCGTATTCCGGCAGCTTCGGTCATCAACTACCATATTGACTATGTAATGGACGACAAACGTGGTCACGAGGTGCCGGTAATCGGTGAAAAAGAGCCTTTCTTCGGTAAAGAGTGGAGCAATGAAGAGGCTGCGGCGCTTCTGCATCACGGCAAACTGACTGTTCAGGCAAAAAACTGTATGGATTGTCACACACTGCTGGGCAACGGTGCGTATTTTGCGCCAGATCTCACAAAAGCGTGGCTCGATCCGAAATGGAACGACGGCACGATGACCGGAATCACCGGCAAAGAGTCGAAAGAAGAGGCGATGGCGGAATTTTTGATGCATCCCTCGCAATATCCTACGCATGCACGCATGATGCCGAATCTCGGGATTACAAAAGATGAAGCAATCGCAGTCGTAGCATTTCTCAAACATATGAGTGCGATTGATACCAATGGTTTCCCTCGCAACTTCTCCCAGAATGCGAAACGTTTAGCAGGAGGTACACATGCTCACTAGTGCTCATTTGAAATATGAATCGCAAAAACTGGCGATGAACTATTTTCGTGTGGCGCTTGTCCTTTTCGGCGCACAGCTGCTGATGGGACTGATAGCTGCCATTCAATTTCTCTATCCGGGTTTTCTGTTTGAACTGTTCGATTTCAACGTAGCGCGTATGGTGCATATCAACGCGTTGGTTGTCTGGATGCTTTATGCCATGATCGGTTCAGTCTATTATATGATACCCGATGAAACGGGTGAAGAAGCCGTGGCAATCGGCCTTGGCAAACTTGCCTTCTGGGTATTGACGGCAGCCGTAACCGTAGTGGTTCTTGTCTATATTTTCATTCAGGTCGGACCGGGCAACGAGTCGACCATCTGGTTCATCAACGAAGGACGTGAATATATCGAAGCACCCCGCTGGGCGGATATCGGTATTGTCGTCGTCGTATTGATTTTCTACTGGAATGTCTTCGCCACCTTTATGAAAGGCAAAAAAACGGGCATCATGACCGTTATGGTCGCGGACCTCTTCGCACTGGCCGGCCTTTATCTGTGCGGTATGTTCTTTACCGACAACATCTCCATGGATCAGTACTGGTGGTGGTGGGTTATCCACCTGTGGGTCGAGGCGACCTGGGAAGTTTTCGTCGGTTCACTGGCGGCCTACGGACTGATCAAAATCCTTGGAGCGAAACGCGAAATCGTCGAGATGTGGCTCTGGATCGAAGTATTGATGCTGTTTGGTTCCGGTATCCTCGGTCTTGGACACCACTACTTCTGGATCGGAACACCCGAATACTGGTGGGAGATCGGTGCGCTCTTCTCCGCACTCGAGCCTGTGCCGCTGGTCGCGATGTTCGTCCATGTCCTCTACGACTGGGGTAAAGAGCAGGGCCACTGTGAAGCGGGTCAGACCGGACATGCCGTCAACAACACACCTGCGATGGGATGGATCGCGCTCAACGCATTCGGTAACTTCCTGGGTGCCGGTATCTGGGGCTTCTTCCATACATTGCCGCAGGTCAATATCTATACCCACGGCACACAGTTCACGGCAGCGCACGGCCACCTGGCCTTCTTCGGCGCCTACGCGACGATCCTGATCGGTATGATGTACCTGGGTGTCCAGGGCTCCTACGGCATCAAGAAAATGACGATGACATTCAAAAGTAAAATGGCGATCGTTCTGGTGACCTTCGGTGTTCTGGGTATGACTGTTGCGCTGACCATAGCCGGTTACGAACAGGTCCTTGTCGAACGCGCCGATCTCGGCGGCGGATGGGATGCCTACTTCGTTGCCCAGGAGCTGCCTTGGATGCTGCAGGCCCAGGCATGGCGTCTGGTTATGGGGCTGGTCACTTTCATCGGATTCGTCTATCTGGCATGGGATCTTTTGACCATCGGTGCCGTTGAATCGGCCGAAGAGAAGAGTGAGGCGGTCGCTGCCGCAGCGGCCTGATCGCAAGGAAGGGGCAACTCTTCCTTACGATTTATATTTAATATAAGAATGAAAGGAGTATACTATGTGGAGTACATGCTCTGACATTGCATGTGGCAACTTTTTCGCATGGTTGAATCAGGGTCCGTTGACATTGACCATCTTTTTGCATACGGTTCTGATTATTCCCATGTTCTTCATCTACTTCCAGGAAAAGAAAAAACTGGAAGAGGGAAGATAGTAGCCGGAGGGTGAGTGGTAAGGTGAGTCGCATGGCTCCGTTTTTGAGGGGAGGAAATCTCAAAACGAAGGAGAAAATATGAAGATTGCAAAACTTCTTGGTATGGCTGCCGCTGTTTCCATGGTGACCGGTTCACTGTATGCCGGTACATCGAAAATGGACTTTGCCAAAACCTACGAAAAAGAGTGTCAGGGATGTCACGGTCCGATCCACCAGGGTGGTGTCGGTTCCGACCTTCGTCCCAAGGCGCTGAAAAAGAAAAATGCCCAGATGCTTGCCGACACGATCCTGAACGGGCGTGAAGGTACGGCGATGCCTTCATGGAAGCATATGTTCAGCCGAGACGATGCGGCAGGCATGGTCGATTGGCTCATGAACTGGAAAAACACAGTCGAGCTCAAACTCTCTCTTGATGAAGTCAAAAAGACGTGGAAAAAACTGGCTGACCGGGATGCGCTCTACAAGAAGTATCCGAAACCGGTCGATGTCAAAGATGTCAAAGATATCGTTTTCGCCACAGAGCGTGACGCTTCACTGGTCGACTTTATCGACGGTACGACCGGAAAAGTGCTTTCACGCCATAAAGCGGGATTTGCGGTTCACGTTACGGTGACCAACAAGCGTATGCCCCGCTACGCCTATTCCATCAGCCGATCCGGCCGTTTGACGATGTTCGACCTCAACGCTCCGGGTCAGCCTGCTATCGCGAGTGTACAGGTAGGACAGGAGTCCCGCGGTCTGGCAGTTTCTCCCGATGGCAAATATGTGATGGCCGGTGATTACAATCCGGGCGGTGCGGTACTTTGTGACGCCAAAACGCTTGAACCGCTCAAAGTTTACCCGACTTCCAGCGTTATCGATCCGGATGGCAACATCGGCCCGAGCCGTGTCGCCTATATTGCGGATACGCCCTATGCGCCCTATTTCAGCTTCGCTCTTAAAGATGCCGGACACGTCTACATCGTAGACTACAGCAAACCCGATTTCCCGATTGTCGGAGATATTCCCAATATCGGTAAAATTCTGCATGATGCGTTCGAAAACGAAGGTGTCGATTATGGACGGTTCGTTTACGTCGCATCCCAGGGAAGCGACCTGATGGGCGTCATCGACCTCAAAACGAAAAAACTGGCAGCCAAGATCTATACAGGACCTGGCACAAAACCGCACCCGGGACAGGGAAGTTCCTGGCATAATGACAAGTACGGCCAGCTCAATGCGACAAACAGCATGAATGTCGGTAATGTCGTTATCTGGAACATGAACAACGAAGTCGTGGCCAACGTGCCGACTGCGGGCGGCGGTCTCTTTGTCGGTACAAGCAAAGATACACCCTATATCTGGTCAGACTGTGTACTTGGCGGACCGGCCAATTACAACAAAGTCTATCTGATCAACAAACAGACACTCAAAACCGACCGCATCATTGAAGTCGGCAAGAAAAAAGGCCACCTGATCGATGCCCATACCGGCAAAATTCTGCAGACATGGGATGCAACGCAGTATCAGACTGTCAAGGGTAAAGAAAAGGCATCCAAGCTTTCCAAAGAGAAGCTTGTGACCTATACACCCAAAAAAGGCAAAAAGGTCAAGCATCCGGTTCAGCCGAGGCTGCTGCATGCCGAACCTGCCAACCATGGCAAATGGACATTCATTTCCGAGTGGACAACCGGCCGTATCGGTATCTATGATGCCAAAACAGGCAAGTTCATCAAGTATATCTACAATATGACGACGCCTACCTTCACCTATTCTGTCGAACACCGACAGGAGATTCCGGGCGCGTAATCGTCCCTTCGTCTCCCCCGACGGGGGAGACTTCTGCGAGAAGAAGATACATCCCATCCTTTAGAGGATCGACAATGAAAAAAACAGTATTGTTGGTCGTCATTGCTCCACTTTTGTATGCAGTCTACCTTACAAACAAATCATGCAAAGAGTGCCATGAAGAGATTTATGACGAATATGAACACTCGTATCATTCGAAAACCTATTTCAATGACGAACTGCATAGAAAAGTGGCAGACAGAGCAAGCATGAAAAAATATGACTGCGGTGCCTGTCATATGCCTGCGGCCACCAATATCGATGCGATGGATCAGGGAAAGGCCAGGCCCAATCCCATTCATCAGGAACAAAAAGACGCCATATCATGTTTCTATTGTCATGAGATCGCCTACGTCAAAAAGGCCCATAAAAGAAACATTATCGTTCTGGCAAAACAGGCCGCGGGATACAAACCCACACTGTACGGCTCGCTTGAAAATCCGGATGAAAGCGACAAGCATGCCATGGTAAAGAGTCCGATATACGACCGCTATGTCTGTATGGGATGCCATTCACACAAATACAATGATCATGACCTATTAATTTTCCAAGGTATGGACGAAAAGCAAGAGAGCAAAGAGTGTATCAAATGCCACATGCCGTACGTTCGCGGCGGAGTCGAGAAAATGAACAAACGCGCACGGACAAAACACCGAAGCCACAGGTTTCCCGGTATCCACAGCAGGCAGATGCGCGAAAAGAGCGTGGAGATGAATGTGACCGCATCCGCGGGAGGCGATGAAATTGTAATCAAGATCACCAACCAGATGGCACATCCGTTGATTATCCAGGCCGCAAGAATGAAGTATCTCGATATCAGTATCATGCGAAACGGCAAGACAATATGGAGAAATTTCAAAAAGAGTCCGTATGAGGACAGTAAGGGCTGTTTTGTCATAGAATTCACCGGCAAAGATGGCGAGCCTGTTGTGATACCCTCGAAAGCTTACGGCTACGGTTTTAAAAACAATTTACGTGCAAAAGAGAGCAGAAGTCTCCATTATAAAGTTTCTTCTTTGAAGAGAGATGATAAAATCATCGTTTCAATGTGGGCATACTTGACAAAACCAAGTTGCTGGGACACTTTGCAGTTGAAAGAAAAAAGTTTAATGGAGCCCTATCTCATGAAAAAGATTGTCTATGAGGTCAAATAGAATGAAAATTTTCGGATCGGCCGTACCGGTGCTGCTGCTGCTCGTTGCTCCTGCTGTGATGAATGCAGAAAACCACAAGAGGGGTGAAAAGCTTTTCAAAGCCTACTGCTGGGGATGCCACCACCAGACTGCCGAAGCCTTTGGACCGTCATTCAAAACCATTGCGAACAAGCGTGATCGCAGTGAGATCATCGCCCAAATCGCCGATCCGGATCATACCTACAGGCAGCTTGGCTATACAAGAAATTCAATGCCTGCCTTTGACGATTTGAACGCTTCGCAGCTTGAAGCGCTCACAGACTACATTATGCAATTCAAGGATAAAAAATGAAAAGAGTCGTCCATCTGATTGTCACTTCGCTGCTTTTTGCTGCCGCAACGGTGACGGCGGGAGAGAAGATATTCGTTGTCGAGAGGGAAAATTCGGCTCTCGCGGTTATCAAGCACAACCTCGTTTGGGACGAGATCAAGAATATGCACAACTTCAACCATGCTGTCGTAAAATTTCGGGACAATGACGGCTATGTGATCACCCGCGACGGTTATGTCATAAAATTCGATCCTATCAACGACAAAAAGGTCAAAGAGTACAAAACATCCGAAAGTGCGATCGGTTTCATCGTGGGAGACAACTATGTCGCAGTGGCCAATTACGACAATAAAACGGTCGAAATACTCGACCGCGATCTCAATCCGCTGCAGACGATCAAAACAGGCAGCCGGAATGTCGGCATCAAAGAGTATGGCGACAAACTGATTTTCGCATGTATGGACAGTGACGAAATCTGGGTGATGCATGACGAAAACGCCGGCAAGAAAAAACCTCATTTCGTGCTCGAAAAAAAGGTGACAAACATAGGCAAAGTCCCTTTCGATGCGATGATCGACAAAAATCTCTATGTTGTCGGCCTCTTCAACTCTCCCGATATCGGCGTATTGAATCTCGATACGATGGAGTATCGCAAAGTGCCTTTGAAACTGGGCAAAAAGGAGCGTATACTGAAAGTGCCCCACTTTGGTTTCTGGAGCATCAGCGGCGATTATTTCTTCATTCCGGCAGTGGGCAACAGGAAGGTTTTTGTTTTCGATCACAAATTCAATCCGATAACCTCCATCGATGTCAAGGGAAATCCGGTATTTACGGCGCTGAGCCCCGACAAAAAGTGGCTTGCCGTATCGTTTAGCGGCAAAGATTTCCCGTATGTACAGATCATCGATGCCAAAACCTTTGAAATCGCCCGTACTCTAAAGTTCCCCGGATGGATTTTGCACCTTCGCTGGTCGAATGACACCCCGCATCTTTATTTCAGTGTCAACACGAAGGATGAAGTGCTCGCCTACAACGTCTCCGATCCGGATCCGAAAAAGTGGTGGAAGCATTATATGTGGCCGGTTCCGAAACCGTCAGGCATATTTCTTTTTGAAGCACCCGATGAGCCGGCACCCAAGATACGAAAAGTGAGTCATTGACGTGTTTCGTCTCTCCAATCTCATCAAGTCGGTGACAGAAGGGAAAAAAGAGCGCTCCCTGAACGGGAGCATCGCCATCTGGAATTTCACCAACCGATGCAATCTCGCCTGTCACCATTGCTACAGCTATGCCGATCCCAATTCGGAAGATTTCCTGACGACGGAGTTCATACTGGGGGCCATTGCCGAGTTGAAGAGGGCAGGAATACGATTCGTCATTTTCAGCGGCGGCGAACCGCTGATTCGTCGGGACATCTTTCAGATTGCCGAAGCGATGCGCGAGCAGGGTATCGTTACCTATCTCTCGACCAATGGCCTTTATGTCACTGAAAAGAATGTGGACCGCATTATCGGCACGTTCAATTACATCGGCATCAGTATCGACGGCATCGAAGAGGTGCATGACCGTTTCAGGGGTCTGGAAGGGGCGTACAGAAAAAGCCTGGATGCCATCGACCTCATCCAGAAACATGGCGGCAATGCGGGCATCCGTTTCACGATCACCGACGAGACGAAAGAGAATCTTTATGACATTTTCGACCTGGCCGAGAATATCGGGGTGGACAAAATCTACATCTCCCATCTGGTCTACAGCGGCCGGGGACTCGACAATCTCAAAATCGACATCTCCAAAGAGGAGCGGCGGAAATTCGTCGAATTCATCATCGACAAGGCGTTTGCTTACCATGAAGAGGGGCGCGACATCGATGTCGTCACGGGCAACATGGAGATGGATGCCATTTTGTTTCTGGAGAAGTTTTCGCAAAAATACCCCCAAATGCGTGACGAGATGCTCAGGCGCCTGCGAAACTGGGGGGGCAACAGCGCCGGACGCAAACTGGTCAACATCGACTGGATGGGACATGTCAAACCCGACCCCTTCTTCCCCGTCACTATCGGCAACATAACCGAACGCCCCTTTGATGAGATATGGCTGGATAAAGAGAACGAACTGCTCACCAAACTGCGGGAACATCCCAGAAAACTGAGCGGAAAATGTGCCGACTGCGGCGTCATCGACATCTGCAACGGCGGCAGTCGCAGCCGCGCCTGGGCGATTCACGGCGACCTGTGGGCGGAAGACCCGTCTTGCTATCTCACGGAAAGTGAGAGGTCAGAAAAGTTAAAAACTAAAAACTAAAAATTGTTGTGAACTGCTACGCAGACATTGATTAAAATTACTCTTTTTAAAAATAAAGAGAAACGTAGCGCCTTTTCCTCAAATTTTAGTTTTTAGTTGAAAAAGCATTCGCTGTAAGAAGGAAAGAAATGGGAAAAGTTTATTTGACTGGTGCCGGCCCCGGCGATATCGATCTGCTGACGGTCAAGGCGCTGCGCGTGGTGCGCGAAGCCGATGTCATCATCTACGATCGTCTGGCCAATCCCGACATTCTCAAAGAGGCGAAGCCGGAGTGCGAATTTGTCTATGTGGGCAAAGAGGATGGCCGGCATACGCTGCCGCAGGATCAAATCAACGAAGTGATCTATCAGAACGCTTTGAAACATGAAAAGGTCGTCCGACTCAAAGGGGGTGATCCGCTGGTGTTCGGCCGGGGCGGCGAAGAGGCGAAGTATCTCAAAGAGCGGGGGATTCCTTTCGAATTCATTCCGGGTGTCACGTCGGCCATTTCGGTCCCCGCCTATGCGGGAATTCCCGTGACCCATCGCGGGGTGGCAGTGTCTTTCAAAGTCGTGACAGGCCATGAGGCACCCAACAAGGAACACTCCCAGGTCGACTGGGAAGCGATGCGAGCGGACGAGACGATTGTTTTTCTGATGGGACTCCACAATCTTCCCAATATCGCCAAAAATCTTATCCGTATCGGCAGGTCGGCCGAAACTCCCGTGGCGGTCATCAGCAAGGGGACGACGCCTGAACAAAAGAGTGTTGTCGGAACACTGGAGACCATCGCGAAAAAGGTCAAGGAGGCCGGAATCAAAACCCCGGCGCTTATCGTCGTGGGCAATGTCGTGAATCTCAAAGACGATTTGGAGTGGGTTGACGAAAGTCATTGATTTTTTCGTCACGATGGGTTAATTTCATAGCAAAGGAGTCGCTATGAAAACCCATGCTACGGTACTGTTTATCTCTTTCATCGTCTTCACTCTCTACTTCAAGGGTTTTTTCATTCCTGAACCTTCCAGCCATACCCGGATACCGGAAGCCAAGGAGCTGCGAGCCAAAGCGCTTCGACGCGGCCTTGCGCCCGTGCCGGCTTCATGGGCGCAAGCATCCGTTTATGTAGGCAATCCGGACAACCCTTTGACGGCCGAAAAGATCGCACTGGGAGAACGGCTCTATTTCGATCCGATCCTCTCGAAGGATCAAACCATCAACTGCGCATCGTGCCATATTCTCGAAGACGGCGGTGACGACAACCGCCCCACCGCCATCGGCTATCACAACCAGCCCAATCCCAAACATCTCAACTCCCCCACGGTCCTCAATGCCGCACTGGCAAAGCGGGAGTTCTGGGACGGCAGGAGTCCCGATGTGGAGGATCAGGCCAAGGGACCCATTCAAGCGCCTTTCGAGATGGCAATGACGCCACAGGAGGTCGTTTCTCGGCTGAAAAAGCGCCCCGATTACGTAAAGATGTTCCAATCCGTCTTCCCGAAAGAGGGGATCACATTCGATACGGTGACCAAAGCGATAGGCGCCTACGAACGGACGCTCCTGACGCGCGGTGCTTTCGATCGGTTTCTCGAGGGGGATGACGATGCCATCTCCAAGAAGGCCAAAGCGGGCCTGAACCTTTTTATGAGAATCGGATGCAAAGGGTGCCACACCGGTATGAGTGTGGGCGGTCAGAGCCTGCAACACTTCCCGTTGCGGCGTTACAACAGTATACTGGTACCCAAATCGGTCATCGTCAACGGCAAGCGCTATTTCGCCGGTTTCGACTGGCAGAAACCCAGGGGGGACGAACCCTATCCGTTCGACGATATCGGAGGATTCCACGGTGCCAACGGTCAGTTCCTTTTCCGTGTTCCCATTCTTCGCAACGTGACACGGACTGCGCCCTATTTCCATAACGGATCGATCAAGAGGATCGAAGAGGCGGTGCGCATCATGGCACGGCATCAGCTCGGTTTGACACTGACGAAGAAACAGATTGACGAAATTGTCGCATTTTTGAAAACGTTGGAGGGGGATCCGGTGGGGTATGAGATCTATTAGAGAGTGAGAGTGTGAGAAGAATGGTTCGAATTTTCTGGATGCTTTTTGCAATACAGGTTGTAGTGGCTGCAGAGAGGGTGCACTGGTACGGGAGATTCGACGCTGCGTTGGAAGTGTCGCAGCGCACGAAAAAGCCGATGCTGGTGCTGCTGGTGACCAAAGAGTGCGATGCATGCCGCCATCTGCTGGTGAAAACATTCGGCGATTCCCAGATTGCGCATTTGGTGAACGAAAATGCTATCGCGGTGATCGTGACGAAAGAGAACGAAGATTATCCGATAGAGCTTCTCTACTCGACACGTTTTCCCACACTTTTTCTGCTCTCTCCGGAAGAGAATTTTATGATGGAGCCCCTCAGAGGGGAGGTGGACAAAGCGCTACTTCGGCGGATTCTCGAAGAAAAATTCTCTAACGAACGATAACTGCTTGGGTGTCAAGGCCATCGAATCGATCCTGGATCCGTTGTCGTCGAGGATGATCAGGTTGTTTTCCTGCAGTTTAAGATGGGTTTTCCCCCATTTTTTCAGGTAGTGGTCGTACGCGAGAAAAACTTTGGCATTGTCGAGTTTCAGTTTTTCGCCCGTACGTTTGTCCACGATATCGAGACCACCGAATGTCTTGGTCATTTCGTAAGGAAAATAGGGTGTGATTTTCGCTATAACGTCGGGATCTTTTTTTTCAGGCATGTTGACGATGAGTGCGGAGATGGAGAGAAACGCGAAAACAATCATCAGAAGATAGGCGGTTTTTTTGTTGAACATTACTCCGTGTCCTTTTTGTTGAATAGATTGTCGATATAGGCTTTGGCTTTTTCATCAAGAAGCCGCATCCGTTCTTTCCCTTTGGGAAGGGATGCCCGCAGGCTTTTCATCTCTTCGAGAAAGTCGGCGATCGAGTCGGGAATCATGCGCGCGATGGCCCTGCGGAGATATTTGGCCACCGAAGGGGAGATGCCCGATGTCGAAAAGGCGACAGTGAGGGCCCCTTTTTTGGTGTAGGAGGGGAAAATGAAGTCGCAGTAATCGACCGAATCGACACTGTTGCAGAGGATGTGGCGACTCTGACACGCCTCGTATATCTCTTTTTGAAGTCCGATATCGTCGACGGCGACAATGACGACGAAAACATCCTCAAGATCTTCAGGGGTGTAGCGGCGGCGGTGCACGCAAAGAGTGTGGGCCTTGGCCATCGCCTCGATTTCTTCGGAGATTTCGGGAGCCACTATGGTGACATCGCGGGTGAAATCGAGCAGTTTCTCCAGCTTTTCGCCAGCGATGAATCCGCCTCCTACAAGAAGAATCTTTCGGTTGTCGAGTTTGATAAATGCCGGGAAAAAGGTCATCCAATACCTTGCAAAGGGATGCGGATATCTTAACACAGAGTCGTTGAGAGCCGGTTGATGCACATCAAGGAAAGTATAAACTACAAACCTTTATAATGGGCGCTAAAAACAGGTTGCAGCACACGATGGAAAAAGAGTTTTTGACCCTGATACAGAAAAATTTTCCGATCGCCAGACGCCCCTTCGCCGAACTGGCCGAGACGCTCGGAAGCAGTGAAAAAGAGGTGCTGGATCTTTACAGAGCATTGAAAGAGCAGAAAGTGATCCGCCAGACATCGGCGATTTTCGATACGAAGTCGCTCGGGTACAAATCCTCCCTGGTCGCGTTCAAGGTGGAAAATATCGAAAAGGCCGCGGCCATAATCAACGCGCATCCGGGCGTGAGCCACAATTACGAACGCGACAATCCCTACAATCTCTGGTTTACCATCGCGGTTGCGCCCGATTCGAAACTGGGTCTGGAAAAGACGGTGGAGATTCTGGCGGAAAAGTCGGAAGCCGAAAGTTTCATCGTTCTTCCGACGAAAAAGATGTTCAAAATTTCGGTGCAGCTCGATGTCAAAGGGGACCGTGCCAAGAAAGAGAAGCTCAAGCGGGCCAAGAAAGAGCCGATGGTGCTGGAGCCCGTGCATTACGAGATGATCAAAGGGCTGCAAAAAGATATAGAGCCCATGAAAGAGCCTTTCAAAGCGCTTGTCGAGGCCCTCGGCATCGATTATGAAACGCTGGCTTCGGAAGCGGAACGGATGAAAAAGGCGGGTCTGATGCGCCGCTTCGCCGCGATTCTCTATCACCGAAAGGCCGGTTTCACCGCCAACGCGATGGTGGTCTGGAAAGTACCCGAGGAGCGGGCCGAAGCCATCGGGGAGACGGTGGCCGCCTACAGTGCCGTGAGCCACTGCTATCTGCGTCCCGTCTATCCCGAGTGGCCCTATCCCCTCTTTTCGATGGTTCACGGCAAATCGAAGGAGGAGGTCGAAAGCATCGTCGAAGAGATGGCCGGCGAAATCGGAATAAAAGAGTATAATTATCTCTACTCAACAAGAGAATTCAAAAAAGTGAGGATTGAGTATTTTTCACCGGAATTCGAGAAGTGGGAGAAAAGAGTCGTTGGTCGTTAGTCTTCGTTCATTGGCAAAAGAGGCGTTTTGCGATGAGAGCTTCTCCTAACCGACTGCCAACGACCCATCACTGCCTTCGGAGACCGATCTGATGTTCCAGCAGTACAAAGAAGCGATCGAGAGTTCCAATATCGTATCCAAGACCGATATTGACGGGATTATCACTTTCGTCAACGACGAATTCTGCAAAATATCGGGTTATTCCCGCGAAGAGCTGATCGGGCAAAACCACAATATCGTCCGCCATCCCGACGTGCCCAAGGAGAAATTCAAACGGCTCTGGGATACGATTCTCGCCAAGAAAACCTACAAAACGACCGTGAAAAACCGGGCGAAAGACGGCAGCACTTTCTATGTCAACACGACGATTATTCCCATTCTCGACGAAAAAGGGGAGATTGAAGAGTTCATCGCCATCCGCTACGATGTCACCAAAGAGGTCGAGCTCAAAATGGCCCTCGAGAAGAAAGAGAGAGAGCTGGAGATGCTCAACAGAACCCTCGAGAAGCGCGTGCAGCTGCAGACCAGAAAACTCTACGATCTCAATCGTTACCTGGAGGAGCGGGTACGCGAAGAGGTCCGAAAGAACGAAGAGAAACAGAAGATGCTCTTTCTGCAGTCGCGCCTTGCGAGTCTGGGGCAGATGATGGCCAATATCGCCCATCAGTGGCGCCAGCCGCTGACCGAACTGGCCCTCTCCCTCTTCAACCTCAAAAAGGCGGCCCAGAGGGGGGATGAAACCCAGCTGAACGAAGCCTACGACGATGCGAAAACGCTGATTCAGAACATGTCGCAGACGATCGAGGATTTCATCAACTTTTTCAAACCCGGCAAGCCCAAAGTCCCGTTCGCCGTTTCCGCGAGCCTGGAGGAAGCCCTTCAGATAGTGGAAAAGACGCTGGAAAAAGAGTACATCGATATCCGCAAAGAGGTCGATGCCACTTTGAGAATCGTCGGTGTCTCCAACGAATTCTCCCATGTTCTTATTAACCTTCTGCAGAACGCGAAAGATGCTTTCAGGCAGCGGAATGTCAAAGAGCGCCGCATCGATATCCGTGTCCGCAGGGAGGCGAATTGGGCACTCATCGAGATCGAAGACAATGCGGGAGGCATCGAGCCGGAGGCAATGGAACGGATATTCGAGCCCTATTTTACAACCAAACACGCCGCACAGGGAACAGGTCTGGGACTTTTCATGTCGAAGATGATCATAGAAAAAAGTTTTGGCGGAAGTATCGATGTCGAAAACGTGAACGGCGGAGCGAAATTCGCGATCAGGGTACCGCTGGAGGGTGGTGATGTCGTGTCAGAGTAGACTCTCGAAACTGAAAGTCCTTCTCGTCGAAGACGAAAAACGTCTTGCGCAACTTTTGAAAAATGCGGTGGGTGATTATTTTGCCGAGTTCGAAATCGCCTATGACGGCATCGAAGGGTTGAAACAGTTCAGAAAGATGAAACCCGATGTCGTCATAACCGATATTACGATGCCCAAAATGACAGGACTCGAACTGGCCGAAAAGATCAAAAAAGAAAATCCCCACATGCCCATCGTCATTTTAAGTGCCTACAGCGACAAAGAAAAACTCCTGGGTGCCATCGATGTGGGGGTCGTGAAATATTTCATCAAGCCCTTCGACCCCGAAGAGCTGTTGGAGTATCTCTGTTCTCTGGCGGAAAAAATCAAAAAACAGAGTCTGGTGCAATTGTTGCCGCCTTTTAGCTTTGATCTTCAGAGCGAGCAGCTTTTCAAAAAAGGGGTGCTGGTCCATTTGAGCAAGCGGGAGAGCCGTTTCATCTCGCTGCTCTATCACAGCCCCAACCACTATCTCTCCAACGAAGCGATTAAAGAGCGCCTCTGGGAAGGGGAGGAGGTCAGCGACGAGCGGCTGCGGACTTTCATCAAGAGGGTGCGTCAAAAGAGCGACAAAGGTCTCATAGAGAACGTTTCGGGCCAGGGGTATGTGCTGATCGTTCGATAGGAGCTGTATCAGTTGCGCCACTTAGTTGGCAGCAGATCGCCAAGGGATTGTCTGTCGAATTCTGCCGAGGGTTTTGTGATGTTGGCGATATTGTTGGGTGTTTCGATGAAATTCTGAAGATAGTAGGTACGGTTGTAGCCTCTGTTTTTGAGTACTTTCATCATGTTGTTGATATCGTCGGGACTCAACAAGTCGGCATGTACCGTCGTACGTACTTCGAAATCGAAATCTCTGCCGATCAGAAAGTCGAGCGTTTCGCGGAACCGCTCGTATCGGCTCGATCCGGTGATGTATCCGAATTTTTCGCTTCCGGCCTTGAAATCGAGCGCTATGTAATCGACCAGCTTCTTTGCAACCAGATCGGCGATACGATCGGGTCTGAGGCCGTTGGTATCGAGCTTGATAGAAAATCCCATCGTCTTGATGGCGCGACAGATGGGCTCCAGTTCATGCAGAGTCGGTTCGCCGCCGCTGAGTACGACAGCGTCCAGCAGTCCGATCCGCCTCTTCAGTAACGCGAGCAGATCGTCCACCGTGTAAGACCCCTCTTTAGAAAAGACGATGTCACTGTTGTAGCAGTACATGCAGCGCATATTGCATCCGGCGAACCAGGCGACCGCGGCCAGTTTTCCGGGATAGTCCAGATGCGTAAATGGGGTGATGTCATAAATCAGTCTATCGCTCGACAAAGGGTTTCCTCTGACGATGTTCCCCTTTTTTGCCGATGTTGAAACTCTCCACCGGCCTGTGGTATCCCATTACACGGGTATAGACGGTACAGCGGGTGCGTTTATTTGCCAGTTTTTTCAAAATCTCTTCACGATGCATCTTTTTCCTCCTTTGTTGTGATCTCCTCTTCGTCGAATGTCAGAAGCAGCTCTTCGTCGCATCTTGGGCAGTACTCGTGCTCTCCCGGGATGTAGCCGTGTTTGGGGCAGACCGAAAAAAGCGGGGTGATCGTGATATAGGGCAGTCTGAAATTGGTGATCACCTTTTTGACGAGATTGCGGCACGTTTCGGCGGAGCTGATACGTTCGCGCATGTACAGGTGCAATACGGTGCCGCCCGTGTACTTGCACTGCAGCGTATCCTGCAGTTCGAGCGCTTCGAAAGGATCTTCCGTCCAGTCGACGGGAATCTGGGACGAATTGGTGTAGTAGATATTCTCGTCCATTCCGGCCTGGATGATGCCCGGATAGCGTTTCTTGTCCTCTTTGGCGAACCGGTAGGT
This sequence comes from Hydrogenimonas urashimensis, assembly GCF_016593255.1. NCBI lineage: Bacteria > Pseudomonadati > Campylobacterota > Epsilonproteobacteria > Campylobacterales > Hydrogenimonadaceae > Hydrogenimonas > Hydrogenimonas urashimensis. The sequence goes on along the minus strand of NZ_AP023212.1, from coordinate 818,682 downwards.
GGTCCCTTCCGCAGGGGTGGCCTCCAGGTTGTAGAGATTGCCCGTTTTCTCCTGGTAGGTTTTGAGCTTTTCCCTCATGAAATCAAGAATTTCGAGGGCGAACCGCTGCCCGCTTTCGGTGGCGATATGATCTCTGTCGCCGGTGAAATTGCGGATCATCTCGTTCATTCCGTTGACGCCGATCGTGGAGAAGTGGTTGTTGAAACCGGGCAGGTAGCGTCTGGTATAGGGGAAAAGCCCCCGATCATAGAGCTCCTGGATGAATCGCCGTTTCTTTTCCAGCGTGGAAGAGGCCATATCCATCAGCTCTTCCAACCGGGCGTAGAGCCCTTTTTTGTCCCCTTTATGGACGAAGCCAAGCCGCGCCATATTGATCGTGACGACGCCGATGCTGCCGGTCATTTCAGCGCTGCCGAATAGGCCGCCGCCCCGTTTTAGAAGTTCACGGAGATCGAGCTGCAGCCGACAGCACATGCTTCGGACGTGACCAGGTTTGTAGGCTTCCTCGTTGGGGATGAGATTGCCATTTTCATCCCGTCTATACTGGCTTCCGATGAAGTTCTGAAAATAGGATGAGCCGATTTTTGCCGTATTTTCGAAAAGGATGTCCGTATTTTCCCCGTACCAGTCGAAATCTTCGGTGATGTTGACGGTGGGAATCGGAAAGGTGAAGGGCTGGCCGGTGCTGTCCCCTTCGGTCATCACTTCGTAATAGGCGCGGTTGATGAGGTTCATCTCTTTCTGAAAATGGCGGTAGCGCAGATCCTCCAGCGATGTAACGGAAGGGTCGCGCTCCTTGGCGAGGGCCAGTAGGGTTTCGTCTTCCAGATCCTTGAAAAGGTGGCGCTGGGCACGGGTGGGGATCTGATCTTTCAGATCTTCCGGCACCGTCCAGTCGATGGTAATGTTGGTAAAAGGCGACTGCCCCCACCTGGCGGGGACATTGAGGTTGTAGACGAAACTGCGTATCGCCTTTTTGATCTCATTGTAAGGGAGTCGGTCCTTGAAAACATAGGGTGCGAGATAGGTGTCAAAGGAGCTGAACGCCTGTGCGCCGGCCCACTCGCTCTGGAGAATGCCCAGGAAGTTGGCCATCTGCCCAAGCGCTTCGCGGAAGTGGCTGGGCGGACGGCTTTCGACACGTCCGCGGACCCCGTTGAATCCCTCGTCCAGCAGCACGCGCAGACTCCAGCCGGCGCAGTAGCCGCTGAGGCAGTCGAGGTCGTGGATGTGGTAGTCCCCGTTGCGGTGGGCGTATCCTTCCTCTTTGGAATAGACCCTGTCGAGCCAGTAGTTGGCGATCACCTTGCCCGCTGTGTTGTTGATGAGGCCGGCATGGGAGTAGCCGGTATTGGAGTTTGCATTGATGCGCCAGTCGCTTTTTCCAATGTATTCTTCGATCGTTTCGGTCGAATTGATGTAGGTGGTGTCTTCGCTCAGGCCGTAGATGTGCTCGCGCTGCATCTTGTGGGTATGGCGGTAGATCATGAAGGCGCGCATCACTTCGAAATAGCGTGCTTTGAAGAGCTCCTGCTCGATCATATCCTGGATATCTTCGACAGCGGCGATCCGTTTTGTCTTGAGCCGTTCAAGCACATTGAAAAAGATGGTGCTGTCGTATTGGGTGTTTTGGCTTTTGAAGGCCGCCTTGATCGCATCTTCGATTTTATAGGGGGCGAAGTTCTCTTTCGAGCCGTCGCGTTTGAGTATCTCTTTGAGTATCATTCTAAAGTCTTTACGGTCAAGTTTTGCGAAGGGCAGGAGCCGAAGCCCGGGGAGAGGAGGCTTCGGCTCCTGCCCTTCGATGCAAGCTGTAAAAACCTGCCTTCCTATGGCAGGCGGAGTAGGAGCCGGATCTTTCCGGCTAGTGAAATGATAGGACGAAACCACTTTCCATGCCATAAAAAAAATCATCACAAAATTGTCACGAAAACCGGTTTGAAAGGGCTTCCGTGACATCTGTGTGACATGCGTTGACCCGTATCAATCTTTTGAAAACTCTTTTTTTGTAAAATCTTAGATAATCAATCGGAAGGATGGACAATGGACTGGATTCTGGTTTCGTTTCTTGCCCTCACCGCAGTGCTGATGGGCAAAATTTTTCTGATGTTCAAATAGAGCCGCCCAAAATTTAGAAGGAGTGAAAATGGAGATATCGAACTATATGAAAGATGAGCATCGCCTTTGTGACGAAGAGTTCGCCAAAGCCGAGCAGGCTGTCAGCAGCGGCGATTTCGACGAGGCGTTCAGACATTTCGAAGAGTTCATGGTCGATACGCTGAAGCATTTTGACAAAGAGGAGGAGATACTCTTTCCCGCTTTCGAAGCGGCGACGCTGAGCACAGAGGGGCCTACGCAGGTGATGCGCTACGAGCACAATCAGGTGCGCGGACTTCTCGAACAGCTCAAGGATGCCATTGACAAAGCGGACAAGGAGCGTTTTTTTTCCGTAGCCGATACATTGATGATTCTGCTGCAGCAGCACAACATGAAAGAGGAGCAGATGCTTTATGCGATGTGCGACAATGTGCTCGGTGAGCAGGCAAAGGATCTTGTCGAAAAGATGAAAGCCCGTTGAGCCCTGTCGAAGTGATCGAACTGGATGTTCGGGGCCTGAACCACCCCGAACCCCTTGAACGCAGTGTTGAAATGATGAAGCGGCTGGACGGCAGAAACTGTCTGCATCTGCAAATTCACCGGTATCCCCGTCCTCTTCTGATGATCGCCCAAAAACAGGGCATCCGTTTCGATGCGTGTGAAACGGAGTCGGGGGAGTGGCACATACTCTTTACGAAAAACCCATCTTTCGATCTGAAAAGAATGTTACAGGATTTCTGCGATGTTTAATCAGGGACTTTCGCTCGATCAGGCGCCGCCGTTTGAAGTGATTCTTCGCTTTTTTCTTACCATTCCGGCTTTCGGTCTGTTGACGGCCATAGCGCTCTTCATTGCCGACCCGGCCGCTTTGGGTCTCTGGGATGCACCGGATACGGTGGCCGTCGTCCATCTCGTCGTGCTCGGCATGGCAGGCATGGCGATGGTGGGGGCACTCTTTCAGATGCTTCCGGTCATTGCCGGAGCATCGATCAAAGATCCGATGTACCATGCTCGATGGATCCATGCTTTCATGGCTTTGGGCACGTTGATGCTCGTCGGAGGGTTTGTTTTTGCGAAAACGGCCCTGTTCCATACGGCGCTGGCACTGCTTCTTGGCTCCCTCGGTTTCGTCGTTTTCCTGATGTTCTCGAAACTGCTGCGTGTCGAGAACAAAACGCCCTCCGTCATCGGCATGATGGTCGCCGTCGGGGGATTGGGCTTTGGCCTCTTTTTTGCCCTGCTGGTGATGCTGGCCTTCCTGGGTGTCGATATCGGCCTGCCGCCCCAGGGGCTTCGCACGGTCCACATGCATTTCATGCTTTTCGGATGGATCGCCGTGCTGATCATGGCGGTGGCCTTCCAGGTCATTGAAATGTTTTATGTCACACCGCCGTATCCCGAAGCGGTGCGGCGATGGTTTCCGATGAGTATACTGGCTCTTTTGGTACTGCAGGTACCTTTCTATATCGTCTCCCAGTCGGCAGTGACACTGTTCGATGCGGCAGTGGGAGTATTGCTGCTCGCCTTTGCGCTGGTGACGCTCAGACGCCTCTCCCAGAGAAAGCGACCCGTCGCCGATACGACGGTTTGGCTCTGGCGCACAGGCCTTGTCTCTCTGGCAGCCTCCTCGATATCGCTGTTTCTATACTACGGTTTTCAGTTAGAAACATTTTTCGATACGGGGGCGTTGCTCTTTGGGTACTTTTTTCTCAGTATCATTTTTGCCATGAGTTATAAAATCATCCCCTTTCTGGTCTGGTTCCACCTGAATGCCAAAGGAGTTTTGGAGTGCCCTATGATGGGAGACATCATACCGGCCAAGGGGATGAAACCGCATCTTTGGATTCATTGGGCGTTGCCGGTTTTCGGTATCGCGTCGTTTTTCATGCCGCTGCTGTGGAAGGTGACGGCACTCCTTTTTTTCATCGAATCCCTTCTTTACGGCGCCAATCTGCTGGGTGCCGCAAAAATCTACCACCAATTCAAAAACAAAGGAATTTTATGAACTATCCCGCTTTTTTCGACGAAGTCGAACCGATCGAAACCATCGACCCGCTGGCCGACATTCTCGGCGCCGTGGAGAATGGACGCATCACGTACGACTATCTTGACATGGTCAAACTGGCCGGCCACTCCTGTCCCACCGTGGCGGGGGCGTGGCTGATGACCAAGATGGGCCTGAAAAAGCTCTACCAAGATGATCTTCCGGTACGCGGAAATGTCAAAGTGGAAATACGCGAGGCACTGGATGAGGGAGTCGCCGGAGTCATCGGCAGTTGCATCGGCCTGGTGACGGGAGCTTCGAACGAGGGAGGCTTCAAAGGCCTTGGCGGCAAATTTGCCCGCAACAACCGTCTTTTCTACGGGGTGGAATTGGGTGCCGAAGTGCGGCTGACACGCCTGGACAATGCCGCCCATGTGGAGATGGTCTACAACCCCTCCATCGTACCGGCTCACCCCGATATGCAGCCACTGATGCAGAAACTGATGCAGGGGACCGCAACGCAGCAGGAGAAGCAGCGTTTCGGCCAATTGTGGCAGGAGCGGGTGAAAAAGATACTTCTGGAGACCGATCTTTGGCCGGCGATTCTCACGGTTTCCTGATATAGGTCAGGAAACGTCCCTTTTCTGCTTCGCTCGCGTAGACATCGTAGCCCTGTTCTTTGAAAGTGTCGATGAGAGGAGATGGCAAAAAGTCGCTTCGAATCATGACAATCTCGCCGCTATCGAGTGTTTTGAGTACTTTGCTCACTTCCGCCAGAGGGTTTTTCTCTTCATCGAGGAGTTGGTTGGCGTCGAGGATGGTTTTGGGTTCATTTTGAAGCCATTGCGGCGCCTTTCGGGTCTCTTCTGTCTCTTTGGGATGGCCCGAAGCGTCCAGTGGCGGCTGGCCCACCTCTTTTCGTAAAAGATTGACCAATTCCAGCGTCTCATACCCGCCGATTCCGGCAACCTGTGTCAGCGTGGCGATTCTGGCGACAGTACGGCGCAGAATCGGGTTTTTGAGTTTTTTGTATTTGGGGTTGAGCTTCATCAAAAACGCTTCCAGTTCGGGATAGGCGTTTAACAGGTCATTGACTTTCGTGTTCGGACGAATCTCCATTTTTTTCCTCTTTTTCGTTTTTGCACGATTTTGCAGTACAGTAACTCTCTTTTTTAATAAACCAGACGTAAAAGTCTTTTATGACAAGAATCAGGCACCATATCCAGAGTGCGTCGATGATCCAGTTGTCGGGATAATCGAGATAAAGTCGCAAAAGGGGCCACCCGACAAGGATGGGCCATTTGGCGTAGTAGAAGAGCAGAATACCCGCGCCGTAGAGGTGGCGGAGCTCATGCAGCCATGGGTTGTGGTTGGACTTTTCTTCCCCCACTTCAGAGGGCTCCGAGTTTCTGTTTCACATGATCTTCCGCCATGGAGATGTTCCATGCCGGCTCCCAGACCACCTCGACCTCCACGTCACCGACACCGGGAATCTCCTTGACCGCATCCTTGACCCACTGGGTCAGCATCTGGTGCAGAGGGCATCCGCGTGTGGATAGGGTCATGACCACTTTGACATTGTTGTCATCGTCGATAACGGCATCGTAAATGAGCCCCATTTCGACGAGATTGAACCCGACTTCCGGGTCGACGACTTTCCGGATTGCGTCGAAAACCTGCTCTTTTGTAATTTTTTCGGACATCTCTCTTCTCCTTTTTAAGTGAAAATTTTTGCAAATCGCGTTTCATTCGTTCTGCCTTTGCCTGTCAAAACTTGGCGGCGAAACTACTTTTTTCCGAATCCCATCATCCATTTTACGCTGGTGACGAGAAAAATGGCACCGGTTGCAATGAATGTGACACCCGCTTTGAAGAGCTCATCGCTGCCAAGAAGCAGTCCCAGGCCGGCGATGCCGACGCCGGCGGATGAGAACCAAAACTGGTATTCCGCCATCTTTTTGGGGACCATGTCGGCCAGCATCGGGACTTTCTGTTTGCCGACAAGCGGGCTGTAACGCTCGAACCAGACCAGGAAAGGGATGATTTTGTAGAGGTGTCCGTTGATGAGGAATGTAAAAAACCCCATAATCAGGAACCAGGCGGCGGCCAGTCCGACGCGCTCCAGGTGTCCGACAAGAGCGATGAAGCCCAAAATCAAAGCGATGGCCAGTGAAGCGTATCCGATCACCATCGATTTGAACCAGACATCGGCCTCTTTTCGAGCCCTGGTTTTGTAAATGAGCCAGATTTGATAGAGGTAGAGTCCCAATGCGCCAATCATCGTCATCATTGCCAGAAAACGCAAATCCTCCGAATCGAACAGGGTGGCGAGCAGATAGAAAAGCACGCCGTCCACCATGATCTTGAACCCGAGACGGATCGGACTTTCGTCAAATCCGTGGGAGAGGCCGAACATCGGCAGAAGGATCAGGCTCATGCCCATGATGGTAAGGGTGACATAACCGCCCAGCACCAGGACGATATGGGCATTCAGCCATTTGGCGATATCGATATTCACACCGGTGCCGATACCCAGTGCCATCGCGAAGCCGACGAGAATGCCCAGCAGCAAAAAGGCGTTGGTCACCGCTACGGTTTTGACCGTCAATGAGACATGTTCCACTTTCCGGAGGGTCATGATCGTATCGGCCAGGAAAATGAGCATCGAGACCAGTACCATCAATCCGCCGTAGGGCAGCATGCCAGGCATGAAAAGGAAGCCCATGACCATAAGAACGGTTCCAAGGGCCAGTATCGGCCAGATGAGATAGTAGAAATCGACACTGAAATGCCCCACTTCCAACACCACCGGTACCAGCTGCGCCATCGCTCCGAAAATGATCATCATCACGAATCCCAGCAGGAAAAGGTGTGCCCATGCGACAACGGAGATGTCGTAATGGGTAATATCCGTGCCGAAGCCAAGCAGCATAGAAGATGCCAGCAGATAGAAGATGCTTCCTGCAACGAAAAAGGGAGCGATCAGTGAAAAAGGCGGTGCGAATTCACGCGATACATTGAACATAAAAACCCTTTTTGGTGAAAAATGAACGTTGTAGCTAAACGGATGACAACGAAAAGCGATCGGTGAAAAATTTCACTTTCACTTTCCGTTTTTCATGCAACCGTTATCCGTGGCAGGCGGCGTCGTTTAGATTCGCCTTTTCGCTGGCGCCTTCTTGATAGCTGAAGATAAGTTTGACGCGCCCGTCTTCGAGTGTTTCGACTTTTATATCGTAATTCTGTCCGATTTTATCCAGCAAGCCCATCGGTTTCTTGTGGTTGATCATCACGAGCTTCTTATCCGGACCATCGATAAGTTTCAGGCCGCTCATGGCGTTGACCATCGGCTCCGGCGGCCCGCAGCGGGATGTATCGAACTGGTAGTACGTAATTCCGTCTTTCGTGTATTTGTAGAAGTCGACGGTGGCACCGGGCACTTCGATCTTTTCTGCGTCTGACGGTAAAATTTCCATTTGCTCCCCTTTTTTCGTCAATTTATGCAATTATATACTAAAAAAGTTCGAATGACAATTGATATAAATCAATAAATCCGACAAAAATTATCCTATTTCACAGCATGGAAAATTTCGCTGAAAATCCCGTCTCTTTCGCTTCTTGCGTGATAGATTCGACACGGAGTGTTTCCCCGTCGCCATAGGGCATTCAGACTTGCACAAATACGAGTTTTGGCGTAAAAATTGAAAGAACCCAATAGGAGCAGTTTGCAGGAACAGGTGTGGAATGTGTAAGTTAAAAGCAGACAGTGGCAATGGGAGAGGAACATTTGCGTAATTTTTCTGCAATGCTATAATTCGCCGAAACTTTTTTATCGAAGGAAATAGTATGGGACGCGCATTCGAATACCGCAAAGCGGCGAAACTGAAACGATGGGGAGCGATGTCACGCATCTTCCCCAAGCTTGGTCGCATCATCACGATTGCGGCCAGGGAAGGAGGACCCGACCCTGACATGAACCCGAAACTGCGTACGGCGATTCTCAATGCCAAAGCCCAGAATATGCCCAAAGACAATATCGAAGCGGCGATCAAACGGGCGCAGGGCAAAGATGCGGCCGATATCAAGGAGATCGCCTACGAAGCGAAGGGACCCTACGGGACGCTTATGGTGATCGAGTGCGCCACCGACAACCCGACCCGCACCGTCGCCAACGTCCGTGCGGTACTGGTTCGCAACAGCGGCGAACTGCTAACAAGCGGCTCGCTCGATTTCATGTTCAACCGCAAAGCGGTCTTCGAGTTCGACAGGCGTGAAACTATCGATCTCGAAGAGCTGGAACTGGAGCTTATCGATTACGGTCTTGAAGAGCTGGAAGAGGACAAAATTCCCCAGGAAAACGGAGAAGACAAGGCGATCGTCCGGGTTTTCGGTGAATATACCTCTTTCGGCGAACTGGCCAAAGCCCTGGAGGAGCGGGGCATAGAGGTCACCAAAGCCTCGCTGCAACGGGTACCCAACGTTCCGCTGGCGTTGAGCGACGAGCAGATGGACGAAGTGGCCACTCTTATCGAAAAACTCGAAGATGACGAGGATGTACAGGCAGTCTATACGAATCTGGCGTAAGCACAGATTCGCTTAATGCCATCCGTGCGAGAAGAGACCTGACTAGTATGAATCGCTTTGAAGATTGAAGAAAAATAGAGATTGAGAGTGAGCAAGCCCGCCCCCTCTTTCCCGCAGAGGGAAAGAGGAGGATAAATCAATTTTTTCCGCGGACGCAGCGGATGAATAGACTTCCGTCGTTTTCAGACTTTTCCGACTGATAATTCCACCCGTTGCGCGTTTGAAGCGTCCACGCTTTGGTTTTGTTCTCATCCATGTAGGTTGTAGATGTCCAGTATTTGTCGTATACATCGGTCGCGACATTTTCAAAAACCGGACTCAACGCCGGATTGTTACGCTCTGTATCGATGAGACTGTCATATTCGTTGAAATTCGGAAGCCTCCAGTCTGTGTATCCCGCCAAGTCGAGATTTTCACAATAATCGATAGCTTCCTTCCATGTTTTTCCTCCTACTAATGCGTCATCCTGCCACATGAGATTGGTTCTGGTGTCAAGTACCACACCCTGACTTTCATTTCTGAGATATTCCGCATTGGCAAATAAAAACAATGATGCCAATATTAGTACACTTTTTTTCATCATAATCATTCTCCCTCACTATAATCACGTACACATCGCACATGGAAATGTCGAGATTTTGTATTTCCAACTGCTCTAATGGTACCTTCATAGAGTTGTGCCGCCCAGGCATAATTGTCACATTCATCGCATGGCGTATCGGACCAGTACCAATCATCAGCGACATATCTAAATGTGCTGCTGTATGCCGGATTTTGTCCTTTAACGATAATCGTATTCAATTCTTTAATAGTTGGAAGCCTCCAATCGGTAAATCCGTCAAGGTCAAGCTGTTGGCAGTAATTGAATGCGGTGTCACCATCTTCTTTGGCAAAATAATTGTGATTGTCAAAATTATCTTTTGTGATCCACACTTTTACGGTACTGTTTGCTTCCGTATCATCCTGCCACATGAGTTTGTTTAATTTGTCAATGACAACATTCTGTGTATCATTTCTTTCCAATATATTTTCTTTTCCAAGATGCTCAATAACCGCATAATAGGCATCATCTTTCAAAGAAGAATTCGGAGGATTGATTTCAGTGCCATTCTCATCGTAGCTTTTTGTCTGTCCCGTTTTGTAGATAGGCAATGCAAATTCGATCTGTTTGGCGGGGCTCGCTTCTATTAGTGTAGTGCCGTCCGCAAGTTTCAGCACTTCATTTTTGATCGCAATGGTAGTGTTTTCGTCCGGTCTGCTGGCCGTGCTGTCAAGATGAATGATCAGTTTATAGGGCCAGCCCTCGATGTAGGAGTGGTCGGTTGGCGACCCGATAAAATCGATACCTTCGAACGCTGTTTTGAGATCAGCAGGTATACTGTTGGCATCTATTTCAGCAGAGAAATAGAGAGTGAGTGTGTCATCATCCATTGTATCCGTCAAATTGTCGTCATATACGGCAGATGCAATATTGACATCTTCTCCTTTCACATCCGTGACTGTAATTTGCATCGGCAAAGAAGCATTTTTTCCGTTTGCATCCGTTGCATTGATTGTAATCTCGTAAATGTTGTTATGATCTTTGTCCTGGGGATCATCGAATTTCGGTGCGACTTTGAAGGTAAGAACGGCACTAAGATTGTTTGACGATGCATTGAAATCAAAAAAGCCCGCATCGTCTCCGCTCAGTATCAGTGAGGTTACATCATATTTGCTGTTGAGTTTCACTGTGGTCACATTGGTTGTATATTCGGGAACGCTGATGTTTGCTTCGGAAACAAATTGGGGATGTCCCAAGGATGTGATGGTGATATATTTTTTCTGCGTTGTTGAAACCCCCGCATCATCCTTCGCTTTGACGACGACAACATAGATTCGGTCGCCGTTGGAATCATCTGGATTGTCATAATCGGGCGCAGTAACGAAAATCAGCTTGTTTTTGCTGATTGTAAATTTGTCTTTGTCCGCTCCACTGTCGATAAAGAACTCCACCCGTCCGTGTGCATTGTCCACACTCAGTGTCTGAACTTCCTGAGTCAGTTCGGGTACTGTGACATTCTGTTCATTCGTAAACGTAATGGGCAAAGGAACGACGGAAACATTTATCGCCAGATCAACACTGTCGATGCCGTCAATGGCTGTAACGGTGACATGATAAACATTTGAAGCATCCGGGATGTAAAGAGGTGCATTTTTGAATTTCAATTCGTTGCCGGATGTGATGACAAATTTATCTTTGTCACTGCCATCGGTAATGGAAAAAGTTACTGTACCTGCCGCATTTGCCACAGCGAGTGTCGCAACACTTGTACTCTTTTCTTTGACGGAAACTTCATTGTTTGTCGTAAATTCAAGATTTGCACTTCCGACATTGACGACCGTAATTTTCAGTACCTTTATGGCACTTTCAACCGCATCTTTTGCCTGAATTGCCACTTCGTAAATACCGTCTTTGTCTGCATCGGAGGGATGTTCATAATCGGGCTGGATGGTAAATGAGAGTGCACTGCCCTGAAGCTGAAATTTGTCCTGGTCCGCCCCTCCGCTGATTGAATAGGTCACACCACCTGATTCATTCGTAACAGAAAGGGTGGTTACGGCACTGGTGTTTTCCTCGACGGTGATGTCACTTTTTGTCGTAAAATAAAGAGTGGCATTGGTGACTTCCACGTGCATTGTCAGTGTATCCGAATGCTTTGCCGCATCTTCTGCTTTAATAACAACCTCGTAGATTCTGTCATGATTGGCATCGTCCGGATTTCCATAATCGGGGGCCGTTACAAATGAGAGTATATTGCCGCTGATTTTGAATTTGGCCGCATCGGCTCCACCGTCTATCGAGTATGTTACATCGCCTGATGCATTTTTTACTTCGAAAGTCGCAACATCGGTTGTTTTTTCCTGAACAGTCACGTCTCCTGACATGCTGAATTCCAATGTAGGTGTTGGGGTGGGATTGCTTCCGCCACCTCCACCGCCTCCGCCTCCGCAGCCGACTGTAAATGCCACCGCCAATGTGGCGAACATGATTTTTAACCAACTAAAACGCATTGAACACCTTCCTTTCATTATAATGTATTTCTCCGATAATATCGGCATTATCGTGAAAATGTAAATTTGGATACAAATTGTATTGAAAGGAGGTTGAAAAGGCGATAAATTGTACGTTGATTAACAAACCTGATTTTCAGTGGCACAATGACGATTGCCCGCATCAGTTGTCGGACACGGCTTTTTTGTCCTGGCAGAGTTTCAGCACTCCGGCATAGACCACGGTGTCATTTACGATTCTGATGTGAAATCCCTTGTATTGGACTCCTTTTTTCAAAACCGTGTAGAAGGTGCGGCGAAAATTTTCATCCCGTCGGGGATGCGCGCGAAAACAGTCGCAAGGACGCAGAGCCATAATGAGAATAAAGGCTCTAAATCCCTGCTCTTTGGCCTGCAGCAGTTCTAGCAGGTGTCGGACACCGCGGATTGTGGGAGCATTGGGGAATCGGCATTCGTTCTGTTGCACCAGCGAACACCCTTTGAGCTCCACGAACGCATCGTCTGCGCGATAGTCGAAACGGCTATGCCCGAAACGAACCTCGCTTCGTAATCGTTTGGGCACGAATCCGAGTACCCCGCGCTCGATCGCTTTTTTGGCGATGGGTGCGTGCAGACGGGTGTTGATGAGGACCCATCCCTCTTCCATTCGGGCGGCCAGAAGCGTGTAGTCGGTGCTCATGCCTTCGCGGTTTTTCAGAAGCAGCAGCGCCCTTGCCGGGGTGAGTATCTCTTCGAGGCGTCCCGTATCGGCTACATGGACCCGTCTTTTTTCTCCTTTCACCTCGGCGATGGCCACGAAGCGGTTGGGTCGCTCCAGAAAGGTTCCTTCAACAGTTGGCCCCAGGGAAGCGAGATCGAAGAGCGAATCACCCTCTTGCAGCATATTTTGACCTTTTTTGCGCTTTTTGGCGATAATAGTACCATGAATCACGGCATAGAGTCGACCGAATCCCTGTGATAGCCTAAAACTACGGTTGGGGCTTTTTGCAAAAGCGGTCGCACGGCGGCCAAAACAGCAAAAGTCAGATATATCCGGTTCGACGATGAATGAAAGGAAAAATTCGCATGAAACAGATGAAAACTATACTGCCGCTGCGTCTAAAAAAAGTGACGGCGGAGGAGTTGCTGGCTTTTGCCGAGATCGAAAAGCGTCCGCCGGAGGCACTGGTGGAAGAGGCTCTTGAACACTACTTCCATGAGAAACGGAAGAAGATGCTCGAAAAGAGTATGGTCGACGAAAACGCCCAGACCAATCTCAGCTACGAGGAGTTCTGGGACGGCGTCGATATCTAAAACCCTAGGGTTTTGATACCCATGTAGCAGTGCCTGGGGCAAAAGTTCGTTACAATGAGCGAAAAAAGGAGTTGTAATGATAAAAGAGCTCAAAGCGACGCAAAAAGCGATTCGGGACCTGCTCGACGTGCTGAAGGAGACGGAAGGTGAGATCGACTCGATCGATACGCTGATACGAAAATCGCACGACAAAATATCGAAACTGGAAGAGAGGGTTATTGATATTACCTCCAAAATGCGCAAAACCGAACGCAAAATCCACAAAAAGCTCAATAAGATTGCACGGGTGAAAAAAGAGATTTTCAAAGCAAAAACCGAGCGCCAGGTGGAGATGTTCGAAAAAGAGTACGAGCGTCTGATGAAAGAGCTTCGCGCACTGGACAAAGCGTATGCGAAACTGCAGAAACGGTATGAAAAGATCGTGCTCAAAGAGGAGAGACTGGTGGAAGAGGAGATGCTGCTGGAGGAGCGGGCGCAAGAGCTGACAAAGCGGCAGGGTGCATCGATTGCGAAGCTTTCCAAAACGATGGCGAAGCTCGGTAGCCGTTTGGCTGGCAGGGTGCGGTAACCTTTTCAACTCTTTTTCAAAAGGGTGCCCGCCAGGATGATCAAGCCGATGCCCGTCCATACCCAGATATCCGGGAATGGGTCGCCCAGCATCCAGCCGAATCCCACGGCGAACGGGATGTTGGTATAGCTGACGACTCCGACGATGCCTGCTCTCCCCAGGCTGTAGGCTTTTGTCAGCAGCCACTGCGAGAGGGTGGAGACAAGAGCCATGAAAGCGATGAGAGTCCAGGTATGAAGAGAGACGGGAAAGCTAAAATGAGGGAAAAGAAAAGCGAGCGGGTCGGGAACTTCGACGTGGGGCGCCAGCAAAAATAGCAGCAGCGGCACAAAGGTGCCCATGCCCACGAAAGAGAGAACGATGACCCGTGCGTCGTAGATGCGGCGTATCGTTTTGATGGTGGCGTAGGCACACGCGGCGAAAAAACCGCCCAGCAATCCCAGGAAATGTTCGTATCCGATGGCAAGTCCCAGGGGTTTGGTGATAAAAGCGACACCCAAAAAGCCGATGAAAAGCGCCAATAGGGCGTATCGGTTGAGGCGTTCGCCCATCAGGAAAAAGGCGAGGATGGCAACAAACAGCGGCGATGTTTTGTTAAGAGTAATGGCTTCCGCGAGTGGGATGGTGGTAATGGTATAGAAAAAGAGAATCATCGCTGCAAATCCGAAAAACCCCCGCAGAAGCAGCAGCAAAAGCTTCCCGCCCGGCAGTGTTGCGGGGGTGTGGCGCAGGGTCGCAAGAATAATGAACATGCCGATGAGATTTCGGAAAAAGACAATCTCCATGGCACTCATCTCATCCCCCAGCATTTTCGCCACGGCTCCGTTCATGGCGGAGATGAGTGCACTGGCCAGCATGAAAAGAATACCGGCATCGATGGCGTGAATGGATCGGATGGTTTCTCTCATGAAAACAGACCTGCTCTAAAAATCGGGAGGGTATTATATCAGCCTCAAAGAGACAAATTCTTGGATGAAACGGCCAACTTGCCACGCGGGTTTGTGCAAAGATGGCCCAGAAGGTATTACACAGGCAGCGAAATCCGGCAGATTTGATGAACGCAAAGGGGCGGAAGCAGAGTGGTTTTCTGATGGGCTGTCTTATATTAGGGTTAGATCGGGAATTTTCATTCTTTATAATCTTCGATTGGCTACTATTGGTGCAAAAAAATGGAAGGGGGCACCATGATGCCTTTTTCGGATGAAGACATCTACACGGCGGTGATGCACCATCTGCCAACGGTCAACGAATATGTTCAGTCCCACGGCGGAGGGATCAAAGTGCTCGGTGTCGCGGACGGCCGTGTCTACATACAGCTTACCGGAACGTGCCACGGCTGCTCCATGAGTCTGATGACGACGAAGATGGTCGTGGAAAAGCGACTCAGGGAGCTGATTCATCCCAATCTCGAGGTGATAAACGTGGAGCCGGGACAAGAATCCAACCTTCCGGACAATCTCTATCGGGAAGATGCCCCGCAACAAGAGGATGAAAAGAGCGATACTCCCGGCAAAAGAGTCATGAAAAAGATAAAAAAGCTTTTCTGACGATTTTTCAGCGCGAGGAACAGGGCGGATGATAAGCGAATCGGCACGCATATTTTGGGAAGATCTGAAAAACGCCTTCAAAGATCTCGTGCCGATCGTCGCCGTCGTCGCCTTTTTCCAGATTGCCGTCGTCCGCGCGATGCCCGAGAATCTCGTCTCCATCGCGGCGGGACTCTTCATCGTGGCAGTAGGGCTCGCTCTTTTCATTCGCGGACTGGAACTGGGCATCTTCCCAATCGGAGAAAACCTGGCCACCGATTTCGCGAGGAAAGGCTCCTTCTTCTGGCTCATGCTCTTCGCTTTTGCTATCGGTTTCTCGACGACGGTGGCCGAACCGGCGCTTATCGCCATCGCCGAGAAAGCCGCCTCCATCAGCGCCGGAAAGATCGATGCCTTCTTTCTACGCATGACTGTCGCATCGTCGGTGGGATTTGCCATTGCCCTGGGGGTTTTGCGCATCCTTACGGGCCATCCGATCCAATACTACATCATCGCCGGCTATATACTGGTTGTGCTGATCACGTTTTTCGCGCCCGAGGAGATCGTGGGCCTCGCCTACGACAGCGGCGGGGTGACCACCTCGACCGTGACGGTGCCGCTGGTGGCGGCTCTGGGCATCGGACTCGCGGGCTCCATCAAAGGCCGAAACCCCGTTGTCGACGGCTTTGGACTTATCGCTTTCGCTTCCTTGACGCCGATGATCTTTGTCCAGATCTACGGCATCGCCGTCTATGCCCTCTTTCCACAGGGTGCCCACGAGAGTCTGGTGGCGATGGAGGAGGCGGTGCGTGGCACGGTGGAGGCCCGTACGGTGTTTGAGTGGAGTGAAGTCTTCTGGGATCTGCTCGCGGTAGTGAAGGATGTGGCACCGATTCTGGCTGTCATCTTCTTTTTCCAATACGGCGTCATACGCAAAAAGGTGCCCCGTTTGCAAAGAATCGCCGTAGGAATCGTTCTGGTGATACTGGGGCTTTACGCTTTCATTCTGGGGCTGGAGATGGGACTCTTTCCGATCGGCGAGACCATCGCTTTTCAACTGACGGCCATGAAAAACGATCTGCTCATCTATCTTTTCGGTTTTCTTATTGGTTTTTCGACGACGATGGCCGAGCCCTCCCTTCTGGCCATCGCCATCAAGGCCGAAGAGGTGAGCGAAGGTCGCATCAACGACACGGTTTTGCGTGTGGCGGTGGCTTTGGGGGTTGCCGTGGGCATCGCTCTGGGAGCCTACCGCATCGTGACGGGCGGTCCGCTGCACTACTACATCATCGTCGGATATCTTATCGTCATCGTCTTGACCCATTTCGCCCCCCGCTATATCATTCCCATCGCCTACGACAGCGGCGGGGTGACCACCTCGACCGTGACGGTACCGCTGGTGGCGGCTCTTGGGCTTGGTCTCGCCGAAAATATCGAAGGGCGCAACCCTCTGGTCGACGGTTTCGGCCTGATCGCTTTCGCTTCGCTTTTTCCGATGATGACGGTGATGGGGTATGGCATCTATGCCGATTATCTAGCCAAAAAGGAGAGAGAGGGATGAAATTTGTCGCATTGGTGGCCGTAGTGCCAGAGGAGAGGGAAGAGGAGGCTATCGATATCGCCAAAGGGGCCGGTGCCGGCGCGGTGACGATCATCCATGCCCGGACGCTCGGATTGAAGGAGAAGAAGATCTTTTTCGGATTGACACTCGAAGAGAATGTGACGATTCTGCACTTCATCCTTCCGCGCCGTATATCCCGCAGGGTCCTCAAGGCTCTGGCGAAGGGTCTGCAGATGGAGCGCGACGACAATGTGAGCCTTGTGTATACGATGGCGCTCGATCATGTCGTGGGCATCAATATGGAGGAGTTGCAGAAATTCGAACGCGAAATAAAAAATCTGCTTTGAGAGATTCAAAAACACCAAGGAGGCCAACATGCTGGTAGAGAATATCATGACCCCCAAAGAGAAGCTGGTGACCGTATCGCAGATGGCGCCTGTGAGAGAAGCGCTCAATCTGATGGAAAAACACAAAGTCAAAGCGGTGATTGTCGACAAAAACGGCGAACACGGCGCCTACGGCCTGGTCACGTTCAAAAACATACTGACATCCATTGTCGCCGAAGACGGCGATATCGACCTGCTCAACGTCTATGACATCATGTCTTCCCCATCGATCTCCGTCTCCAGGAAACTCGATATCAGGTATGCGGCTCGGATGATGGTCAAAAACAGCATCAAACGTCTGCTCGTCATCGATGACAACGAAATTTACGGCATTCTCACGATGACGGACATCATCGGTGTCGTCCTGGAGGAGATGGCAAGATGACCCGCAGACGGCACGAAACCAAAGAGTGCCGAACTTACCCTGAACCGTAGCCGTCAAGAGCTGTTGATGATAAAAATTTGTTATAATGATGGCTGACGGAACCGTTCGCGGTCACCTTTCGCGATCCGCTTCCCAAAAATTTTGCCTACCGCATTGACCAGGAGCCGCCATGGTGCGATTTTTCCTCACTCTTTCTCTTCTGCTCGCCGTATCGGAAGCGAACAGCTGCCTTCGGTGCCATCGGGGAATCGAAGATATCCGCGAACCCCACACGAAGATGGCCAAAGCGATCGCCCAAAAGGCCAAAGAGGCCGGTGTCGGCGACAATACCTGTGTCGTCTGCCACGGCGGCGATCCCGAAGCGTCGAGCAAAGAGGGCGCCCATCGGGGTGCACCACGCAAACTTCAGGCCTACGAAGGGCCCAAAGCCTTCTATCCCGATCCGGGCAGCCCTTGGGTCAACCGGCACACCTGCGGCATGTGCCACAAAGAGCAGGTGGCAGCCCAGATGAACTCCCTGATGATGACGGAGCAGGGCAAGATTCACGGCACACTCTACAGTTTCGGCGGCCTGGAGGGGTACCGCCACGATGTGGGCAACTACGCGACGAAAAACCCCGATCCCCACGAACGGCTGGGTACCGAAACCTATCGGAAATATATGGAAAAACTTCATGACCTGAACCCCCAGGTCTTCCCGGCGAAGATGAAAGAGCTGCCACCCGCACCCACTCCCGAGGAGGTCGAGAGAAACCCGAAACTGGCCGCTTTTACCTACCTGCGACAGGAGTGCCTGCGATGCCACACCGGCTCCAAAGGGCGCCAGAAACGGGGCGATTACCGGGGAATGGGGTGCTCGAGCTGCCACATTCCCTACAGCAACGACGGCTTCTACGAAGGAAACGACCCGACGATTCCGAAAGAAGAACCAGGCCACATGCTGGTACACCGGATACAAAGCTCCGTCAACGCCAAAGTGACGGTGCATGGCGTGAGCTATACGGGAGTTCCGGTGGAGACCTGCTCGACGTGCCACAATCGCGGCAAGCGGATCGGCGTGAGTTACGAAGGGCTGATGGAGACGGCCTACAAACCCGGATTCGACGAGAAAGGGGAGGGGCAGCCAAAACTCCATACGAAACACTACCTCCATCTCAAAGCCGATGTCCATATGAAAAAGGGGATGCTCTGCCAGGATTGCCACACGACCCGAGACCTGCACGGCGACGGCTTCCTCGCTGGGGCGACGCTGGGACCGGTGGAGATCGAGTGCCAGGATTGCCACGGAACGACGAAAAGATATCCGTGGGAGCTGCCGCTGGGATACGGCGACGAGTTCGACACCTTTGCGGCCAAAGGAAAACCCAGAGGGGTTTCACAGACTCTGGCGGCGTACCTGAAAAAAGGGACCACTTTCGAGAAGAAAGAGGGCTATCTCTTGAGCGCCCGGGGCAATCCCTACAAGAATGTCGTCAAAACCGGGGATGAGGTCCTGGTCTATCTGGCCAGCGGCAAAAAGTTGCGCCTCAAACCCCTCAAAAAACTGAAAGAGGAGGGCAAACTCTCCAAAGCGGGGTTGACGGCGATGGATACGATCGCCAAACACAACGACCGGATGGAGTGCTACGCCTGCCACGACAGCTGGGCGCCGCAATGTTACGGATGCCATGTCAAAGTCGACTACAGCGGCGGCAAAAAAGGTGTCGACTGGCTCGCCGCCGCCCACGACCGTGATATCCACGGCACCGACGCCATGCGCCGAGGCACGCTCAGAGAGCACCTGATTCCTGGCAAAGTGACCGAGACCCGCAGCTACCTGCGTTGGGAGAACCCGCCGTTGGTACAAAACGGCGAAGGGCGCGTCTCACCCGCCATGCCGGGATGCCAGGTGGTGCTGACGGTCATCGGCAAGGATGGCAAAGCGGTGTTGAAAAACCATGTCTTCATGATGCCCGACTACAAGCACCCCGAAAGCGGGCGCAAACTCCCCGGCGTCGTCATGGCGGCGACCCATTCGCATACGGTGCAAAAAGAGGCCAGAAGCTGCGAAAGCTGCCACGGCAACCCGGCGGCCATGGGGTACGGCATCGAAGGGGGCAAAGTGTGGGGCGATATGGGCGAAGATTTCATCGTCGATCTCAAAACCGCCGACGGAAAGGTGATCCCCACGCGCTACACGGTCCAGAAGCCGAAAATCGAAAATTTCAACACCGACTGGAGCCGCTTCGTCGACGAAAACGGCACGCCGCTGCAGACGGTGGACAACCACTGGAACCTGGCGGGACCGCTCAGCAACCTGCAACGGGCGAAGCTCGACCGCAGAGGGGCCTGCCTGGCGTGTCACCAAACGGTGCCGGGCGGCGACCTCGCCGTTTCGCTGATGCATCATGTCGCCGAGGTCGCCGGCGTAAAGATCGACAGAAAAACGCACAACGAAATTTTGAACAAGAATATCAAAATAGGTGCCTGGGCGCAGATTCTCGGCGGTGTGGCGGGACTTTTGCTTCTATGGTATCTTTACAGACGCCGGATACGAAGGTAAAATGTCACTTTCAGACGATTCGCGAAGCCGAAAAAGGGAATGAAGATGGACGAGACGGTTTTCGAAAAACTCAAAACGATCAAAAAAGAGATGAGCGAAGCGGAAAAAAGAGCGGAGCAAGAGCGGATGAGGCGCAAAAGAGCCGAAGAGGAGGCCACGGTTTTTGAGCGGATGATGCAGGCGGAAGGGACGAAAAAAATCGGGGACCGGGAGCAGAAAACCGAGAATGCGGGGTAGAGGATTGTGAACAAAGAGGCCGGGAACGAAAAAAAACGCATTCTTTTTATGGGAACACCGGAATATGCCCAAAAGATCCTACAACGTCTGATAAAAGAGAGCGGTATGGAGCTTGTGGGGGTCTATACCCAGCCCGACAGGCCCGTGGGACGAAAAAAAACGATGACTCCACCGCCTGTGAAGGTGACGGCGGAGGCTGCCAACATTCCGGTATGCCAGCCCCTTTCGCTGAAAGAGGAGGGGATCGCCGAAGAGATTGCGGCACAAAGCCCCGATTTCATCGTGGTGGCGGCCTACGGGCAGTTGCTGCCCCGGGCGATTCTTAAAATCGCACCCTGCATCAACCTCCACGCCTCGCTGCTGCCGAAATACCGGGGTGCCAGCCCCATTCAGGAGGCGCTGCTTCACGGCGACGCCGTGACGGGTGTCACGGCCATGCTGATGGAAGAGGGGCTTGACAGCGGACCGATACTCGCCTGGCGGGTCGTTTCGGTTACGCCGCAGACGAGAAAGAACGAACTTTTCGAAAAGCTGGCGACAGAAGCGGCCGACCTGACACCGATGGTCATAAAAGCCTACGATGCCATCGAACCCCTGCCGCAGTGCGATGCCGATGCCACCTACTGCAGAAAGATTACCCGGCATGATGGCCGCGTCACGTTCGCGATAGCGGCGGATGAGCTCTACAACCGGTTCCGTGCCTATGAGGGGTGGCCCGGCATCTATCTCGAAAACGGCCTGAAACTTCTTGAGATCGAACCCGCCATCGGCGAGGGGGAGCCCGGCCGTATCCTCTCGCTGGAAAAAGATGGCGTCATCGTCGCGTGCGGCGAAGGTGCGGTCAGGATCAAAACCGTGCAGCCCCCTTCGAAAAAGCCGATGGATGCACTCAGCTACCTGCGGGGAAAAAGGTTGAAGATTGCGGATCTACTCCTTTGATACCCTTCCTTCGACCCAGAAGTGGCTGATAGGAAAAATTTCAGAGGGGAGAGTCGAACCTCCCTGCGCCGTGATCGCACAGATGCAGACAGACGGTGTCGGAAGCCGTGAAAACAGCTGGATCGGTTCACCTGGAAATTTTTTCTCTTCTGTCGCGCTGCCGGAAAATGCACTTCCCCGGGATCTTCCACTGGCAGCCGCTTCCATCTACTTCGCCTGCATCATGAAAAAAACACTGAAAAACATGGGATCGGAAACCTGGGTGAAATGGCCCAACGATTTGTATATCCAAAGCCGGAAAATAGGGGGTTGCATCACGGCGAAAAAAGGGAAAACCGTGGTGGCGGGTATAGGGGTCAATATCGTCGACGGACCCCATGAATTCGGGGTTTTGGACATAAAAATCTCCGCTCATGAACTTCTGGAAGCCTATCTGGAAAATTTGAAAAAAACGCCGTCATGGAAGCATATTTTTAGCAACTTTAGATTAGAATTCGAGAACAGCAAAAACTTTCATACACATTTCGGCCGGGAAACGTTGGATTTGAGGGAGGCCGTCCTCCAGAACGACGGATCGTTGATAATAGGAAAAAGAAGGGTAGTGAGTCTGCGATGAGTGAAATTATTACGATAGCCAACCAAAAAGGTGGAGTGGGCAAGACGACGACGGCGGTCAATCTCGCGGCGTCGCTCGCCGTGGCGGAAAAGAAGGTTCTGTTGATCGATGCGGATCCTCAGGCGAATGCGACGACGAGCCTGGGATTTCATCGTAACGATTACGAATACAACATCTACCATGTGCTGATCGGGGCGAAAAAGATCAGTGACACCATTTTGAAAACGACACTGCCGACATTGCATCTGGTTCCCTCCAATATCGGGCTTGTCGGGGTGGAAAAAGAGTTTTACGACAGCGAAACGCGCAAGGGGCGCGAACTTGTGCTCAAGCGGAAGATCGACGAGGTCAAAAAATCCTACGACTACATCATCATCGATTCGCCTCCGGCGCTCGGACCCATCACGATCAACGCCCTGAGTGCCGCCCACTCGGTGATTATCCCGATCCAATGCGAATTTTTCGCCCTGGAAGGGCTTGCGCAGCTTCTGAATACGATTCGCCTGATCAAGAAGACAATCAATCCGAAGTTGAAGATCAAAGGGTTCCTCCCCACGATGTACAGCGGGCAGAACAACCTCTCCAAACAGGTTTTTGCCGATCTGACACAGCATTTCAAAAGCAAACTCTTCAAATCGGTTGACGACGAATTCATCGTCATTCCCCGAAACGTCAAACTCGCGGAGAGCCCAAGTTTCGGCAAACCGGTCATACTCTACGATGTGAAATCGACAGGATCGCAGGCTTATCAGCATCTTGCGCAGGCGATTCTGGCAAGCTAGGCGGCATGATGGGGAAAAAAGGCAAGAGCAAATCTCTGGGACGAGGCCTTGGTGCCATTCTCGGGGAAGTGGCCGAAGCGTACGAAAACGAATTTCAAAGCGGTGGGAGCGACATCCGCGAACGGGTGATCGACGTCCCGCTGGATGAGATCGTTCCCAATCCCTATCAGCCCCGGACCCATTTCGACGAAGAAGCGATAAGAGAACTTTCCGAATCGATCAGGCAGCACGGCCTGCTTCAGCCTGTGGTCGTCATCGAACAAGATGGCGAATATGTGCTGATCGCGGGAGAACGCCGGGTACGTGCCAGCAGACTGGCGGGACTGGAGACTATCCGGGCAATCGTCGCCGATATCGACCGCTCGAAATTCCGTGAACTGGCGCTGATCGAAAATATCCAGCGCGAGGCTCTCAATCCCGTTGAACTGGCACGATCCTACAAAGAGCTGATCGACGAATACGGGATTACGCAAGAAGAGCTTTCCAAAATCATCCACAAAAGCCGCAGCCAGATTACCAATACGCTCAGGCTTCTTCAGCTGAGCGACTACGTCATCGACAAACTTTCCGCTTCGATGATTACCCAGGGGCACGCCAAAGTCCTGGTGGGCCTGGACGAAAAGGATCAGCGCATCCTCTGCGACACGATCGTCGGACAGAAGTTGAGTGTGAGAGAAACGGAACAGCTCGTCAACGAGATGAAACCTTCCGAGGGAAAAGCGAAGAAAAAGACGAAAAGCGGCACCGACTTCGATCTGGCTCCCTACCGGGAACGTCTCATGGAACATGTTCCTTTTCGTATCAATATCAAACAGTCGAAAATAGAAATCCGATTGGAAAGTGAAGAGGAGGTCGAGAAGTTTCTCGCCAGTTTCATGCGATGAACTCCTGAATATCGGGCTTGAGGAGAGTCGAAAGCGCTTGTGTGAGCCAAGCGTTTTAGAATATCCTTAATTTAGAATTTTGGATAAATATGATAACATTGCCCAATTTTTAGAAAGGAGCGTGTGCATGCTGGATATACATTTATCCCTGATGCTTCTGGTGGCCGTCGTCTTTCTTGTCCTGTTGACGCTGCTGAACAGCTGGCTCTACCAGCCGCTGCTTGCCTTTATGGACGAGCGCGACAAGAGCATTCGCAAAGATCTCGAAAACGTGAGTTCCAACAGTTCCGAGATCGAGGAGCTGAAGGCGAAAACGGAAGCGGTGATCGCGCAGGCGAAAAACGAAGCCGCGGCGTTGAGATCCAAGACGATCGAGGAGTCCAAGCTTCTTGCCATGAGCAAACTCGAGGCGAAAAAAGAGGAGCTTGAGAAGTCGTACCAGGATTTTCTGGAAGAACTCAAAAAAGAGGAAGAACAGCTCAAGAGCGAGCTTCTTTCGCAAATGCCGCTTTTCAAAGAGTCTTTGAAAGCGAAATTCAGCCAAATATAAAGGAGAAAATGTGCGTAAACTGTTATGGATGGCTGCATTTTTTCTTCCTGCGGTGGTTCTGGCTTCCGGCGGGGAGGCGGCGGAGCACGAAACCGATTTCGTTCCGCGTCTGGTCAACTTCATCATTTTTGCCGGTATCATCTACTATTTTGTCGCGGAGCCGGTGAAAAACTTTTTCACCGGACGCAGCGCCGAAATAGCGGCGAAGCTTGAAGAGGTTCAGAAGCGTCTGAAAGCGACGAAAAAGGCCAAAGAGGATGCACAGGCCGAATACGAGGCGGCGGAAGCGACGGCGGCGGAGATCATCGAGTCGGCGAAAAAAGAGGCGAAGCTACTGGCGAAGAAGCTGGATGAGCAGCTTCGTGCCGAACTCCACAATCTCGAAAAGCTCCAGGAAGAGAAGATGGAAGTCGAGAAACGGCAGATGGTCCGCAAAACCGTCGCGGAGGTTCTTGACGAGCTCTTCAAGGGCGATGCGATCGGCATGGATGAGAAGAAATTTGTTAATCTCATCATGAAAAAGGTGGCATAAATGGAGCAGCTTGTAGCGAAAAAGTATGTCAAGGCCCTGATCGAAGCAGTGGGCGAGAAGAAGATCGCCGCAGCGGAAAAAGCGCTCGCTGTCGTGGCGGGCGCATTCAAAGATCCGAAATTCGCCGAAGTGATCGTATCGCCGGAAGTCTCGAAGGCGCAGCGCGAAGAGTTGATCATCTCTCTTCTGGGAGAGAAGCCCGATGCCAAACTTGTCAACTTCGTCAAAACACTCGGCATCCACAACCGATTCGGCCTGATTCCCGAGATCGTCACGCTTCTGCAAAAAGAGCTTCAGCGACGCAGCAACAAGTACGAAGGTGTCGTAGAAAGCAAAAAGCCGATCGACAAGAAGCTGCTCGGTGAGCTGGAGAAATCTCTCTCCAAATACGTGGATGCGACGGTCGTTCTGCATCCGGTTAAAAGCGAGCGTGACGGAATCAAGGTCATGATCGAGGATCTGGGTCTTGAAGCGAGTTTCTCAAAAGAGCGGGTCGCCTCCGACATGATCAACCACATTTTGAAAGCATTGTAAAACACAGAAAGGAGATCGGTAGTGTCAAAACTTCAAGCAGATGAAATCAGCTCGATTATCAAAGAGCGTATCGAAAATTTTGAGTTGAGCGTCGATATCGATGAAACGGGAAAAGTGGTCAGCGTCGCTGACGGAATTGCGCAGGTATTCGGCCTGAACAACGTGATGGCCGGCGAAATGGTCGAATTCGAGGACGGCGAGCGGGGCATGGTCCTCAACCTCGAGGAGGCGAGCGTCGGTATCGTCATTCTCGGCAAGGGGCTGAACATTCGTGAGGGAATGAGCGTCAAACGGCTCGGACAGCTTCTCAAAGTGCCCGTAGGCAAAGAGATCGTCGGTCGTGTCGTCAACGCGCTGGGCGAGCCGATCGACGGCAAGGGACCGATCGAAGCGAAAGAGTATCGTTTCGTTGAAGAGAAAGCCCCCGGCATCATGGCCCGTAAATCTGTCCATGAACCGCTGCAGACAGGTATCAAGGCGATCGACGCTCTGGTTCCGATCGGACGGGGACAGCGGGAACTGATCATCGGTGACCGCCAGACCGGTAAGACCACTGTCGCCATCGACTCCATCATCAGCCAGAAGGGACAGGATGTCGTCTGTATCTATGTCGCCATCGGACAGAAGCAGTCGACAGTCGCCTCTATCGTGAGGAAACTGGAAGAGCACGGCGCGATGGACTACACGATCGTCGTCAACGCCGGTGCGTCCGAATCGGCCGCACTCCAGTTCCTTGCCCCTTACGCCGGCGTCACGATGGGTGAATATTTCCGGGACAACGGACAGCATGCGCTGATCATCTACGACGACCTGAGCAAGCACGCCGTCGCTTACCGTGAAATGTCGCTGATTCTCCGCCGACCTCCGGGACGCGAAGCGTTCCCCGGTGACGTATTCTATCTCCATTCACGTCTTCTCGAGCGTGCGGCCAAACTGAGTGACGAGCTGGGTGCCGGTTCGCTGACAGCCCTTCCCATCATCGAAACGCAGGCGGGTGACGTTTCGGCCTATATTCCGACCAACGTCATCTCGATCACGGACGGCCAGATCTTCCTCGAAACGAACCTTTTCAACAGCGGTATCCGCCCGGCGATCAACGTAGGCATCTCGGTATCCCGCGTCGGGGGTGCGGCCCAGATCAAGGGAATGAAGCAGGTGTCCGGTACACTGCGGCTTGACCTTGCACAGTATCGTGAACTCGAGGCGTTCGCCCAGTTCGCAAGCGACCTTGACGATGCGACACGCGCTCAGCTCGAACGCGGTGCACGGATGGTCGAGGTACTGAAACAGCCTCCCTACAGCCCGCTGCCGGTCGAGAAACAGATTATGATCATCTATGCGGGCGCGAACGGTTATCTCGATGATATTCCGGTCAATGCGGTCACGAAATTCGAAGCGGAACTCTATCCCTTCGTGGAAGCCAACTTCCCGGAAGTCTTCGAGCAGATCCGCGAGAAGAAAAAAATCGACGAAGAGGTCGAAGAGTTGATGAAGAAAGCACTGGAAGAATTCAAAAATTCGTTCAGCGCCTAATCACAAGGATCACCAATGGCAAATTTGAAAGAGATTAAGCTTCAGATCAACAGTGTCAAGGGCACCCAAAAAACGACACGTGCGATGAAGCTTGTTTCACAGGCGAAACTGAAAAGAGCCGAAGAGCTCGCGAAGCGCTCCCGTATCTACGCGCAGAAACTCGACGAACTCGTCAGTGAGATCGCCTATGAAATCAATCAGAGCAAGGTCGGCGGCAGCAGCAGCCGATTCGTCCAAATCGATCTGCCCGTCAGGACGGTCGATATCATCTGCGTCACCGCGGACAAGGGCCTGTGCGGCGGTTTCAACATCAGCACGCTGAAAACGACACTGAAACTTCTCAAAGAGTACAGAGAAAAAAAAGTTGCGGTAAGACTCCGCGTCATCGGACGCAAAGCGATCGATTTTTTGAAATACAACGGCATCGAAATGACCGATGAAGTGATCGGCCTGAGCGCCTCGCCCGACTACAAGCGGGCGGCCGAGTTCATGGACCAGTCGCTGATGGATTTCGCGAGCGGGGTGACCGATCGTGTCATCCTGGTCTACAACGGCTTCAAAAACATGCTGACCCAGGAGCAGCGTGTCATTCAACTCATGCCGATCGACATCTCGACGGTCGAGCCGAGGGAATTGAAATCGAGCATCGAGTACGAGCCGGAAGAGCAGGAAGAATTGCTCAACACACTGCTTCGCAAATATACCGAATACAGTATGTACTACGGACTGCTTGACTCACTCGCCGCGGAGCACAGCGCGCGCATGCAGGCGATGGACAACGCGACGAAGAACGCCTCCGAGCGCGTCAATGAACTCACGATCGCCTACAACAAGGCGCGACAAGAATCTATTACTACCGAACTGATCGAAATCATCAGCGGTATGGAAGCACTGAAATAAAAGAAGGAGAAGGAATGACAGGTAAAATTGTTCAGGTCATCGGGCCGGTTGTCGATGTCGATTTCGAAGACTATCTGCCGGCGATCAACGAAGCACTCGAAGTCAATTACGAACTTGAGGGAGAAAAAAAGCGTCTCGTGCTCGAAGTGGCGAGCCACATCGGAGACAACCGCGTCCGAACGATCGCGATGGATATGAGTGAAGGTCTCGTTCGCGGCATGGATGTCAAGGCGACCGGCGACGCGATCAAGGTACCGGTGGGTGAAGAGGTCCTCGGACGTATCTTCAACGTCATCGGCGAAACGATCGACGAAGGCGAGGAGCTCAAAGCGAAAACGACGTGGAGCATTCACCGCAATCCGCCCGCGTTCGAGGATCAAAGCACCAAACAGGAGATCTTCGAAACGGGCATCAAAGTCGTCGACCTTCTGGCACCCTACGCGAAAGGGGGCAAAGTCGGACTCTTCGGTGGTGCGGGCGTCGGCAAGACCGTCATCATCATGGAACTGATCCACAACGTCGCCTTCAAACACAGCGGATACTCCGTTTTCGCAGGTGTCGGCGAACGTACACGTGAGGGTAATGACCTCTACAACGAGATGAAAGAGTCCAACGTTCTGGACAAAGTCGCCCTCTGCTACGGTCAGATGAACGAGCCCCCGGGAGCACGTAACCGTATCGCACTGACAGGTCTTACGATGGCGGAATATTTCCGTGACGAGATGGGCCTTGACGTTCTGATGTTCATCGACAACATCTTCCGATACGCCCAGGCAGGTTCCGAAATGTCTGCGCTTTTGGGACGGATTCCTTCGGCCGTCGGTTACCAGCCCACACTCGCGCGCGAGATGGGACAGCTGCAGGAGCGTATTACGTCGACAACCAAAGGTTCGATCACTTCTGTCCAGGCTGTCTACGTCCCCGCGGACGACCTGACAGACCCGGCGCCGGCATCGGTTTTCGCCCACCTCGACGCAACGACGGTTCTGAACCGGAAAATCGCAGAAAAAGGGATCTACCCGGCAGTCGACCCGCTCGATTCAACCAGCCGCATGCTCGATCCTGTAATCATCGGGGAGGAACATTACCGGGTTGCTCGCGGCGTGCAGTCGGTTCTTCAGAAGTACAAAGACCTGCAGGACATAATCGCGATTCTCGGTATGGACGAACTCTCCGAAGAGGACAAAAAGACCGTCGAGCGTGCCCGTAAGATCGAACGCTTCCTCTCGCAGCCATTCTTCGTCGCGGAAGTCTTCACCGGTTCACCGGGAAAATACGTTACGCTCGAAGAGACGATCAAAGGCTTCAAAGGTCTGCTCGAAGGCGAATACGACGACCTGCCCGAAGCGGCATTCTACATGGTCGGAAACATCGACGAAGCGATCGAAAAAGCTGAAAAGCTCAAAGCCAAAGCCTCTTGACGGGGAGCACCCTGTCAAGAGAGTTCATATCCTGACCTAAAGGATAACCATGGATACAATGAAACTTGAAATCGTGACACCGCATGGGCAGATTTTCAGCGGCAATGTGAAATCTGCCACTTTCCCGGGAGCGGAAGGGGAGTTCGGCGTTCTTCCCGAACACGCCTCTCTCGTTTCCCTTCTTGAAGCGGGTATCATCGAGATCGAAAAAGAGGATGGAACCGTCGATTCCATCGTCATCGACTCCGGCTACGTCAAAGTCGACGAGAACAAGACACTCGTCGTCGTCGAAGGGGCCGTTCCGATCATCGGCGAAACGGAGAGCGACATGGCCAAAGCGATCAAAGAGGCGAAAGAGCTTATCAAGAGAGCCAGCAACTCCGACTTCGCCATCGCCAATGTCGAGGCAAAAGTAGAAACCGCCGCCAAAACAAGATTTTAACCCATGATCGACATCATCGTCGGTTATATCGACCGAAGCAGCTCCATCACCATTGCGGTGCTGGGCCTGCTCTCCTTCTATCTTTTCCTGACCATCTGGACCTACGTCTACCGTTATCTCACACTTTCCCGCTGGCTCTCGAAAGAGAAAGATTCGATGGAACAGATGCACATGGGCGCGACGACAGTCACGCACCAATCGGTTCTGAAAAGTTGTCTCAAACGCTCTCCCGCCGTCAATGCGAGAATGCTCGAAATGTGCGAATATGCCGCGACCAAGGAGGCGACGAAAGGCCTGACGCTCCTCTCCATGATTGCGAGCACGTCGCCGTTTATAGGGCTTTTTGGCACCGTCATCTCCATCCTCGAGGCATTCGCGGGTCTGGGTACACAAAAGAGTGCGACTCTTAGCGTCGTGGCGCCTGCCATCAGCGAGGCACTCGTCGCCACGGCCGCCGGCATTTTCGTTGCCGTATTCGCCTACAGTTTCCATCTACTGCTCAAGCGAAAAGCCTACGATCTGACGACACTCATCGCGATGCAGATCGACATGCTGCTGGCTCAGAAAAGAGACACATAGGACCATGCGATACGAATGGGATGAGAAACCCGACCTGAACATCACGCCGCTTGTCGATATCATGCTGGTATTGATGGCCATTCTGATGGTTACGGCACCCACGATCATCTACGAGGAGAACATCACTCTCCCGCAGGGATCGAAAACCCGTACCCTGCAGAAGATCAAATCGATCGAAATAAGCATGGACAAAAACCGCGTGATCCATTTTCAGAAAGAGAAGTACGACAAAATCTCATTCCCCGACCGTTTTCTGCTCAAAACGCAATCGCTTGACAAGTCGATTCCTGTCTACATACGGGCAGACGAACGCCTGCCTTACAGGGATGTGATGTATCTGCTCAAAACGGTGAAGGAAGCGGGGTTTTCGAAAGTCTCACTGGTGACGAATGGATAAAAAGGGCCTCTTTTTCTTCACGGGCGGTGTCGCCGCATTCCTCTTCTATCTGCTTCTGATTCTTCTGTTGATCCTTTTCTTCAACGACTACAAGCGCTCGAAGCGGTACGTTCCCAAATCGACCCAGTCGATCGAAATATCCCTGACACAGGCGCTTCCTGTCAGGACGAAACCGAAACCGGTGGCAAAAAAGGAGCAGAAAGAGAAGCAAAAATCCGAAATTCCCGCCGTCGCGAAAAAGAGTTCGGCGACGGCCAAGCACCCGGCCAAACCGAAGCCCAAAGCGATCGCATCCCTGTTTAAAGGGGTAAAGATCAAAGAGCCCACGGAACAGACGCGGGCGGCACGTCTGGCTAATGCCCCGAAAATCAAATACAAGGCCGCCTCCAAAGAAGAGAAACGGGAACAGAAAAAGGCGCAGCAGCTGATCAGGGATATCAATCTGAGCAAACCTTCGATCCGGATGACCTCCAAGGCTTCCGGGCAGGGCGAGGTGGACGCCTACATGTCCAAACTCTACGAAATCCTCTACGGCTCCTGGCAGCCCGAAGCGATCTATGCCGGATCGGCCGCGACGGTACGGCTGCTCATCGAACCTGACGGCAAGTTTGACTATACGCTGCTATACCCGTCGGATAATCAAGGTTTCAATCAGAGCCTGATAGAATACCTCGAACAACTCAAACAGAAGAGATTCCCGTCCCACAAACGGAACAAACGACTCGTGATCGATGTGGAATTCAAAGCGAAGGAGTAGGTGTGAGAATAGTTGTGATGATGTTGCTGGGGATCTTCCTCTACGCTTCCGATGCGACGCTTGAGATCGTCAAGTCGGCGGACAACCGGCCGTCGATCGTCATACAGGACGCCTCCGTGTTCGGAACGGAGATGACACGTCAGAAATTTTTCCGGCTCGTCATGGGCGATTTGAAAGTGACGGCCCATTTCAAGGTGGAGGACACCTATCACAGGGCGGAGTACGACGCGATGATCGATCCGATGCTGAAATCCTACAACTATCTTCTGCGCTACCGTTTCAGGGAGGGCGACCAGCAGAGACTCTATATGGACGTCAGAGCTTTCGAACTTCCCTCCGGGCGCGCCTTTTACGAAAGAAGCTACCGGGTCGCCAACCGTGCCAGATACCCTTTTTTGATCCATGAGGCGGTGATTGATTTCAACGATTTCCTGAAGATGCCGAGCGTGCGATGGATGAAGCGGTATGTCGTCTTTTCCGAATATGTCAAACCAAAGCGTGCCGATATCGTTATTGCCGACTATACCCTGACCTACAGAAAACGGCTTGTGAGTGGCGGACTCAATATCTTTCCCAAATGGGCCGACCGTGGGCAGAAGGGGATATACTTCACCAAACTGGGACGGCGCCCGGTGCTTTACTACTACAACATCTATACTGGCGAGGAGCGAAAAGTCGCCACATCCGACGGCATGCTGGTCTGTTCCGATGTCAGCAGGGACGGCAAAAGACTTCTGCTGACGATGGCGCCCGGCGGGCAACCGGACATCTACCAGTACCATCTTGATACCGGTATGAAAGAGCGGCTGACATTCTACTCCGGCATCGATGTGTCGGCCCAGTACATCGACGGGGAGAAACGGATCGTATTCGTTTCGGACCGGCTCGGTTATCCCAATATCTTCGCCTCGAAAATCGGAAGCCGCGGGGTGCAGCAGATGGTGTTTCACGGCAGAAACAACAACGCGTGCAGCGCCCACGGAAAATATATTGTCTACAGCAGCCGCGAAACGGACAACGCTTTCAGTTCCAATACCTTCAACCTCTATCTCATCTCGACACAGACCGACTACATCAGGCGCCTCACCGCAAGCGGTGTCAATCAGTTCCCGAAATTCTCGGACGACGGCGAGAGTGTCATCTATCTGAAACACTATGCGTCACAAAGCGCCATCGGCATCATCCGACTCAACTACAACGAAGGGTATCTTTTCCCTCTCAAAGGCAGGAAGATCCAGTCGATCGACTGGTGAAGCCTGTTGCGAACCGAACTGCCTGTGGGTAAATCAACATGAATGGATGGATTTTTCAAAAAGATACCAACAACTTTATGATAAAATCCGTAAAACTTTGAAGGAGAGAGCGATGAAAAAGAGTTTGTTTATGGCCGTTGTGGCTGCGGCGATGCTGATGAGCGGCTGTTCGCAGAAGGAGCCGGAAGTCGATATGACGCAGCAGACAGCGGGCCAGGAGGCCAAAAGTGCCGACACCGGTCTGGATACGATCCAGGGCAGCACCGAGAGCAGCAATATCATGAGCGAAGATGCGCGGATGGCCAAAATCCGTGAAATCGAGGCGAGCGCGAAGAAAATCTACTTCGACTTCGACAAATTCAACATCCGGCCCGACCAGGAGCCGAGAGTCGACGAAGATGCCAGGCTTTTCACGTCGGAGGATGCGAAAGACCTGACGATCAAAATCGAAGGAAACTGTGACGAGTGGGGAACCGATGAATACAACTACGCCCTTGGGCTCAAGCGGGCCAAAAGCGTTCGCGACGCGTTGAGCGTCAAAGGTATCGACGAAAGTCGCATGGTGATGGTCAGCTACGGCGAAAGCAACCCTGTCTGTACCGAGCACACCAAAGAGTGCTGGGCCAAGAACAGACGTGTCGAATTCAAACTCCTCCCCTGATTGATTGATGAAACACCTTTTTACAGCTATTGTGCTGGCGGCGGCCGTTTTCGCGGCGGCCCCCGAAGAGCCCTCCGCTTTCGGTGCCGGCAATCTCGACAGTCCCAATCCCTACGGCCTGAGTGAAGAAGAGAAACATATTCTCAAAAACAAGCAGGCGATCGAAGCGCTCCAGAAGAGCCTTCTCAAGCAGCAGGCGATCGTCCGGGAGAACAGGGAACGCATCGACGGTCTTCAGAGTATCATCGAAGGGCTCAACGACAAGATACGCTCCTACGACAAGGCGGTGGAGAAGATCGACGATCTGAACCGGACCGTCGATCAGCTCGTGCTGACGCAGGAAGAGAATTTCGAACAGATCCGAAAAGTGCTGCAGGAGCTGGGGGCGATGATCGACTCGATCAACGAGAAGTATGTGGACAAGGAGCGTTTCGACAAACTGGAGTCGGCCTTTCTTGCATTCAAGAACTCCTACGAATCCTTCATGAAAAAAGGGGATCTAAGTGGCAGGGCGAATGCCGATATCTTTGTCGAAGCGAAAAAACTCTTTTCCAAAAAGAGATACAGCGATGCCAAGATCTATTTTTCCCATCTGATCAAAAACCATTACAAACCGGCGACATCCAACTACTACCTGGGAGAGATCGCTTACCGGGAAGGACGCTACAAAGACGCGATCGCCTACTATAAAAAGAGTGCCTCGCTTTATGACAAGAGCAGCTTCATGCCGACACTTCTGCTTCATACGGCGGTATCGTTTGAACGACTCGGAGAGAAGAAGCAGGCTAAACAGTTCTATGATTCGCTCATTCAACTCTATCCCGACAGCAAATCGGCCAAAATCGCCGGAAAAAATCTTTCGAAACTGAAATAGTCCCCGATTGTTTTCAGCTTCGAAATTTCGAAGGATTCGGAAGGATAGAGGATACTTGGTATCGTAATCTTATAACTTAAGAGTATCTAAACATAGGGTGTGTTAATATACCCAACTTTTTGAAGGAGAACTATTAGATGAAAATCGAAGACAACAATGTCGTTTCATTCAATTACGAAGTGAAAGACGCAAAAACAGGCGAAGTGGTCGATTCCAATATGGGTCAGGCACCGCTTTCGTTCATTACAGGCAAACAGCAGATCATCCCGGGTCTGGAAAGTCAGATGAAAGGGATGGAAGCGGGCGAAAACGCCGATATTCTCGTCCCTGCCGCCGAAGCGTACGGCGAATACAATCCCGAAGCTGTGCAGACCATGCCGCGCGAGCAGTTCGCCGGTATCGAACTGCAGGAGGGAATGACACTCTACGGACAGAGCGAAGATGGCCAGACGGTCCAGGTCACGGTCAAGAGCTTCGACGAAAGCGAAGTGACCATCGACTTCAATCATCCGCTTGCCGGCAAAGATCTTCTCTTTACCGTCACGGTTTCGGAAGTACGCGAACCGACGGTCAACGAATCTCTCAGCGGCCAGGTCGAGCAACCCGGTCACGATAGCTGCGGCTGTGGTGCGGGTGGCTGCCACTAATTTCATAGCCGTTTCAAAGCCTCTCAAGGAGGCTTTGAAATCCGCCAACCTTCTCAAATCTCTCAAACTCAATACCCTCATCAGTGGTGAACCCGGCACGGGGCGCCACACACTCGCCAGACTGATCATGCCGGATGCGGTGCTTCTGCACGGAGACGATCCCGATCTTTTTCAACGGATCGAAAAAAACCCGCAGCTCATCATCGACCGTTTCGAAGCGGTCGAACACTATCCGAAACTCTTCCAGTCGCTTAGAAAGCATGGCGGGCATATTGTCGCCATCGCCGACGGCGGAATGGAAGATTCCATCGGCGCATCTTTCAGTGTTCGCATCGTGCTGCCTCCCCTGAAAGAGCGGCCGGAGGACATTCCTCCCCTGCTGGAGAAGTTCCGCTCGGAAATGGCACAGTTTTTCGGAGAAAAGGGGATGGAGAGCTTCGAGATCGACAGGGAGCGTCTCGATGTCTCGCAGAACGCTTTCTCACTCAGAAAATCGATCATGCTGCAGTATATCGCTTCCCGTATCCAAGAGCAGGAGCTTATGGATATGACCGAAAAGTTCCTCTCGAAGCATATGGAATCGCAAGAGGAGATCTACCGAAAGATGCTCTATCTTTACGAAGTTCCTCTAATCCGTGCCGGTTTCAAACGCTACAAAAGCCAGCTTAAAATGTCGCAGGTCTTTGGACTGAACCGCAATACACTCAGGAAAAAAATCAACGAGTGGCAATTTTTTTTGAAATGAAAGTCTCTCCGCCGCAACCGTGAATCGGAGTCGAAACGTCCGAAAACAAGGAGACGCCGCTGCAATCTATTCGGGAATGTGCCATAATTACACTATCTAGATCAAGAAGGAGAAAAAAGAATGAACAAAAGCGCTTTTCTGTTTCCCGGACAGGGATCCCAGGCCACCGGTATGGGCAAATCCTTCGTCGAGCATTCGACCACGGCGGCCCAGATGCTCGAAGCGGCCAGCGAGGCACTGAAAATCGATATGGCGCATCTTCTGTTCGAGCCGAACGATCTGCTCGAACAGACAAAATACACGCAGCCGGCCATACTCCTCGTGTCGATGATGGCTTACAGGCTCTTTAAAGAGCAGATGCCCCAGGCGCCCGCTTTCTCGCTCGGCCATTCGCTGGGAGAGTTTTCCGCCCTGGCGTGTGTCGGTGCGATGGATTGGCTCGAAGCGGTCAAACTCGTCCATCTCCGCGGCGATCTGATGCAAAAAGCGTGTGAGGGTGTGGATGCCGGGATGATGGTGGTTCTGGGCGTCGCCGACGAAGATGTGGAAGCGATTTGCCAGGATGCCCGGGAACAGGGGAAAAAGGTTTGGCCAGCCAACTACAATGCCGACGGCCAGATCGTTATCGCGGGCATCAAAAGCGATCTGCAGAGTATCGAAGAGAGACTCAAGGAGGCCAAGGCCCGCCGTGTCATGCTGCTGAACATGTCGGTCGCGAGCCACTGCCCGCTTCTCGAACCTGCTGTCGTGCCATTGACCGAGGCACTGGAAAGGGTACTTAACGACAGCTTTGCGGCTCCAGTCATCTCCAATGTGACGGCCAAGGCCTACAACTCCAAATCCGAAGCCCTCGACCTGCTGGGCAAACAGCTCGTTTCGCCGGTTCTTTACAAGCAGTCGATACGGGACAACGACGACCTGGTGGACCGCTACATCGAGTTCGGACACGGCGGCGTCCTCAAGGGGCTCAACCGTCGCTCGACGAAAAAACTGACCCTGGTGGTGAGCGACTACGACTCCCTCAATGCCACGCTCGAGACGCTGGAAGGTGAAAGCTGATGGTTGTCGGCGTCATGGGGGCGATGCCCGAAGAGATCGAACCGATCCTTGCGCGTCTGTCCGATGTCCGCAAACACGAAATCGCCGACAACATCTACTACACCGCGCTCTACGGATCGCTCGATCTGGTCGTGGCATACAGCAAGATCGGAAAGGTCTTCTCTTCTCTGACCGCATCGACGATGATCGAAAAGTTCGGTGTCCAGAAAATGCTCTTTTCGGGTGTGGCCGGTGCCATCAATCCCGAATTGAAGATCGGTGATCTGATCGCCGCGACAAAACTCTGCCAGCACGATCTCGATATCACGGCTTTCGGCCATCCTTACGGGTACGTTCCGGAGGGGAAGGTGTTTGTCGAAGCCAATCCCAAACTCCTCGAAATCGCCGCACAGGTGGCCTACAAACAAGGGATCGTTCTAAAACGTGGCGTCGTCGCCACCGGGGATCAGTTCGTGGCCGACGAAGCGCGCAAAGAGTGGATCGCCCAAACTTTCGGGGCCGACGCTTTGGAGATGGAGGGAGCCGCGGTCGCTGTCGTCTGCGACGCGCTCGGCATCCCCTTCTTCATCCTTCGGGCCATCAGCGACGCGGCGGATATGGATGCCGGTTTCGATTTCGATGCCTTCCTTCACAGCTCCTCCGCCAAAAGCGCGGACTTCATCTTCGCGATGCTCGATGAAATCGATCAAGCTCAGTAAAAAGATACTCCGTGCCGCCGGCAGGGCGAACGCGAAGTACCGGCTTATCGAGGAGGGAGACAGGGTGCTCGTGGGCCTCAGCGGCGGCAAAGATTCCATCACGCTGGTCCATCTGCTCAAACACATGCAGCGCCACGCCCCTTTCTCTTTCGAGTTCAAAGCGGTCACGGTCCATTACGGCATGCCCGGGGAGCGGTACGACCTGCTCAAAGAGCATTGCGAAATCTACGGCATTCCCCTTGAAATCTACGAAACGAACATTTACGAAATCTCCCAGGAGACGATACGCGAAAACAGCTCTTTTTGCAGCTACTTTTCCCGTATGCGGCGCGGCGCACTCTATACCAAAGCGCAGGAGGGCGGGTACAACAAGGTGGCGCTGGGCCACCATCTCGACGACGCGGCGGAGAGTTTTTTCATGAACATGCTCTATAACGGCACGCTGCGCTCGATGGCGCCCATCTACAGAAGTTCGAAAGGATTTCACGTCATTCGGCCCCTCCTGTGGATCAGGGAGCGTCAGACCGCTGCTTTCGCCGAAGAGAACGGCATTGCCACCATCGGCGACGAAGCGTGTCCGGCGATGCGGATGCGGGTCAAGATGCCCCACGCCCGAGAGAGCACCAAAAAGATGCTCGAGGAGTGGGAGAGGAGTTTTCCCGACCTCTTCAAGCGCTTCAAAGCGGCCTTTTGCCATATCCAGCCCGATTCGTTTATGGATGAGAGGTATCTTGAGAGATAATCGAAACATGAGAAGGAAGGAATAGATGGAAAAAACCCAAAAACTTGCGGTTTTGATCGACGCGGACAATGCCCAACCCTCCATCATCGATGCGCTGCTGGCGGAGATCGCCAAGTACGGGACGGCCAGCGTCAAACGCATCTACGGCGACTGGACGCTGCCGCAGCTCAAGGGGTGGAAGGAGGTGCTGCTGACCCACTCCATCCAGCCCATTCAGCAGTTCGGCTACACCACGGGCAAGAACGCCACCGACAGCGCCATGATCATCGACGCCATGGACCTGCTCTATACCGGCAACTTCGACGGCTTCTGCATCGTCAGCAGCGACAGCGATTTCACGAAACTGGCGGCGAGAATCCGGGAGTCGGGGCTGGTGGTCTACGGATTCGGCGAAAAGAAGACGCCGGTCCCCTTCGTCTCTGCCTGCGACAAATTCATCTATACCGAAGTGTTGCGCGCCGAAGAGGAGGAGAGCGAGGAGGCCCCCATCCGGAAACTCTCCACCGCGGAGCTCAAACGAGACCGCAAACTGATCCGCCTGCTGCGCGACGCCGTCGACGCTGCCAGCGACGAGAGCGGATGGGCGCATCTTGGCGCCATGGGCAACATCATCGCCAAGCAGTCCCCCGAATTCGACCCCCGCAACTACGGCTACAAAAAGCTCGGAGAGCTGGTGAAGGCCACGGGATTGTTCGATATCGAGGAGCAGGTGACGCATCGCGGTGCCAAAGCGATCTATGTCAGAAACAGGCGGCGCAGGTAATGCAAGCGGGGTGGGTGACAACGATTCCTCGAAATCGTTGAGTGGTTCATTTCACAAAACCTCATGAAGTCGGCGCCGCCGACACTCGCCACCCACTACATCCCCTCCATCAGAGTGAGCCACAACCCTTCGACTTCCGCGTCTTCGAGCTCGATCGTACTTTTCGTCTCCATGACACTGCGTATCGTCACTTTCGGGTAGCTACGGGCAATGACACATCCAGGATGCGCCGGCAGATAGGCACGGATAAGGGCGATCTCTTTTTGCAGTTCGCCGCCGCAAGCGAAGCAGGTGTCGGGGGTGTGCAGTCGTCCCTCGTGGGCCAGTATGGCAAGATAGGCTTCCACGGCGCTTCGTTTCGGGTTTTGCAGGTGCCAAAGCGATGCGTACCGCTCCAGCAGATCGAAATAGAATCCGCCCGGCAGCTCCACATCCCTGAGGTGTTCGAACAGAAGGGAGACGAACTGCTGCCATACCTGCAGCCGCCCGCTCTCTTTCAGCCACGGGTAGCCCAGGTGGATCACATGCCTAAGCCTGGGCATAAAAGGCAGTGCATCCTGTTCCGCTTCGAAGTCGATTTTATAGCCGGTGGTGATGATGGGATGTCTGGCACCGTAGAAACGGTAGAGTGTTTTCAGCCTGGAAGGCGTCAGGACGGCGACGATCGTATCTTCGTTTTTCGCTTTCCGTACGTTGAGTATGAATCCCTGCATTTTTTAAAAACCGCTACCTATTACCGCATTTGCGCTCTTTGGGCCCAAGAGCCCGGACAACTTCAGTTAGTTGTAACCACCTTTTTTGTAAAATCCCTTAATTTTGGAGTATTGTACCAAAGAACTCAACCATGAAAAGGGTTTGGAATGGATCTATTACGAGGATTTAAAGATAACTGTGGCTTCGGGCTGATCGCCCACATCGAGAATCGGCCGAGCCACGAACTTCTTGAGGATGCCATCCACGCACTCGAGCGGATGATGCACCGGGGCGCGATCGCCGCGGACGGGAAAAGCGGGGACGGAAGCGGACTGCTGCTTTCGATTCCGCAGAAATTTATGGCCAAGGTGGCGCATCGGGAGGGTCATACGCTGCCGGACCAGTACGCCGTGGCGCAGATTTTTTACAAAAGCACGGAAAACCTCAAGGTTTTCGAGGAGATGTGTGAAAAGAACGACCTGCGCATTCTCTTTTTCCGGGAAGTCCCCATCAACACCGATGCGCTCGGCAAACAGGCACTCGAAACCCTTCCCTCCATCGTCCAGGTATTCGTGGCGCCCAATTCCCTGATGGCCACAAAACGGTTCGAAGCCCTCGTCTACCTGAGTCGTCGGGAGACGGAAAACGCGCTTCGAGACGATGAAGATTTCTACATTCCAAGCTTTTCGAACAGGGTGATCAGCTACAAGGGTCTGGTCATGCCGACCCACATCAAAGAGTTCTATCCCGATCTCGGCGATCCCGACTTCGAAATCAGTTTTGCGCTTTTCCACCAGCGCTTTTCGACCAACACCCTGCCGCAGTGGAGACTGGCCCAGCCTTTCCGCATGATCGCCCACAACGGGGAGATCAACTCCGTCGCGGCCAACCGCTTCAACGTGGCGGCGAAGTGCGAATCGATCAAGTCGGAGGTCTACAGCGACGAAGAGATCAAGCGTCTTCTTCCCCTGATGCAGGAGGGCTCCAGCGACAGTGCGAGTCTTGATAACTTTTTCGAATTTCTCCGGGTCAACGGCATGGATATCTTCAAGGCGGTGCGTGCCGTCATTCCGGCACCCTGGCAGAATGCGCCCCATATGGACGCAAATCTCCGTGCCTTCTACGAGTATATGAGTACCTGTTTCGAGGCGTGGGACGGGCCGGCGGCGGTCAGTTTCACCGACGGCCGCTATATCGGCTGCGTTCTTGACCGAAACGGCCTGCGCCCCGCCAAGTACGTCATCACGAAAGACTGGCGTCTTGTCATCTCCAGCGAATACGGTGTCGTTGATATCGAGGAT
Source organism: Hydrogenimonas urashimensis (assembly GCF_016593255.1). Taxonomy (NCBI): domain Bacteria; kingdom Pseudomonadati; phylum Campylobacterota; class Epsilonproteobacteria; order Campylobacterales; family Hydrogenimonadaceae; genus Hydrogenimonas; species Hydrogenimonas urashimensis. The sequence goes on along the minus strand of NZ_AP023212.1, from coordinate 778,166 downwards.
GACAATATCTACGAGCGCGGCCGTCTGCAGTCGGGCGAAATGATCGGCCTTGACCTCAAGTACGGAACGATTCTGAAAAACAGCGAAATCGACGACTACCTGAAGAAATCACAGCCCTACGCCGAATGGCTCAACGAGCAGATGGTCTATCTGCAGGAGTACGTAGACAAGCCCTTCGACAACCTCGAGCGCTACAACCTCGAGCAGATGATCGAAAAACAGCGCTACTTCAATATCACCCAGGAGGTGATCGACCAAATCATCGAACCGATGGTAAAGGATGGCAAGGAACCGACCGGCTCGATGGGAGACGACACCCCGCTGGCAGCCTTTTCGAAGGTCCAGCGCAATTTCACCGATTTTTTCAAGCAGAAATTCGCCCAGGTGACCAATCCGCCCATCGATCCGATCCGCGAAAAGGTGGTGATGAGTCTCAATACAGGCTTTGGGGAGATCCACAATATCCTCGACGAAGACCCCAATCATGCCCAGCGCCTCAAGACGACATCGCCGATTCTGACCTTCGAACGACTCGAGGTACTCAAAAGTTTCGGCAACGAGGATCATCCCCGTTTCAAACCCTACTACAGAAACCGGACCTACTCCACGACCTACGAGGAGAATCTGAGAGGAAGCCTGGAGGATCTGGTCTACGATATCGTCGAAGATGTGAAAAACAGCGGCGTGCGCATCGTCATTCTCGACGACAAGGGGCTTGACGAGAACAACAAGACGATTCCGATGGCGATGGCGGTGGGGCGTCTGAACTACGCCCTGCTGGATGCGGGCGTCCGCCATCTTGTCAGTATCGTCGCCGTTACAGGCGAAGTGATCGATTCCCACTCGACGGCATGCCTGCTGGCGTACGGCGCGTCGGCGGTCTATCCCTACATGCTCTATGCGACGGTCTATCGCCTTCTTTCGAAAAGGTCGCTCAGCGACTACGAGATGCGCAACGAGTTCAAGAAGGTGCATGCGGCACTAGGTGCCGGCATCTTGAAGATCATGTCGAAGATGGGTATCTCCACCGTCGCCTCCTACCGCAACTCGGCACTTTTCGACGTCATGGGGCTTTCGGAGGATATCGTCGAAGACTGTTTCCGCAACTCCCATCTTCTGGTGCCGGGACTCGGGTACAGCGATATCGAGGAGCGTATCGAAAAATACCACAAAGAGGCGTTCGAGCATGAACATCTGCGCAAACTCTTCCCACTCAACGTCGGAGGATTCTATAAATATATCGACGGTCAGGAGTACCACGATTTTGCGCCGATGACGATTCGCCAGCTCAGAGATGCGGCGATAAGCGGAAAATGGGAGGATTACGCCGTTCTTAAAAACATTCTCGAAACCCGTGACAAGAAGATGATCCGGGATTTCTTCGAATTCAGGAGCGACCGCGAGCCTATACCGGTCGAAAAAGTAGAACCCAAAGAAGCGATCTTCAAGCGGTTCGCGAGTGCCGCCATGAGCCTGGGGTCGATCTCTCCGGAGGCCCACGAAAGCATCGCCGAGGCGATGAACCGCATCGGGGCCCAGTCCAACAGCGGGGAGGGCGGCGAAGACGAGAGCCGTTTCGGCACGATCAGAAATTCCAAGATCAAGCAGATAGCTTCGGGCCGTTTCGGCGTGACACCCGCCTATCTGCGCAGTGCCGAAGAGATCCAGATCAAGATCGCCCAGGGGGCGAAGCCGGGCGAGGGGGGACAGCTTCCCGGTCACAAGGTGACGGCGCTGATCGCCCGACTCCGCCATACGATGCCCGGTGTGACGCTGATCTCTCCGCCGCCCCATCACGATATCTATTCGATCGAGGATCTGGCACAGCTCATCTTCGATCTAAAGCAGGTCAATCCGGATGCGACGATCACCGTCAAGCTCGTTTCGACGGCAGGTGTCGGCACGATCGCCGCGGGCGTGGCCAAAGCCTACGCCGACAAGATCATCATCTCCGGCGGCGACGGCGGTACGGGTGCGGCGGCCCTGGGATCCATCAAGTTCGCGGGCAATCCGTGGGAGACCGGACTCTCCGAAGCCCATAACGCCCTCAAAGCGAACCATCTGCGCCAGAATGTCCACCTGCAGACCGACGGCGGTCTCAAGACCGGTATGGATATCGTCAAAGCGGCGCTGCTGGGTGCCGAAAGCTACGCCTTCGGCACGCCGGCTCTGGCGATGGTCGGATGCAAGATGCTAAGAATCTGCCATCTGAACCGCTGTTCCGTTGGAATCGCCACGCAGGAGCCTGTGCTGCGGGAGCATTTCGAAGGCAATGTGGAGCGCCTTGTCAACTACTTCACGCTGCTTGCCGAAGATGTGCGGCAGATCATGGCGTCGCTCGGTTACGAAACGCTCGAGGAGATGATCGGACGCAGCGACCTTCTGAAAGTGATCGACGACGACTTCGCGAAAAAGTTCGATTTCAGTTCGATTCTGATGCGGCTTGAGGGCCCCGACACCTGCCAGGTGCCTTCGAACGAGCCTTTCGACACGAACGAGTTCGAAAAGGATGTCCTCAAAGAGGCGCAGCCCGCGATCCAGAATCCGCAGGAGCGGATGGTCATCGAGCGAAACATCTGCAACCTGAACCGCAGCTTCGGTGCGCGCATCAGCGGGGAGATCGCCAAATACTACGGCGATGCGGGGCTTCCGGACGACACGATCCGCATTCAGCTCTCCGGCATCGCCGGCCAATCCTTCGGCGCTTTCCTGATCAACGGTGTTACGCTGCGCATTGACGGTGTGGCCAACGACTATGTGGGCAAGGGGATGAACGGCGGAAAAATCATCATCGCACCCCTCAACCAGGGAGAGAAGTTCTCCGCGGCCGGCAATACCTGTCTCTACGGCGCAACGGGAGGCAAACTCTTCGTCGCAGGCAACGTGGGCGAACGTTTCGCCGTCAGAAACTCGGGCGCTCTGGCGGTCGTAGAGGGAACGGGCGACCATGCCTGCGAATATATGACAGGCGGCGCCGTCGTGATTTTGGGCCAAACCGGTGTCAATTTCGGTGCCGGTATGACAGGGGGGCTGGCATTCGTCTACGACGCGGAGCACACTTTCGTCGAAAATATCAACCAGGAGCTTGTCGAGGCGCATCGCATCGATACGGACGACACCGACGAGGCGCGCCACTATCTGAAACGGCTGCTCAAGGAGTATTACAACGAAACAGGCAGCAAGAAAGCCCAATGCATACTGAACAATTTCCGTATGCAGATCCGTAACTTCTGGATGGTGCGTCCCAAAGAGTTGCGCAAAGTACCTTTGAATCTGGATGAGGGAGAATAAGATGCAGAATTTCATTTTTGTCGAACGGATCGACCCGAAAAAACGAAACGTCGTCGAGCGTATCAGGGATTTTCGGGAGATTTACGAAGTCTACAATCCGGCAGAAGCATCCAGCCAGTCGGAACGGTGTATCCAGTGCGGCGACCCGTATTGCCACAACAAATGCCCCCTGCACAATTTCATTCCCCAGTGGCTCAAGGCGGTAGCCGACAAGGATCTGGAACTGGCTTTCAACCTCTCCAACGAACCCTCCCCGTTTCCGGAGATCATGGGCCGTATCTGCCCCCACGACCGACTCTGCGAAGGGGACTGCACCCTCAATGACGGGTACGGCGCCATCACGATCGGGCCGATTGAGACGTTTATCAGCGAAGAGGGGTTCAAGGCGGGCCTGAAACCCAGATTCGCAGAGACAAAGGTAGGCAAAAGAGTCGCCGTTGTCGGTTCGGGCCCCGCTGGACTCTCCGCAGCGACCTACCTGCTGCGTGCGGGCATCGATGTGGAGATATTCGAACGGGCCGACCGGCCGGGTGGGCTGCTGACCTATGGCATTCCCGGTTTCAAACTGGACAAAAACGTCCTGTTCCGCCGGGTCAGATGGATGGAAGAGGCGGGCCTGAAGATCCATTACGGCGTCGAGATCGGAAAAGACAAACCCTTTGACGAACTGGTCAGCGATTTTGATGCCGTATTTATCGGGGTCGGTGCCTCCCAGCAGCGAAAAGCCGGTATTCCGAACGAAAATGCCAAAGGGTGTCTGATGGCGATGGACCTGCTGATCAATGTGCAAAAGAGACTCTTCGGTGACAGTTACGACAGGAGCGTCGACGTAAAAGACAAACGGGTCGTCGTTGTCGGGGGAGGGGACACGGCGATGGACTGTGTGCGCACCTCTTTGCGTGAGGGAGCGCGCAGTGTCTCCTGTCTCTACCGGCGCGACGCCCGCAACATGCCGGGTTCCAGAAAAGAGTACAACAACGCCAAAGAAGAGGGCGTGGAGTTCGTTTTCAACGCCTCTCCCAAGCAGGTTCTCGTAAACGAGGAAGGGGAAGTGGTGGGCATCGAGATGCTCAAGACGGCACTCGGCGAACCGGACGAGAGCGGACGTCAGCGCCTGAAAGAGATCGAGGGGAGCGAATTCCGCGTCGATGCGGATGTCGTCATTTTCGCCCTCGGTTTCAATCCCGTGCCTTTCGAGTTTCTTTCGGCCAACGGTATCGAAACGAACGACTGGGGCGCCATCGTGATCGACGAGAATTACGAAACGACGACCAAAGGGGTCTATGCCGGCGGCGACTGCCGAAGAGGCGCCGACCTGGTGGTAACCGCCGTCTACGACGGTCGCGAAGCCGCCAAGGCGATGATCAGAAAGTTGATCGGATAACGGTGACACCTTTTATCGAAACCACACTCATCGCCGCCAGGGAGATCGCCGACGTTCTTCAGTACGGATGGCGCAGTGAATTCGCCGAACACGGAGACGTGGGCGCCGGCGGGGACAGAACGGCCGGCATCGATACACTGGCCGAGAGAATCTACATCGAAAAACTCTCCGGATTCGGAAAGATCGACTCCGAGGAGGCCGGCATCGTCGGAGAGGGGGAAGCGACGATCGTCATCGACCCGATCGACGGAAGCGACAATGCGATTTCGGGGCTTCCCTATTTCGGCTCTTCGATCGCGCTGGAGAGAAGAGGAAGGGTAGAGGAGGCGGTCGTCGTCAATCTTGCCAACGGAGACTGCTTCTACAAAACGGATGCCGAACTGATGCATGGTAAAATAGGGTCGGAGCGTTTCGAACCGGTAGTGCGGCGCGGCCACACCACCGTCGGTATTTTCGAAAAAGCCTACGCCAATCCCGAATTCGCGATGGCGCTGCTGAAAAGAAAACAGAAGTTCCGTTCACCCGGGGCGGTGGCTCTGTCACTGGCCTATGCCCATTATGTCAGTTTCGTCATCTTCGCAGGTCCAAGGCGCCGCTACGATTTCGCGGCGGCTCTTTGGATGTGTGAAGGACTGGAGATGATCGTCGAAGATGAATTGCTGATCGTTGCGAAGGATCGTGATACGGCATCGAATCTGCATCGTTTGGCGCAAGGAGAGAAGGATTAACCCATGAATTTCGGCAATATTTTCAAAAGCATTCGCAAAGAGCACCCCAAACCGGCGGAGGCGCCGGCCCACTGGATCAAGTGTAAAAAGTGCAACGCGCTGATGTACTACAAGGAGATCGAGGCGAACCATTACGTCTGCCCCAAATGCGGCTTCCATATGCGCCTGACGGCGGACCAGCGCATCAAGCTGCTGGCGGACGAAGGAACCTTTGTTGAACACGACGCTGAACTCGAGCCGGTCGATCCGTTGAAGTTCGTCGACAAGAAGAGTTACAAAAAGCGGCTCGAAGAGGCGAAAAAGAAGACCGGAAGAACCTCTTCGGTCATCAGCGGATCGTGCGAGATCGAAGGCGAAGCGGCCGAGCTTGTCGTTTTCGATTTCGCGTTCATGGGAGGCAGTCTCGGTTCGGTGGAAGGGGAGAAGATCGTCCGTGCCGTCGATAGGGCTCTGAAAAAGGGGTGCGGCGTGGTCATCGTCAGTGCCAGCGGAGGTGCCAGAATGCAGGAGAGCACCTACTCTTTGATGCAGATGGCCAAAACCAGTGCCGCGTTGGCGAAGCTTGACGATGCGAAACTCCCTTTCATCTCCATTCTGACCGACCCGACCATGGGCGGTGTCAGTGCCTCCTTCGCCATGCTGGGTGACATCATCCTCGCCGAACCCGACGCACTGATCGGCTTTGCGGGGCAGCGTGTCATCAAACAGACGATTGGTGCCGATCTTCCCGAAGGGTTCCAGCGTTCGGAGTTTCTTCTCGAACATGGCCTTATCGACAAAGTGGTTCCACGACGTATTTTGAAGGAGACCGTCGGCGAACTGCTGAAACTCTTTGCCAAAGAGGGGGCGTGAAACTCTACGCTCTGCTGGATGAAACCTCGATGCAGGCGCGCGGATGGAGTATTGAACGCTTTGTCGGCCGTGCATGCGAAAGGGGGGCCGAAATTCTCCAGTATCGCAATAAAAGCGGCGATGTCGATACGATACGATCGAGGCTCGAAGATATCGTCTCGCTTTTCCCGGGACGTGTCATTGTCAACGACCATCCGGAGCTTGCACCGATATGCGGCGGTGTGCACCTCGGCCAGGAGGATATCGTGCGCTACGGCACGACGATGGAAACGGCTGTCGAACGTCTCCGCGAAACGATCGGCCAGGAGCGATGGCTTGGACTTTCGACACACAACAAAGAGGAGATCGTGCGGGCCAATCTTCTCGATCTCGATTATATCGGACTCGGTGCCTGCCGTGCCACCACGACAAAGGAAGATGCCAATGTCCTCGGCTGTGAAAAAGTCGCGGAACTTGCATCACTTTCTGCCCACCCCGTGGCCGCAATCGGCGGAGTGAAACCCGATGACAGGATCGATCATGTCACGTGGCTTGTTGTAGGGAGTGCGCTCTATGAAGATTAATGTCGTCGCCATCGCCAAACCGGAAAATGACTGTTATGCGCAGCTGTGCGACCATTTTTCGAAAATGGCGAAACGGTACGCGAAACTGGAAGCCTTCGATCTTTTCAATACGAAAATCACCCGGGCGCAGGAGAGCGGTGTATCGGCAGCACAGAAGAGTTATGCGCAGCAGTTGGAGCCCTGGCTGGAACGCGGCTACACGGTCGCGCTCGATCCCGCCGGCGCAGAGATGGAAAGCGAGCAGTTCGCGAAACTGCTCGCGAACAGAACGGAAGTGACTTTTCTAATCGGCGGAGCCTACGGACATGGCGACACTTTCCTGGCACGCTGTGACCGTGTCATCTCCCTCTCCCGTCTTACCATGAGCCACAAAGTTGCCAAAGTGATGCTCTTCGAACAGATCTACCGGGGATTGACGATCAACCACAACCACCCCTATCACAAATAGTCTCCCCCTTTTGCTACATAATTTTTTCAAATTGACGATTATTTAGAACCCACGCAAAAAGTGTAATTTCGTAACGATTTAACTGTGAATTGAATCGTCGAAAGAGCATTGGGGCCATGGGGCGGTGGCCTCTGTGAATTTTAAGGCAAATTCGCTAAAATTCGGAAATTTTGAATTAAAAGAAGGAGCAGGAATTTGAGAGAAAACGATATCCGATATTTCAAACACATGCTTGAAGACAGAAAAAACCAGATTCTTAAAAACATTCACGGAAGTTCGAAGGAGCTGGATGAGCTGCATCGCAACCACGACGTGATGGACGAAGGGGATTTCGCATCGGTCTCCACCGACAATATGATCAACGAAGAGATTCTCTCGAACCAGCAGAAAGAGCTGGAGGAGATCGATGAGGCTTTGATGAAAATCCAAAACGGCACCTACGGCGTATGCGAAATGTGCGAAGAACCGATCGGAATGCAGCGTCTGAAAGTCAAACCCTATGCCAAATACTGCATCACCTGCCGATTGATCGCCGAAAAAAGTCCTGCATAAGGAGGGGATAATTTCACTTCCGTTATGATATACGAACCTGTAGTCCGTACTCATCGAAGGAGAACACCATGCATCTGAAACGTTACACGCTGGCGTCGATCGTCCTCATCGCTCTGGTAGGAACCTATATCTACCACATGGTCACAAAAGGGGATTACACCCTCAACCTCATGGGTGTCAATGTAACGCTTCCGATTGCGGTGTGGGTCATTATCCCCATGGTGCTTCTCTATCTCGCCTCGTTCCTTCATATGCTCTATTACGGCTTCAAGGCCTATATGCGCAGAAAACGTGTCACGAAAGATATCGAAAAACTGGCGGATGCCCTCTACTGGGATGTTCTGAAATCGCCGAAAAAGCATCATTACATGGACAAACGTGTCAAGCCGGTCGGGGTGGTTCTTGACAACGGCTGCGACGATTTCACGAAGGTCGACAAGAAACTCTGCCACGAGCGTGTCCGGGACGCCATCGACATCATCACGGCGATAAAACATGGCGAAGTGGTCGATATCGCCAAGCTCAAACTCGACAAGTCCAACCCTTATGCCATCCAAAACGGCCTCAACATTCTTAAGCACGAACCCCAAAAAGCCGAGGAGATACTCAGAAGAGCCGAGTCGTACGACCCCAAAGTGGTCAAAGAGGCGATCATGATCTTTGTGGAGAAGGCGAACGAACAGCAGTTGGAGAAGTATCTCGATTTTATCGACAAAGAGGTTTTGATGCATATGCTCGATACGATGGATGAACGGGACGAAAAGAACAAGGTCTCTCTCGTCCTGATCGAAAAGGTCCTGATGAAAATCGCTCCCAGTGACTGCGACTATATGATACTTTCGCGAAAACTCGTCAAACACTATACGCCCAACGAACTGCTGGCGTTCTTCGAAAAGCTGGTGGGACAGGACGAAAAGGCTTTCAAAGCCTACATCTTCACACTGATCGAATTCGAGATGCTCGACAGAGCCAACGAGCTGCTGCAGGATACCCAGCGGGGCGAGTATCTCGATTTCAAAGCCTATCTCGACTTGCGAAAATCGGGCAAACACTATCCGATCGATCTTCTTTTGAACCAGTGCTAAGGCTTGAATGAAGGCGATTCTCGATTTTTCGAAACCTCTTTATGTTCTGGCTCCTCTTGCGGGGCTGACCGATCTTCCTTTCCGCAGTGTCGTCAAAAAGTTCGGAGCCGATCTGACCGTCAGCGAAATGATCAGTTCCAACGCATTGGTACACAACAGCCAAAAAAGTCTGAAAATGGTCGAGAAGTCACCGCTCGAAGTCCCCTATTCCGTGCAGATCGCCGGGGCGGAGGAGGCGATTGTCAAAAGAGCGGTGGAGATACTTAACGGCATCGACGGCATCGATATCATCGATCTCAACTGCGGATGCCCCGTTCCCAAAATCGTCTCACACGGTTCGGGAAGCTCCCTTCTGCTCGATCTTGAGAAGATGGGGAGGATTATCCGGACGATCAAAGAGACATCGAACAAACCTCTCACCAGCGCGAAGGTACGCATCGGTTTTCAGGAGAAACGACCGGTCGAAATCGCCCGGACGGTCGAAGACGCCGGTGCCGATTTCATCGCCGTCCACGGCCGTACACGGGCGGGAAAATTCAAGAGCGAAGTCGATTACGATGCGATCCGCCGTATCAAGGAGTCGGTAAAGATTCCCGTGATCGCCAACGGCGATATCACCAGTTACGAAAAGGCGCAGTGGGTGCTTGAGTTCACCGGAGCCGATGGCGTGATGATCGGAAGGGGCGCCATCGGCAAGCCGTGGATCTTCTACCAGCTCAAGCACGGTGTACCCGACGATGCGATCGATCCGAAACTGAAGCAAAAGATCATTCTCGAACATTTCGATCAGATGATCGCTTTCTACGGCGAGTACGGCGCCGTACTTTTCCGCAAACATCTTCATACCTACTCAAAGGCGGGATACAAAGGAGCCTCCGAGTTTCGGAACCGAATCAACCGTATCGGCAGCCCGGAAGAGATGCGCGAGCTGATCGAAACCTTTTTCGACCCCTCCAACGTTCTGTGACGCTCAAACAGGTTAAAAGCCGCTCTTTTTACGTCCCGGTTTTTTTCAGATAGCGGGCATAGAGATTCGCCAGCGGTTTTGCACTCATACCATGAAGAAAGATACTCAGAAGCACGGTCAGGGTGACGGTACCGTAGATCACTTCATGCCCCTCGATGCCCCCTAATTGATGAATGACGATCATGACGTAGAGGATGGAAGCGATACCGCGGGGGCCGAACCATCCGAGAAAGAGTTTCGTCGGTCGGTCGAGTTTCAGACCGGCAAGGCTGACGGCGATGGGGACCATCCGCAGGACGGTCAGGCTCAAAAAGGCGAACAGCAGGACTTTCATGTTCCAGTAGTCGACCGCGAGTGGAACGAAAACGAGGCCGAAAAGGGTAAAGATGATCAGAATGAGCAGTTCCCCTTCGCTCTCCAGAAACGCTTCGATGTTTTCGTGCAGTTCGTGGTTGAGATTGCCGAGCACCATGCCCGAGACGAATGCGCCGATGTAGCCGTTGCCTCCGACAAATTCCGAAACATAATAGGAGAAAAGCGCCAGCGCGAAGGGGATGAGGTTCCTGTAGCTCTCCTCGAGCCAATCTCTGCGAATGGAAATCCGGGCTTGTTTCGCACCGGCGAATCCGACGATCGCACCGGCGAGGCCACCCAGAACGATCTGTTGGAGCACGTCGACGAGCCAGCTGTTGCTCTCTCCATGCTCCTGCCCGCTGCCGATCATTGCTACGACGGTGATCAGGACGGGAAAGACGAACCCGTCGTTGAGGCCGCTTTCGACGTTGATCGTCGAGCGAATTCTTTCAGGTACCGTAGGATCGGTGACCACCGCTTTGCCCAGTGCGGCGTCGGTCGGTGCGAGAAAAAGGGAAAGAAGCAGAAGATAAAGCGGCGGCTGGTCGGGAAAAAACCACATCGCGACGGCGGCCGCCGCGACGATGGTCAGGGGCAGGGCGATACCGAGCATTCTGGCAGGCAGGCGCCAATCGCTTCCGAAATGTTTGAGATTCAGTGTCGAGGCATCGGCGAAGAGAACGACGATTAGAGCGATTTCCGCCATGGTCTGGACCAATTCCCCTTCGAAGTGGAGAATCTTCGCACCAAAAAAAAGAGGAGAGAGCAGTATGCCGATCGTTACGAACACCATGGGGCCGGTAATATAGAACCGGTTGAGAAGTTTGGAATAGTAACCGTATCCGAGGATGACCAGTATGATCCCCAGAATCACCATATTTTCATGCATACGTCATTTTCCTGCTCTTTCTGCTCTCCCCGTTCCTCAAAGATGCTCCTCTTTGCTGGCGTTGGCTTTGAAGGCTTCGTAGGCGTCGGGGTGGTTCTCCTGGAGAAAGTGGTCGAGCTGCTTCTTGTTGGCCTGGAACATCCGGGCGAAATCCTCTTCCCCTTCGATACTTCCCGCTGAAAATCGGTCCAGAAGAAGATTGGTGTTTCCGACGATGGTCAGGTACTGCTTTTTGCCAAACTCGATGAGCAGGAGTCGGTTGCTGGCATCCAGGGGTTTTTGAAAGCGAATGACCGCCTCTTCCGGAAGCTTCTGTGCCAGTGGCCCCCCGCCAGGCATGAGCCATCCGCCTTTGGCCAGACCGCCCACTCCCTTTTTCTTCACGAACCACAGAATAAGAAGAAGCAGAAGGAGCAGGGCAAGGACACTCCAGTAGCGCCACCCCGGCACTGTTTCGTCGCTCTTGAGAGTGTTGAGCGGTTTGGCGGCGGTTGGGCTCTTTTCCGATATCCCCTTGCTCTTTGTTGGCAGAGTGGCGGTGGCCGGGGCGCTTTTTCGCTTCTGTTGTGTCAGCGGGTAGATACGCAGCCGAAGGCCGAAGCCGTCAACGGTTTTGGAAGCCTGCACACCGATCGCGCCTGTGGAGGGAACGATTTTGACGAGGGTCCGTTTTTCACCCGATTTCGTTACGGCGATACTCTCGACGAAACTTTTGCGGATTGTCTGAAAAAAAGGTTTCTGGATTTCACTCCGGGTCAGGAGAATGTTGATGATGCCGCCCTTTTCGGTCCGTTTTTTGATCTCACCGTCGAAGGGGGTGTCGAAGGAGAGCATCAGGTCGATGCGGTTTTCGCGTTCATAGAGGTTTTCGTTGAGCAAGACGGCCGAAAAGAGAGGATGAATCAGCAGAATGATCAGAAAAAGGATGCGCAGCATCGTCACTTCTCTTTCGACAGGTAGTAGATGACGGCGTCGGCGTCGAGAATTTCGTTGATCCTTATCGCGAGGTTTTTCTCGTAGACCATCACCTCGCCCTTGCCGATGATTCGACCGTTGACATAGGTTTCCACACTCTCTCCCGCCGGTTTCTGCAGGTCGATGACCGATCCTACGTCCAGGTGCAGAATCTCTTCGAGTGTCAGCTTCGTCTCCCCAAGGTAGGAGGTGATCTCCACCTCGATGTCCAGGAGCCGCTTGAAATCGAAGAGCCGGACCTCTTCCTCCTGGGGATTTGGAGTCGGTTCAGCCATGTCGCTCCTTCAGTCGAATCGCGACGCATCGCTCATCCACACTGTACAGGAGTGTCCCATCCGAGGATTCGAGCCTCCGAACACCGCCAAACTCCGGTGTTTCCATCCGGTAGGGAAGATTCCGGTCGCTCGCGACCATCTTGGCATGGCCGACGATGAAATTCGCAATCTCGGCTGTCAGATCCTCCATTGTCTCGCTGTCGGGGTTTTCGTCGAAAAGCAGAATGTTGGCCAGTTTTTCGAGTGCCGGTCTTTCGATCCAGACTTCGGCGACGAAATTTCTCTTTCCGTCGGAAAAAGGGATGTTCGCCATGTACCCTTCCTTTTTCGGAAAATCGGTGCACGGTTTCGTTTCAAGACCGAAGTTCTGACTGAAAACCTCTTGGATGGAAGTGCGGAAAAGTTCGATCACATCACGCCTTTGTCGTTTGTATTCGATTATAGACTAAAAATTTTGAATTACGGTTTAATGGTGGCGATGGCTTCAACACCCTTTGAGTATAATAGACGAATTTTCAAAGGGAACGGACGATATGGAAATCATTCTGGTGCTTATCGGTGTGGCTATCGGAGGCATGTCGGGTTTTTTCGGCATCGGCGGCGGAACGATGCTGGTGCCGGCACTGATGCTGCTGGGGTTTGGTATCAAAACCGCCATCGGCATTTCCGTCATGCAGATGGTCTTCAGCTCCCTCTACGGTTCGTGGCTCAACCACAAAAAAGGGCATCTCAATCTCAAAGAGGGAGCGGTCATCGGTCTTGGCGGTTTCGTCGGCGCGCTGGGAAGCGGATGGCTCGTCAGCGCGGTGCCGGAAATCGTGCTGGAAGCCGCTTTCGTCGCCGTGGTCGGTTTTGCACTCTACCGCTTTTTCAAAGCTCCCGTCCATATCGACGTCAACGAGGGGCACGACCTCCCTGCGGCGGTTCTTGCCTGTGTGGGGGCCGGCATTGGGCTTTTTGCCATATCGATGGGCATTGGCGGTTCCATTCTGCTGACGCCGATTCTGGTGGGCCTGCTCCACTATCCGCTGAAAAAGGCGGTCTCCGCGGGTCTCTTTTTCGTCGTATTCTCTTCCGTTTCGGGATTCATCAGCCTCTCCGTTGCCGGGCAGATCGACTACCGGTACGGTCTGATCGTCGGTGCCGCATCCCTTTTGGGCGTACAGGCCGGCATCTGGCTCGCGGGAAAAACGGGCCACAAAAGGCACAAAAACGCCCTGGTCGTGCTCTATCTCGTCATTCTTTCGCTCATGCTGAAAAAAATATTCATCGGATGACTTGACCTTAAACGAAACTTATGGTATACATCAGGCAAAAAATGCAGGAGCGGATTTTCTTGGATACAATCAAAATTTTCGGTGCTCGGGAAAACAATCTCAAATCGATCGATCTTGCGATACCGAAAAACCGGCTCGTCGTCTTTACGGGGCTGAGCGGGAGCGGTAAGAGTACGCTGGCTTTCGACACCCTCTACGCCGAGGGTCAGCGCCGCTACATCGAATCGCTCTCATCCTACGCCCGGCAGTTTCTCGACAGGGTCGGCAAGCCCGACGTGGACAAGATCGAGGGGCTGACGCCGGCGATCGCCATCGATCAGAAGACCACCTCCAAAAACCCCCGTTCGACGGTGGGGACCATTACAGAAATCTACGACTACCTGCGCCTGCTCTTCGCCCGGGTCGGGAAGCAGTACTGCCATCTCTGCGGCCGGCCCGTCTCGCAGATGAGCGCCAGCGACATCATCGAGCAGGTGCTGGGGCTTCCGGAGGGGGCAAAACTGGTCATTATGGCACCGCTTGTACGCGAGAAGAAGGGCACCTTCGCCGACATGATCGAGTCGCTCCGCCACAAAGGGTATGTCCGTGCCCACATCGACGGGGTCATGGTCCGTCTGGACGAAGAGGTCGAGCTTTCCAAGACCAAAAAACATACGATCAAGGCGGTCATCGACAGGGTCGTCGTCAAGGAGGGATCGAAGGAACGGATCGCCCAGGATATCGAGAAGGCGCTGAACGAAAGCTACGGGGAAGTGGAGATCGAGGTGCTCAACCACGAAGAGATGAACACGCCGCCGCTGATCCACTACAGCGAGCATCTGGCCTGTTTCCACTGCAAGGTGAGTTTCGATCCCCTCGAACCTCTCAGTTTTTCGTTCAACTCCCCCAAGGGGGCATGCCCCACGTGCGACGGGCTGGGGATGCGTTACACCCTCGATCTGAACCGGGTCATCGATCCGCATCTTGGCATCGCCGAGGGAGCGGTGAAAACGATGTACGGTTTCAACCGCAGCTACTATTTCAAATTTCTGATCGCCTTTTGCGAGACGGCGGGGATTCCCACGAATGTGCCCTACGAAGAGCTGGAGGCGTTTCAGAAAAAGCAGATTCTCTACGGGACGCCCGATGTGGTCAGCTTTACATGGAAACGCCACCGCATAGAGAGGGTCTGGCCCGGCATCGTCAAAATCTCCTACGACATGCTCAAGGATGACAGGGAGTTCGGCGACTACATGACAGAAAAGGTGTGCGACAGCTGCGGCGGCCACCGCCTCAAGCCCGAGTCGCTGGCTGTCAAAGCGGGTGGCAGAACGATTGCCGAAATCATCGACATGCCGATCGAGGAGTGCTACGCCTTTTTCCACGACGAAAAGAGTTTCGCCGACCTCACACCCCAGCAGGCGATGATCGCCGCACCGATTCTCAAGGAGATCCGGGAACGGCTCTTTTTTCTCTACGATGTGGGTCTTGGGTACCTGACGCTCGGGCGCGACGCCCGCACCATCAGCGGCGGCGAGGCGCAGCGCATCCGCATCGCCAGCCAGATCGGAAGCGGGCTGACGGGTGTCATGTACGTCCTCGACGAGCCGAGCATCGGGCTGCACGAACGGGATACGCAGAAACTGATCAGGACGCTCAAATCCCTCCGGGAGAAAGGAAACAGCGTGATCGTCGTCGAACACGACAAAGAGACGATCGAAGCGGCCGATTTCATCGTCGACATCGGGCCGGGCGCGGGGAAGTTCGGCGGCGAGATCACCTTCGCCGGTTCACTGGAAGATCTCAAGAAGGCCGATACCCTCACGGCCGAATACCTCACGGGCCGAAAGAAGATCGAATATTTCCACCGCCGCCCGCAGAAAGAGTGGCTGGAGATAAAGAACGTGACGATCAACAATATCGAAAATCTCTCCACGAAGATTCCGCTGCGCAACTTCGTCTGCATTACGGGTGTTAGCGGAAGCGGAAAGAGCTCCCTGATTCTTCAGACGCTCCTGCCGACGGCCAAGGAGATTCTCAACCGCGCCAGAAAGGTGCACAAGGTCGACGGTGTCGAGATCGCCGGTCTCGATCATCTGGACAAGGTGATCTATCTCGACCAGAGCCCCATCGGCCGCACACCACGCTCCAACCCGGCCACCTACACCGGTGTCATGGATGAGATCCGCAACCTTTTCGCCAAGACGAAAGAGGCACAGATACGCGGCTACAAGCCGGGGCGTTTCAGTTTCAACGTCAAAGGGGGGCGCTGCGAGAAGTGTCAGGGGGAAGGAGAGATCAAGATCGAGATGCACTTTCTGCCCGACATCATGGTCAAATGCGATGCCTGCAAGGGGCGCCGCTACAATCCCCAGACACTTGAGATCTATTACAAAGGTAAAAATATTGCCGATATATTGGCTATGAGTGTGGATGAAGCGCTCCGGTTTTTCGAGCACATTCCGAAAATCTTCGCGAAACTGAAGACGCTGCAGGATGTGGGACTGGGATATATCACCCTGGGTCAGAATGCCGTGACACTCTCGGGCGGCGAAGCGCAGCGTATCAAGCTCGCGAAAGAGCTGAGCCGTCGGGATACGGGCAATACGCTGTATATTCTCGACGAACCGACGACGGGTCTGCACTTTGCCGACGTGGACCGGCTCACGCGGGTGTTGCACCATCTGACCGATCTGGGCAACACGGTGCTGGTGATCGAACACAATCTCGATATGATCAAAAATGCCGATTATATCATCGATATGGGCCCCGAAGGCGGAAGTAAAGGGGGCAAAATCGTCGCTACCGGTACACCGGAAGAGTTGGCCGAAAAGTGCCGGGAAACAGGAAGCTATACCGGAGCATTTCTAAAAAGAGAGCTGGGACGGGACCCGGAAACAGAAAACAACACTCATTGATAAAAAATTGTCAACATAAGTAAATCATCTCAAAGAAGTTGTATCGCTTTATGATACAATAATGATCAATATATCATTTTTTAAGAAAGTGGGAGAATATGGCTGCCAAACGTACGAAATTCTACAAATCGATGCCAAAATACCAGGATCTGATGTATGAAAATCATGGCGATTTCCTGCATCAGCAGCTCACCGTCGCCGATCTGGTCGGTGGCGATCCGAAATATGCCTACATAAAAGCCGCCCTCTATTTCATATTCGGGCCCTACATCACGGGAACACTGGCGATGCTTGCCTTTTCGGCCAAAGGGAGCCTGAGCGATCTTTATACCGTTTTAGCCAAAGGCGATTTCATCAGCTTCTTCATGATGTGGGCCATCGGGTACGAAATCCTGGCCTCCATGTTCCTGTTATGGGCGATCTACTCCATATTCTCCTTCAACCGGGAAGTCGCGAAACGGAAAGCGAAACGGCGCGCCCGATCCGACAGTGTCAAATTCGGTTCATAATCCATACGGCAAGGCATGACAAGATGATAAACTCCCAATTGGTTCAACGTATCAGTTCTCTTCCCCCACTTCCCAGGACCGTCACGGAAATTGAAAAAGCCTACAGCGATCCGGATGTCAACGTAAAGACCATCGCGTCGATCGTGGAGCAGGATCCGATGGTCGTAGCGGATCTGCTGAAGCTTCTCAACTCCGCTTTCTACGGCCTTCGCAAAGAGATCACGAATGTGGAGCAGGCGGTTTCGCTGCTGGGAATGAAGAGTGTCAAGGATCTGGTCATCAACCTCTCCGTCCGCAACATTCTTCGCACCAATCTGAGCCCCTACGGCATCAGCAGCGAGGCGTTCGCCAAAGTTTCACAGTTCCAGAGCATGCTGGCGCAGCAGTGGATGAAAGCGGTCAACCCGGCGAAAGTGGAGCGGATTCGACTCCTGGCTCTGCTGCAGGAGATCGGCAAGATCGTCATTGCCGACGAACTGCTGCGCGAAGGGGAAGATGCCACTTTCAAGGCGGAGCTCGAAGCGGGATGGGATATCCGGGAGACCGAACGCAACTATGTCGACGCCACGACGGCGGAAGTGAGCGCGGCGATGCTCCGCCACTGGGAATTCGACGCCAAAATCGCTGATCTGATCCAGTGGGCCGACATGCCCAACCAGGCGGACGGAGACGCCAGAGAGGAGGCCTGGGTGCTGCGGATCGCTTCCGAGGCAGTCAGCGTCCGAAACCCCCTCAGCGAAAAGTGCAGAAAGAGAGCGACCAACCTGGCCCTCAAGGCATCACTCCCGGAAGAGCCGCTGCAGCAGGCAATGACGGAACTTGCCGAACGCTGGAACGCATAGTCGCCGTTAAGGCTCTTTTGGTATCATTGCGGTTATGAAAACATTGACCGTTATCGATACCTTCGGCTTCTTCTTCCGAAGCTTCTACGCCCTTCCACCGCTCAAAAACTCCAAAGGCTTTCCCACGGGCCTTCTGACCGGCTTCGCCAATCTCATCCATAATCTGGAAAAAGAGTACCCGACCGACTATCTTCTTTTCGCTCTCGATGCACCGGGACCCAGTTTTCGGCAGAAGATCGATCCCAACTACAAGGCCCAGCGTCCCGAAGCGCCGCAGGAACTGAAACAGCAGCTGCCCGTGGCGATCGAATGGATCGAAAAGATGGGGCTTTCCAAACTGAGTCTCGACCATTACGAAGCGGACGATGTGATCGCTTCGATGGTAAAGTGTGCCAGGGAGCAGGGGATAAAAGTGCGCATCGTCAGTCACGACAAGGATCTCTACCAGCTCATCGACGACAGGCATGTGGTGCTCTTCGACCCGATCAAAAAGGTGGAGATCGACGAAGCGGCGTGTGTTCAGAAGTACGGCATCCATCCGAGGCAGTTCACCGACTACCAGGCACTCATCGGCGACAGTTCGGACAATGTGCCGGGTGTGCCGGGTATCGGGCCCAAAACCGCCGTGAAACTTCTGACGCAGTTTGGAACGCTCGACGGCATCTATGAGCATATCGACGACGTCAAACCCGAACGCATCAGAAACCTCCTTCTCAAACACAAAGAGGATGCCTACCGCAGCAAGAAACTGGTCACTCTCAGAGACGATATTTTCGACAGTTGCGACCTCACCGCCTTCAGAATGCCGCCCAGCGACCCGCTGCTGAAAATCCGCGACGAACTCGAGCGCTATGAAATGCGCAACATTCTTCGACGGCTGAAGAAAGAGCGCGCAAGCGATGCGAATGCGAACACGACCCCCGCAACCCCGGCGTCTGCGCCGTTTGAAGCGGTACTGGTGGACGATGCCGATGCCCTTTTTGACATTTTGGAGAGTATCGAAGAAGAGACACCCGTCGCCATCGATACCGAAACCGACGCGCTGGATACCAAATACGCTTCGCTTGTTGGTTTCAGCTTCTGTTTCGAGGAGTCGCGTGCCTACTATGTCCCGGTGGCCCACAGCTATCTGGGCGTCGGGAAACAGGTTTCTGTCGACGATGCCAGAAAGGCTTTCGAAATCCTTTTCAAAAAAGCCTTTTTCGGGCACAATCTCAAATTCGACCTGGCGCTTCTTTATCAGGTGTTCGGTTTTGACGAGAGGGAGCCCTTCGCCGACACGATGCTGCTGGCCTGGCTTGTCGACCCCGAAGGGGCGGTGGGGCTCGACCGTCTGGCGCTGCGCTATTTCGGTTACGAAATGGTCGCTTTCAAGGATACGGTAAAAAAAGGGGAGAATTTCAGCAGCGTGCCGATCGAAGAGGCGACCCGATACGCCGCCGAAGATGCCTGGATGTGCTACCGACTCTACGACAGGCTCACAGGCATGCTGAAGCTGCAGGGGGCCGAGCACCTGATCGAGGAGGCGAAAGAGGTGGAGTACCCCTTCATCAACGTGTTGATCGCCATGGAGCGCCACGGCATCGCGATCGACATCGAGCGGTTCGAATCGCTCAAAACCGAGATCACCTTCCGTCTGAAGAGGCTCACGGAAGAGGTCTACGAAGCGGCGGGCAGGGAGTTCAACATCAACTCCCCCAAACAGCTTGGGGAGATTCTCTTCGCTGTTTTGGGCCTTCCGGGAGGCAAAAAGACCAAATCCGGCGGATACAGCACCAACGAAAAGGTGCTCGACTCCCTCAAAGGCGCCCACCCGATCATCGAAAAGATACTGGCCTACCGGGAACTGCACAAACTGATGACCACCTACATCGAGCCACTGCTGAAACTGGGCAGAAAAGATCCCCATCACCGCATCTACACCTCTTTCATCCAGACCGGTACGGCAACAGGACGGCTCAGCAGCAAAAACCCCAATCTCCAGAATATCCCGGTCAAGACGGAAGAGGGTCGCCGCATCCGCGAAGGCTTCGTCGCCTCCGAAGGCTATTTGCTCGCAGGCATCGACTACTCCCAGATCGAGCTCCGTTTACTGGCGCACTTCTCCGGCGACCCCGTGTTGAGCGAAGCGTTTAGGCAGGGGAAGGATATCCACATGGAGACGGCCATCAAACTTTTCGGTCCCCAGGAGGCGGCTTCGAAACGGAACATCGCCAAAACGGTCAACTTCGGTCTGCTGTACGGCATGGGAAGCCGTAAACTTTCCCAGACACTGGGTATCTCGACGAAAGAGGCGAAGGCGATCATCGAAAACTACTTCGCCTCCTTCCCGACGGTCAAGGCGTACCTGGAGTCGATCGAGGCGAAAGCGAAAGAGCGTGGCTATGTGGAGACACTGCTGGGACGGCGGCGCTATTTTGATTTCGAACATGCCAACCCGATGCAGCTGGCCGCCTATCTGCGGGAAGCGGGCAATACGGTATTCCAGGGAAGCACCGCCGATCTGATCAAGATGGCGATGCTGAAAATCCACCGAATCATCAAAGAGGAGTCGCTCGATGCCGCGATACTTCTGCAGATTCACGACGAACTGATTTTCGAGATCAAGGCGGAAGAGGCCGAGAGGCTTTCGGGCCGTTTCTCCGAGATCATGGAGAACATCGTTTCACTGAAAATACCGCTCAAAACCAGTATCAACATCGGGAAGCGCTGGAGCGAACTGAAGTGAGACTTATATACTGAATTTAGCTCTCTGTTTTACCTCTTAAAGCCTTTCTTTTCGGTAAGATAATCAACTTGTAAACCGACGTGACGACCCGGGCGGAGCGCACGCGTCGGTATCTGATCTTGCCGGAGTTTCACCTATGAAAAAAATAACGGACTATCTGCTCTCGATGCACAGCGCCATCATCATGATGCTCATCTTCGCTTTCGCCATCGGGGCCGCGACCTTCATAGAGAACGACTACGGCACGCAGACCGCCAAAGCGCTCGTCTACAACGCCAAATGGTTCGAACTCCTTCTTCTGTTTCTCGCTATCAATCTCGTGGCCAATATCGTCCGGTACCGCATGTGGCGTCCCGGCAAAACGCTTATTTTCATCTTTCACGCCGCATTCATCATCATCCTAATCGGAGCGGCGATCACCCGGTATGTGGGGTACGAGGGGATCATGCATATCCGGGAAGGGGCGACAAGCAACGAGCTGGTCACCGACCGCACCTTCATCCAGGTCGACGCCGCGAAAGAGGGAAAACATCTGACCTACGCGAAACCGGTTCTCTTCTCCAAAATCGGCAGCAATCGCATGAAGCAGTCGATACGGCTCGACGGCGACACCCTGACGATCGAGGTTTTAAGATATATCCCCGACGCGGTGGAAAAAATTGTCGCGGATGCGAAGGGTGGCGCCATCATCACGATGATGGTCGCATCGGGCGATACCCCCACGCAGGTGACGCTCAAAGCGGGGGAAAATTACGAAACACCCGCATTCGTCATCGCCTTCGAAAGCGATGTCCAGAGTGCCAAGCCCGTCATCAGAATCGGTTTCTCCGACGGAAAGCTGGTGGCCAAACTCCCTTTCGCGCTGCAGTATCTGAAAATGGATGACAAAAGCTCGGGCATACTCGAACGGGGCGACAGAGAGCTTCAGACCCGCTATCTCTACAGCGGCTCGGGCATCAATTTCGTCATCAAGGAGGCGCTTCCCCATGCCAAAGTG
This sequence comes from Hydrogenimonas urashimensis, assembly GCF_016593255.1. NCBI lineage: Bacteria > Pseudomonadati > Campylobacterota > Epsilonproteobacteria > Campylobacterales > Hydrogenimonadaceae > Hydrogenimonas > Hydrogenimonas urashimensis. Next base: position 756,553 of record NZ_AP023212.1, on the reverse strand, counting down.
GTCATCGAGAGTGCAGCAGAAGGCAGATCCCCGGCAATGCGCCGCTCTCTCGATGTCGTGGAACTCAATGTGGCGATGGGAGATGCATCAAAAAAGGTCACGCTGTACGGAACCAAAGGAGAACCCGGCGAAGAGGCGCATGTGCGGCTAAAAGGGTGGGATGTCGCTCTTAGTTACGGCTCCCGCGTCATAAAGCTGCCATTTGCGCTGAAACTGGTCGATTTCCAGCTGGAACGCTACCCAGGCTCCATGAGTCCCTCCTCCTACGCCAGTGAGGTGGTCGTCATCGATCCGGAAAAGAAGGTCGAGATGCCTTTTCGAATCTATATGAACCATGTTCTGGACTATCGCGGCTACCGCTTTTTCCAGTCTTCCTACGACATGGACGAGAAGGGGACGATTCTCTCTGTCAACCACGACCCCGGTACCTGGCCCACCTATCTGGGGTATCTGCTGCTGGCGATCGGGATGTTCGGTTCGATGCTCACCTATTCGAGCAGGTTCCAGAATCTGATGCGCAGGGCGCGGGACCTGCAGAAAATGGCCGAAAAGTGCGCGCCTGCCCTGGCGGTTTTCGCTCTCGTGGGCTCTCTTGCGCTCCCGCTTCATGCGGACGAGTTTGCGGAAGCGAAAAAACTGGGACTCCCTCTCATCCAGAAAGCCCATGCCCATGAATTTGGCAGGCTTCTTGTGCAGGACAACGGCGGGCGTATCGAACCGATCGATACTCTGGCAAGAGAGGTTCTTCGCAAGGTGAGTCGCAAAGAGGTACGTTTCGGACTCGATGCCGACCAGGTTTTCCTGGGAATGATCGTCCGTCCCGATCAGTGGCAGAAAGTTCCGATGATCAAAGTCTCCCATCCGGGAATCAACGAAATTCTCGGTATCGACCCCAAGGCGAAATACGCCACCTTCGACGATTTCTTCGATTTCGACAGGAAAGAGGGCTACAAACTGGCGCAGCGGGTCGAAGAGATCACGCGCAAACGCCCCGCGGAGCGCAGCGTATTGGACAAGGAGCTTCTCAAAGTCGACGAACGGGTCAATGTGATGTACATGACTTTTACAGGCTCCATGCTCCGGATCTTCCCCAACCCGCAAGACAAAACGGGCCGCTGGTACGCGCCGATTGACGCGATCAAACATTTCGACGAAAAGAGCGGGAAATTCGTGCAGGCGATCCTCGCCAACTACTTCAGCAACGTCGATACGGCACTGAAGGAGGGGAACTGGACGAAGGCGGACAAGGCGCTGGAGGTGATACGGCAGTATCAGAATTTCTACGGGGCGGCGATCATCCCCGAACAGGGCCGGATCGATGCGGAACTTCTCATGAACCGGACAAAACCGTTCCAGAGGCTGGTTCCCGTCTATCTTCTGGTGGGTCTGGCGCTTCTGTTTCTTGCCATCGGGCATATCATCAAGCCGAAGTTCAACCTCAAATGGGCGGTGCGCATCGGCATGGCCATTCTGATTGCCGGCTTTTTCATCCAGACCGCTGCCCTCGGACTGCGCTGGTATATCGCCGGACACGCTCCCTGGAGCAACGGGTACGAATCGATGCTCTACATCGGATGGGCGACACTGCTGGCGGGATTCATCTTTTCGAAGCGCTCTCCGATCACGCTGGCGGCTACGGCGATTCTTGCGGGCCTCATACTCTTCGTCGCCCACCTCAACTGGCTCGATCCCGAGATCACCAACCTTGTTCCGGTTCTCAAATCCTACTGGCTCATGATCCACGTGGCGGTGATTACGGCGAGTTACGGTTTCCTGGGGCTTGGCGCGCTTCTTGGTTTCATCACGCTGTGGCTCTACATCATTAGGCACGGCGAAAACCGTGCCGACATCGAATACTCGATTCGCGAACTGACCCACATCAACGAGATGGCTCTCATCGCCGGACTGGCGCTTCTGACGGTGGGCAACTTCCTGGGCGGTGTCTGGGCCAACGAAAGCTGGGGCCGCTACTGGGGATGGGACCCGAAAGAGACATGGGCGCTGGTAACGATTCTGGTCTACGCTGCCGTCGTGCATCTGCGATTTGTCAAATCGATGCGGGGCGTCTTCGCTTTCAATGTCGCTTCCCTGCTCGCCTTCAGCTCCGTCATCATGACCTACTTCGGCGTCAACTACTATCTTAGCGGTATGCACTCCTACGCCAAAGGCGACCCGGTGCCGATTCCGACATTTGTCTACTACGTCGCCGCCGTGGTAGCCGCGACAATCCTGTTGGCTTACCGAAAGCGTGAACTTCTGCCTCTAAACCGTGCGAACAGGTAACTTTGCCCAAAAGCCCTGCGCGGGGCTTTCGCACTGTCGCCTTTCATGCACCCCTCTTTACCTAACCCTCCTCTGACACCGTTTTCGATACAATAGTCCCATAGGGGGTTTCAGACACGCCGGGAGTGTCGGAAAGGAGAAGATGATGAAAGAAAAAGAGAGGCGCTTCGCGCTTACGCTCCTTTTGGCGATCCTCTTTTGCATTCCCGCGGCTCTTTACGGATACGAAGGAGTGGCGTTCAAAAGGGTGTATGAGCCACGCGAGAGGGCCTTTTCGATACTGGTTCCGAAAGGATGGCAGCATGAGGGGGGTATTTTTCGTGTCAATGCCCTTCAGGCAGGCGGTCCACTGAACGCGATGGAAGCCAAATGCGACCTTCTTTACAAGAGTGACAAAAAAGCAACGGTGGCGTTTCATATCTACCCCGATATCGTCTATGCCCATCTCGGTATCGGGGGCGGTTTCTTCCCGCCCGGCAGCAACTACCAGGGAGCGGAAGTGAAGCAGATCATGGATGCCAAAACCTTCCTGAAGGCTCTTTTCGCCTATTACCATCCCCGCGCCGCGAACGTCAGGATTCTCAAGCTCCGCCCTCTGCCGGGGGAGAAACTCGCGATCGACCGTGGGCTGGCCTATATGAACAGACTGCTGGCCTCCGCGGGCATGCCCCAGGCGACATTCACCAGCGACGCGGCAGGCGGCGTTTTCGAGTACACGGAAGGCGGGACACGTTTCCGCGAAATCATGATGACGGGCATCGTCGACATGCGGGGGGCCATGACCTGGAAGAATACACGCACGCTCTCGTTCCGTGCTCCCGTCAAATCTTTCGACCGCTGGAAGCCGGTGATGGATATCATGCGTTTTTCCATCCGCTTCAATCCCGACTGGATTCTCAAGGAGGCGCATGGACAGAAAGAGCGCGCCCGCATCGTCATGAAGATTTACGACCGTATTCGGCAGATAGACCAGGAAATTCTCCGAAAAACCCGCATCAACAAAGAGGAGATCATGAACGACAATTTTCTCGTTCTGACAGGACAGGAGGAGTATGTCAATCCCCATACCGGCGAAGTGGAACTCGACACCGACGCTTTCAGGCACCGCTGGAAAACGCCCCAGGGCGATGTCTACTACACAAACCAAGAAGACGAAGACCCCAATACGTTTCTCCATCAAACCGGTTACAAACGGACCAAAATCCGCAAACGAAGAAACGAGTAGGAGAAAAAGATGCGAATGAAAGAGTCGCTGGTTCTTGGTCTTTCAATCATCGTAGGGCTCTCGTCGCTGGGGTATCTGCTGGGTGAGAGTATTGTAAGGTTCAAATCCTTCGAACGGAGCGTGACGGTCAAAGGGCTTTCGGAAAGAGAATATCCCGCCGACATCGCCCTCTGGCCGATCACATTCACACGGGCAGACAATGACCTCGCCGCACTTTACGAGAGCATGGAAAAAGACAAAAAAGAGATCGTCGCCTTCCTTGAAAACGCGGGATTTGAAAGGAATGAAATAACGATCAACGGCCCCGCCATCACCGACAAACTGGCGCAGGAGTACGGAGGAGAGCAGCGGGTGAAATTCCGTTACGTGGCGCGCCAGAGCATCACGGTCTATACTCCCAGGGTCAAAAAGGTGCGGGAATCGATGCAGGCGCTGACGCAGCTGGGAAAGAAGGGGATTGTTTTCGAACGCAACGAGTACGGAAACAGGACGGAGTATCTTTTCACGAAGCTAAACAGTGTCAAGCCGGAGATGATAGAAGAGGCGACGCGCAACGCGAGAAAAGTGGCACAGAAGTTCGCGAAAGATTCCCAAAGCCGGCTTGGAAAAATCAAAAAAGCGCGGCAGGGGCAGTTTTCCATCACAAACCGCGACAAGAACACGCCCTATATCAAGAAGGTGCGGGTCGTTTCGACGATCGAGTACTACCTGGCCGACTAAGCGCCTCATTTCTGCCGGGCACAGGTATCCATAAGATGGGTTCTGCCGCCCGGTTACTTCTTGAACCATCCCTTGATTTTGTCGAAAGCCGATTCGAACATGCTTTCGTGGGGTTTGCTCTCGATGCCGAAACTCTCCTGAAGCTCTCTAAGCAGCTCCTTCTGGTGGTCGTTCAGTGATTTCGGATAGACGATTCGGATTTGGGCGATCAGGTTGCCCAGTTGCCCGCTGTGGACGTTGCGGACACCCTCGCCGCGGAAAACGAACTGCTGCTTGTCCTTGGCACCCTGGGGCAGCCGCAGCTCTTTTTTGCCCCGGAGCGTAGGAATTTCGATCGTATCCCCCAGGACCGCCTGGGTGAAAAAGACAGGCACCTCCAGATAGATGTCGTCGCCGTGGCGGATGAAGTGCTCGTCCTCCTCCACATAAAAGGTGATATAGAGGTCACCCCGCCGTCCGTCGATCGACACATTCCCGGCATTGGGTATACGGAGCCGATTGCCGTCGTCCACTCCCTCGGGAATATCGACGGTGATCGTCGTCTCGACCTCTTCGTAGCCGCGTCCGGCGCATGCCGCGCACTTCTCTTTGATGGTTTTGCCGCTGCCGTGACATTGGGGGCAGGTCTGCGCGAATGTCATGAATCCCTGGCGCATATAGACCTGTCCCTGACCGTTGCAGTATTCGCACTCTTTGACCTCGCCGTTTTTCGCTCCGGTTCCTTTGCAGGCTTCGCACGGTTTCTTGTAGCGGTACTTGAGCTCTTTCTTGGCACCGAAGATAGCCTCTTTGAAACTGATCTCCATCTGGGCGGAGAGGTCGAGGTTGTATTTCTCCCCGGCCCCCCGGCTCGCCCTCCGGCCGGTGAATCCGCCGCCGAAGACCGATTCGAAGATGGCCGAAAGATCGTCCATGATGTCTTCGTAGCTCTGCCCTTCGAATCCGTGGAATCCCTGTCCTTCGAGTCCCGCTTTGCCGTAGCGGTCGTAGACGGCGCGCTTCTGTTCGTCGCTGAGGACCTGGTAGGCTTCGTTGACCAGTTTGAATTTCTCTTCCGCCTCCCTGTCGTCCGGATTGCGGTCAGGATGGTATTTGAGTGCCATTTTCCGGTAGGCTTTCTTGATCGCCTCCTGGGATGCGGTGCGTTCGATTTCGAGTATTTCGTAATAATCCAATTCAGCCAAAAAAGTGCTCCTGATACTATGTCGTGAAGATTGAAAATGCGGCGTTTCTGCGCGCGATTTTACCATAATTTGGCCCAAAGCGAAAATTTCAGCCGCCGGGGAGTTTACGTGGAGTATAATCGCCATTGAAATGGAACAGAAAAAACTCAACAAAATAGAAAAACTGAAACGACAACTCAAACCGGTCGAGTTCTACGAAAAACTTACGGAACTCGATCCGACGCATCTGGATGAATCGGACCGTTTCTACCTGAAGAATTTCGGTATCTTCAACCATAAACTGGCACCGGAAACTTTCACTCTCCGCATACGCGTGCCCGCGGGCCGCATCGGCGTGGAGAGTTTCGAGAGAATCTACCGTATGGCCCGGTCGGCCGACGCGAAGATGATCGTCACCTCCCGGGCACAGCTCGAACTTCACGGTCTTGACTACCATTCGGCGCTCGAAGCCGCCCGGAAAATCGAGGATTTCGGCATGACCGCCTGGCAGACCTTCACCGACAACTTCCGCAACATCGTCACCGACCCCCTTGACGGCATTGCCGAAGATGCGGTCATGGAGGTCTACGGGCTCGTGCTGGCGATGCAGGAGAGTTTTCTGAAAAAGCCGGAGTATGTGGGGATGATTCCCCGCAAATTCAACACCGCCATCAGCGGCAGACTCTCCCAGAGCCTCTCTTTTTTCGGAAACGATCTTTATTTCGCATTGGCGAAAAAAGATGGGGTCTACGGCTTCAATCTCTATGCCGGCGGAAAGAATTCGCACACGGCGTGCCCCCTTGATATCTTCGTCACGCCTGCCGAAACCGTGGCGCTCTTTCGCACGGTCGCCAAGATATACAAAGAGGAGGGCCCCCGGGAGAGCCGTTCACGTGCCCGTCTCTTTCACATGATCGAATCGATCGGCATCGAAACGCTGCGGCTAAAGATTGCCGAACGGTACCGTGGTCTTCTCGAAGGAGCGGGGGAGAGCCTTATGAAAAAAGGGCGACAGGAGCGGAGGGTGCGTCTTAAAAACGGTCTCTACGCCCACCGGTACACGACCCGATTCGGCGAAACGGATGCGCCACAGGTCGAGGAGATTTTGCATATATGCGACAGGTACGGAGTGGATACGGTGCGCATCGGCTGCGACCAGAACTTCTACATCCCCGATCTGCCGCCGGATGTCCCATTCGATCATTCGGCCCCGCGCTACGAAGGCATTCTCGCCTGCGCCGGTTCGAGGTACTGTGTCTATTCGCTGATGGATACGAAAGAGAGCAGCGCGTCTTTGGCGCTGGAGAGATGCCGACGGCTGGGCATCTCACTCGGTTTCAGCGGCTGCCTGAAAGGGTGCGCCCGCCACGCTTTCTGCGACATCGGCCTGGTTGGCATCCGTACCAAGCTCTTCGCCGACGAGGTCGAGCGGGGCGTCCGCCTTTATCTCGGAGCCCTCTATAGCGGAGGCGAACGGGCCGGCAGGCTGATCCTCTACTCGGTGCCGATGCGTGCTTTGAACGCGATGATCGATCTGATCGCCGGCCTTTTCGAAAAGAGCGGATACAGCGATTTCGAAGATTTTTCCAAAGAGGTTCTCGACACCTACAGCGAACCGGCACTCGCCTTCTGGCTGCTGTTGAACTACTATCGGGCCAATGTCGCAAAAAGCGGGGAACTCCTGCTCCTGGACAAGTGCGGACACGAGGATGAAAAAGGGTGCTTTATCGAGAAACTTCAGCGCTCCGGTTCCGAAAGCGACCGGCAGATCGTCGAATATCTGCAATGCCAGGAGGCTTTTCCTTTTCGTGAGGCGATCATCCATCTCGAAAGGGAGTGTTTTAGGGTAAAATCACAACCATGAAAGCCAAAATCGAAGCGTACGAAAATCTGGTCGACGCCCTGGAAGCGCTGCCTTCCATCGGGAAGAAATCGGCCCAGCGCATGGCCTACCATATGGTGATGGAAGACCATTTCGGAGCGATGAAGATCGCCCATGCCATCGAAAAGGCGGTACAGAGCGTGCACCGGTGCGAACGGTGCGGTGCCATGAGCGAAGACGAACTGTGCCCTGTCTGCGCCGACATGACGCGGGATCATACGAAACTCTGTATCGTCGAGCATGCCAAGGACATTCTGCAGATCGAAAGCAGCGGTGAGTACGACGGGACCTACTTCGTCATAGAATCGGTGGAGCATCTCGACAGCGGCAGGCTGATCGACCGGGTGGAAGAGGGTGTCGAGGAGGTGATCTTCGCCTTCACTCCCGGCATCGCCACCGATGCGCTGATACTCTTCATCGAAGAGAAGCTGAGCGGCTACGACCTGATCTTCACGAAGATCGCCCAGGGGGTACCCACCGGCGTGAGTCTGGAGAACATCGACATGCTTTCGCTGTCACGGGCGCTGCAGGAGAGGGTGAAAGTTTAAAAGTGAGCGCTATAATTCCAGAAACGGCCGCATCGCCGTTTCGATCTCCTCCAGCGCGTAACGGTGCTCGGTGAAGTGGTCGAAGGCGATGATTCCCTGCTGCAGAAGCATTTCCGAACCGTCGAAATGGGGAAGTTTCAGACGTTTCGCCTCTTTAAGAAAAGGGGTCTGCCTGCCGTAGATGACATCGACGGCGTATCTTGCGTGGGCGAGGGCCGCATCCAGAAGCGGTTTGGGCATCGGCAGGGCATCGTCGGTGAGACCGGCGGAGGTGGTATTGATGATGGCATCGTGTCCTTTGGCTTCGAACCCCTCCCATGTATGGCAGACGAATCCCTCCTTTTCGAACCAGTCGAGACGCCCCGGGGAGCGGTTGACCACTTCCACGTCGATGCCCCGGCTTCGCAGGTAAAGCGCCAGAGCCCGGGCCGTCCCCCCCGCCCCCATAATCAGCGCCGTTTTGACCCGCCCAAGCTTCCGGAGTGCGCGATAGAAGCCGGGCGCGTCGGTGTTGTAACCGTAGAGTTTTCCGTCGCTGAGTACCAGTGTGTTAACAGCGCGCACCTCCGCCGCGAAATCCTCCACCACATCGGCCGCTTTAAAGGCCCACTCCTTGTGGGGAACGGTGATGTTGACCCCCTTGAATCCCAGGGAGAGAAAAATATCACGCAGTTTCGACCCCTCTTCGATGAGCCATCGCGTGTAGCATCCAGGATACTCCAGTTTGCGAAACGCCAGATTGTGCATCAAAGGAGACTTGGAGTGATAGACCGGGTTGCCGAAAACGGCGAAGAGATGGCGCATGAGACCTCCTTTGAGTGAAAAGTCAAAAGCATACGTAAGCCGCTTTCGCGGCCATCAGTTTTTTGTCGGCACACGCAGGTCGTCGAGGGTGCTCCGCAGTGCCGCCAGTTTGTTTTTCACTTCCAGATACTCAAGCTCGGGTCTGCTGTCGGCGACGACGCCGGCGCCGGCCTGCAGGACGATTTCATCCGGTTTGACGAGGGCGGTACGGATAGTGATGGAGCTGTCCATGTTGCCGTCGAATCCAAAATAGCCCACACTGCCGCTGTAGAAGCCCCGTTTGATCCCCTCAAATTCGGCGATGAGCTCCATGGCGCGGATTTTCGGCGCACCCGTCATCGTGCCGGCGGTGAAGGTGGCGGCGAAGAGGTCGAACATGTCTTTGCCCTCGTCGATTTTGGCTTCCACATCGCTGACCATGTGCATGACGTGGCTGTAACGCTCCACCCGCATCAGGGCGGTGACTTTGACGGTGCCCGCCTTGGCGACGCGGCCGACATCATTTCGCCCCAGGTCCACCAGCATGATATGCTCGGCCCGCTCTTTGGGGTCGCTCAGCATCTCCTCCTCCATCCGTTTGTCGTCATCGAGAGTGCGGCCGCGGCGTCGGGTACCCGCAATGGGACGCAGCAGAATGTTGCCATCGGTCAGGCGCACCATCACCTCCGGGGAACTGCCCGCGATGGCGAAATCCTCGAATTCGAGCAGGAAAAGGTAGGGAGAGGGGTTTTTCGACCGCAGAATCCGGTAGAAACTGAAAGGGTCGACTTTCGCTTTCTCCGTATAGCGGTTGGACATTAGAATCTGAAAGACATCGCCGCTTCTGATCATCTCTTTGGAGTCATCGACCATTGTATGGAATTTCGCTTCGTCGAAGGCGAATTCACCCCCTTCGCTCCGTTCGATCGGCTTCATCGTCAGGTATTCGTAGGGCGATTCGATAAGGTCGATCAGGGAGTCGAAAGTCTCATAAGTCGCTTCGTCGGAGGTAATAAGGCTCAGTTCGCTCGTCTTGTGGGAAAAAGCCATCACGAGACGGGGGCGGATCATATCAAGATCGGGAATGTGGTCGCGATCCTCGAGGGCATCCATGTAGGGTTTGAGAACCGGTTCGAAGACTTTGACCATATCGTAGCCGATATAGCCGATAAAACCGTCCAGAAAACCAAGACCTGTTTCAAGACGCTTTTGCCTGTAGGCTTCCTGGTCGATCTTTGCGTAGTAGGATTTCAAAAAAGCGAAAGGATCGCTCTTGGGTGTGTGGGTGTTGCCCAGTTCGTCGATATAGGTGGTCCTGTTTTCTCTGTAGACCAGACGCTCCCTGGCTCCGACGAAGATGAAACTCCAGTTGCCCTCCTCGCTGCCGCCGACACTCTCGAAGAGCATCGTGACATCCTCTTTGAAGTGGTCGCGGACCTTGGCATAGAGCGCCGGCGGAGCGAACTGGTCGAAGAGTATTTTTTTTACGAAAACCATCGCGCTATTTTTTCGTCGTGATGTAGGCGTTTTGATTGATACGCTTCTTCACCCGCTCCAGGTCCGCCCTGGCCGCCGCTTTGGTCGGATAGGGTCCCACCAGGACCTTTTTGTAGGGTCTGCTTGCCCGTTTTCCTTCGACGATGAGATAGTGCAGCCCTTCGTTTTCGATCGATTTGAGAAACTTTTTGTTGGGAGGATAGCGGAAAAAGGCACCCACCTGGATAAAGTATTTTCCCTTCGGCGCCGCGGTTTTCGGCGCGCTTTCGGGTTTTTCCGCCACGGGTTTGGCGGGAGGCGGAGCGACTTCTCTGGGCTTTTGTTCCTCCACTGTCGCCTCTTCTTCGGCAGGGGCAGGGGCGGGAGCGGTTTTTTCAGCCTGCTCCTCTTTCGCCGGCTGCTGGCTCTTGACGTTTTCGATCACCTTCTCCACCGGCTCCTTTCCCGGTTTCTCCTCTTCGATGGGCACCTCTTCAAACAGCGGTTCTTTTGCGGCGGGTTTGCTCTCAACCGCCGGCTCGGGCGGCAGGATGATCGAAGCGTGCGGTTTTTCCTCCGGCTGGATCAGGCTTTTGGTGACAAGTATGATGATGATAAGCACCAGCAGCAGCAGGGCGGCCGCCAGCAGCAGCTTTTTCAGTCCGGAGGGTTTCTCCGTCTGAATGATCAGATTGTCGAGCTCGTTGTTTTCTTCCATACTTATCTCCTTGCAATGCGCTTTACATATGTTTCGACCAGGACGCTCCCCGCTCTTTGGCATAGAGCCGGTAGGGGAGAATCAGTATATTATACTCTCTTGGCAGGTCGGATGTGGGGAACATTCTCCACTCCCTGGGAAGTCGTGTGGCCAGTTTCGTCGAGAGCAGACGGCCCAGCTGGTAGGCTTCCGTCAATGTCGTATGCCCCTTGTGGACATACAGATGCAGGTGACCCGGCGTTTTGGTTTCGTATGCCGTGAAGTTGATGAAACCCTCTTCCCGCAGCATGAGCTGGGCTCTGTGCCAGAAGCGTTCGGGGTTTCTGCCGTTGTAGTCGAAGACGATATTCTCCACCTTGTCGAAGCGGTTGATCAAATCGTGAGCCACCACGATTTCGCCGTCGGCATGCCTGTTCATGACGATGCGGTTCAACGGTTCGTCGATACGCTCGAATTTGTTGTAAAAGATGCGTCCGTTGTAATTGATCTTTTCGACGATCTTCGGCCGCTGGATATAGTAGTGATCCGTCACAAATTTGATGAGCTGCGTATCGACATTATACATGTTTCTCCTTAATAGGTCGGTCGGTCGTAAATGACGAAGCGTCGCGCGAGTGCCGTCATCTCTTCCCTGATTTTCGCCTGTGTCCCTTCGTTGCCGATATCGTCGAGCACGTCGCAGATGGCATGGGCGATGGTTTCGAATTCGGCCTCTTTCATGCCCCGTGCCGTCAAGGCCGGCGATCCGATACGGATGCCGCTGGTGACAAACGGGCTGCGGGTTTCGCCGGGAACCGTGTTCTTGTTGACGGTGATACCGGCATTGCCGAGTGCGGCATCGGCATCTTTGCCGCTGAAATCCTTGTCGAGAAAGCTCACGAGAACCAGATGGTTGTCGGTGCCCCCGCTGACCACATCGTAGCCCCGGGCCATCAGGATATCGGCCAGAATTTTGGCATTGGCCTTGACCTGGCGGGCGTAGATTTTCCACTCATCGGCCAGATTTTTGCCGAAACCGACCGCTTTGGCAGCGATCACATGCACCAGCGGTCCTCCCTGGATTCCCGGGAAAATGGCACTGTTGATCTTTTTGGCCAGATCCTCGTCGTTGGTCAGAATCAGACCGCCGCGGGGTCCGCGCAGTGTTTTGTGGGTTGTCGATGTCACCACATCGCAGTGGGGGAAGGGGTGGGGATGCTCGCCGGCGACGACGAGTCCCGCAATGTGAGCGATGTCGGCCATCAGCAGGGCTCCGACACTGTCGGCGATCTCACGGAATCTGGCGAAATCGATCTCCCGTGCGTAGGCGCTGGCGCCGCAGATGATAAGTTTGGGTTTGACGATCTGGGCGATGTCGGCGACACGGTCGTAGTCGATACGTCCGTCCATCTCCACGCCGTAGGTGAAACTTTGGTAGTTTTTCCCAGAAAAGCTCACTTTTGCACCGTGGGTGAGATGGCCGCCGTGGCTGAGGTCCATCCCCAGGATTTTGTCGCCCGCTTTGAGCAGCGCGGCATAGACACCGCCGTTGGCCTGGCTGCCGGAGTGGGGCTGGACGTTGGCGAATTCGCACCCGAAAAGAAGTTTGGCGCGGTCGATGGCAAGCTGCTCGATCGCATCGGCATATTCGCATCCGCCATAATAGCGTTTGTAGGGGTAGCCTTCGGCGTACTTGTTGGTAAAGACGCTCCCCTGGGCCTCCATCACTTCGGGAAACGTGAAGTTTTCGCTTGCGATCATCTCCAGGTGGTCGGTCTGGCGCCGAAGCTCCTTTTCGATGATGTCGTAGACGATGGCATCGTTTTGTTGCAGTATGGTCATTTCTCTTCCTCTTTCTCCTCTTTGTTCTCTTCTTCGCTCTGCGATTTGAGCGGACGCATCGCCGGGAACAGGATGACGTCGCGTATCGTGTGCTGGTTGGTCAGCAGCATCACCAGGCGGTCGATGCCGATGCCTTCGCCCGCTGTCGGAGGCATGCCGTAGCCCAGTGCCTTGACGTAGTCCTCGTCCATGTGCATCGCTTCGTCGTCACTCTCTTTCTGGGCCGCCTGGGCTTTGAAACGCTCGTACTGGTCGAGGGGGTCGTTGAGCTCGCTGAAACCGTTGGCGATCTCCTTGCCTGCGATAAAGAGTTCGAAACGGTCGGCGATCTCCGGATTGTCGTCGCTTCGGCGTGCGAGAGGACTGATGTCGATCGGGAAGTGGGTGACGAAAGTCGGATTGATCAGTTTCTCTTCGACGAAAGCGTCGAAAAGTTCGCCCCAGAGCTGCCCTTTGCTCAGATGATCTTCCACCTCGACGCCATGCTCTTTCAGATATCTTTGCATGGCATTCTCATCGTCTAGAATCTCTTCTGGAACGCCTCCGATCTTTACGAGTGCTTCCTTGTAGGCGATGCGCCTGAAAGGGGTGGAGAAGTCGATCTCCAGATCGCCGTAAGGAAGCTTCGTCGGAAGCCCAAGCTCCTTGAAGAGATACTCGAAAAGCTTTTCCGTCAGCTCCATCAGGTCCTCGTAGCGGTGGTAGGCCCAGTAGAATTCGATCATCGTGAATTCGGGGTTGTGGGTCGCATCCATCCCTTCGTTCCGGAAATTGCGGTTGATTTCGAAAACCGCTTCGAAGCCGCCTACGATCAGCCGCTTGAGGTAGAGTTCCGGCGCGATGCGCAGGTACCGATCGACCCCGAGCGCGTTGTGGTGGGTGATGAACGGTCGGGCGTTGGCGCCGCCGGGAATCGGGTGCATCATCGGTGTTTCGACTTCGAGAAATCCGTGCTCTTCGAAGAAACGGCGGATAAGGCTGACGATTTTCGAACGCATCAGGAAGGTCTTTTTGACTTCCGGATTCATGATGAGGTCCAGATAGCGCTGGCGATAGCGCAGCTCGATATCCTGAAGACCGTGATACTTCTCGGGAAGTGGTGTGATCGCCTTGGTGACCAGCTCGAGCCGTTTGGCATGCAGGGTCAGCTCCCCGGTGCGGGTGATGAAGGGGTAGCCCGTGGCGGCGACGATGTCGCCCACTTCCACCATCTTTTTGACGGTTTTGAACCACTCGTCTCCCAGGTCGTCGCGGCTGAAATAGATCTGCAGCACGCCGCTTTCGTCCTCGATCTTGGCGAAAGCCGCCTTGCCCATCAGGCGCAGGAATTTGATACGCCCTGTGACGGTGCAGCTTTCGTTCAGGGCCTCTTTCTCTTCGCTCTCCTTGAGCCAGGCGTACTTTTCGAGGAACTCTTTGTTCGTACACTCTTTGACGACACGGTTCTGATAGGGATTGATCCCCATTTCGCGCAGTTTCTGGACCTTCTCGATACGCAGTTTCTGATACTGATTGTCAAATATCAATCTCGTGTTTCCTTTGCTGGGATTTATGACTCTGTTCTTTTTTGACATTCGGGGCAGATACCGAAAATTTTCAGGGAGTGGTCTTTCATGATGAAGCCGGCCTCCTTGGCGATCCGTTCCTGTTTCCTTTCGATCGCCTCGTCAAAAAATTCCAGAATTTTACCACAATTTGTGCAGATGATATGGTCATGGTGGGCTTTGACGCCAAGTTCATATTTTTTTCCCTGCGTGCCGAAGGAGATGGAGGTGACGATGCCCGCGCTCTCCAGGAGCGAGAGGGTGCGGTACACGGTCGCGATGCCCGTGTTGAGCTCCGGAGTCTCCTTTTTGATCAGGTGATAGAGCTCTTCCGGGGTGAAGTGGCCGGAATGGGTGTAGAGAGTATAGAGGATCACTTCGCGCTGCTTGGTGAATTTCAGACGGCTGGAGCGTAAAAGCTGTTTGAATTGGGCCAAAAGGGTCTCGTAGGAGATAAGAGGTATGGTCGCGACCCGGTTCTCTTGTTTCATTGGGAGCCTTTTTTGCTTTGCTTGTCCTTTTTCTCTGTCTGTATTGTATCTTTTTTGATGAAATTTTCCGCCTCGTCTTTTAGAATTTCCGAATTTTTTACCCTCCCTTCGGGCTCCATGTGGACGATGGCCTCGCCCGTTTTGACGAAATAGGGATAGAGCCGGCTTCTTTTTAGAAAATCGCCGCTGTTTTTCCTAACAAAATCGATCCTGGAAAGCGCGAAAACGATCACACCCAGAATAATGAAAACTTTTGCCGAAGCGAATAGAAAGCCAAAAAGCCTGTCGACGACCCCCGAGTCACCGATGGAGAGAAATTTCGTGACGGCGACTCCCATGACGATGAAAAAGAGCCACGTGATTGTAAGAATGGCCAGAAATCCGATGAAATCGAGTGCCGAGACGGAGTCGATGGGCAGAAGATGGGTGCCGAGCCAGCGTCCGACACCGTCGGCGTAGAGCGACGCCAGCCAGATGCCCGCGATCAGTCCCGCCAGCCCGGAGAGCTCTCTGACAAGCCCGTTGAAGATGCCCTTGACGCCGATAAGGACGATCAGCGCGGCTGCGACGATATCGAACCAGTTCATTTCCATTTCAGCGAATGACCAGCCTGTCTTTTCCTGTCTTTTTCGCTTCGTAGACCGCGGCGTCGGCCCGCTCGATCATGCTTTCGAGTGTATCGCCTTTCTGATGTTCCGTAAGTCCCACGCTAAGAGTGATGCGGATGACCTGGTTTTTGTAGATCAGCTTGTTGTTGCGTACCGCGTTCATGATCCGTTCCGCCACTTTCACCGCCTGCTCCATGGTCGCACGGTTGAAGAGGATCAGGAACTCTTCGCCGCCGTAGCGGTAGGCCCGGTCGTACTCCCTGATCGTCGACTTGAAGAGTTTCGCCAGAAGAATAAGAACCTTGTCGCCGGCGATATGGCCGAAAGTGTCGTTGACTTTTTTGAAGTCGTCCGCGTCGATCATCATTGCGACGATGTTGAGATTGCGTTCGTTGGTGTGTTTGAGAAGCTCCCTGCTGTCGATTTCGAGCGCTTTGCGGTTGAAGAGTTTTGTCAGGGGATCGATGTTGGACTGTTTCTGCAGTTCGACGATCTCGTTTTCGAGATGTTTGATGATGTCGTTGGCCTGTTCCAGCTCTTCGAGAAGATCCTGCTGGAAAGCTTGGAACCGTCTTTTGAAAGTATTGACATCGATCTCTTTGGTCTCTTCTGCGATCTGTTCGATCTGGATCGTATGCGTATCGGTGATCTCTTTGAGAGTGTTGTTGGTCTTTTTGAAGGTGTCGATGCTTTCTTTGGCGATATCGAGGCACTGCTTCGATTTCTTTTCCATTCTGTTCTCGATGAATTCTTCCAGATCCATCGAAAACCCCGATCTTTTCAGTTCGTCGAAGAAGGTATTGATCACCTTCTGGATTATTTCACTCTCTTTGGCTTCGCGTCCCTTCTCTTCCGTAAAGGATTTGTCGATCTCTTCGCAGCTTTTTCGGATAACGTCGGCGATTTTCTCTATCGAAGGCATAAAATTCTCCCTTTGTAATTCCCCAATTATAGGTAAATTCTGCTGAAATTCAATAGTTTGCTATCTAAAAATCGGATAAAAAAAGCGGAAGTGTAGAAAAACACTCCCTGCGAAGAAGCGGTATCGCTCTATTTGTGGAGATCTTTGAAAAATTCGGAAACCATGAATGCCATCTCGAGGGACTGGTTGGCATTCAGGCGCGGGTCGCACTGGGTATGGTAGCGGTCTGCAAGGGTGTCGACGGTGATGTTGCAGCTCTGGCTGCCTGTACACTCGGTCACATCCTCACCTGTCATTTCCAGATGAAGCCCGCCGGCGATGGTTCCTTCCGCTTTGTGAATCTGGAAAAATTTCTTCACTTCGGCCAGAATGTTGTGGAATTCGCGGGTTTTGATGCCCGTGTCGGTTTTGATCGTGTTGCCGTGCATCGGGTCGCAGCTCCAGACGACATTTTTGCCTTCGGCCGTGATGCGCCGCAGGAGCGGGGGAAAGAGCTCTTCGACCTTGTCGGCGCCCATGCGCACGATCAGTGTCAGGCGGCCCGGACTGTTTTTCGGATTCAGCCTGTCGATCAGTTCGATCAGCTCGTCGGCTTGCATGCTCGGTCCCACTTTGACCCCGACAGGATTTTTGATGCCTCGGAAAAATTCGATATGCGCACCGTCCAGATTGCGGGTTCTGTCACCGATCCAGAGCATGTGCGCCGAACAGTCGTACCAGTCGCCTGTCAGCGAGTCGATGCGTGTCATCGCCTCTTCGTAGCCCAGTAGCAGCGCTTCGTGGGAGGTATAAAGAACCGTTTCGTGCAACTGCGGCGTGTTTTCGGGCGTGATGCCGCAGGCGGCGATGAAATCCATCGCCTGGGTGATCTTTTCGGCGAGCTCTTCGTAGCGTTTGCCGAGGGCTTTGCCCTTGACGAAATCGAGGTTCCAGGTGTGTACCTTCGTCAGGTCGGCCATGCCGCCGCGGGCGAAAGCACGCAGCAGGTTCAACGTCGCCGCCGACTGGTAGTAGGCTTTGATCAGTTTTTCCGGTTTGGGTTCCCGCGCCTGGGCTTCGAAATCGGCATCGTTGACGATGTCGCCACGGTAGCTCGGAAGCTTGACATCCCCTTTGGCTTCGAAATCGGAACTGCGCGGTTTGGCGAACTGCCCGGCGATGCGTCCCACTTTGACAACCGGCTTCCCGCTCGAATAGGTCATGACGACCGCCATCTGCATCAGGACTTTGAACAGGTTTTTGATCGTGTCGGCGTTGAAAGCGTTGAAACTCTCCGCGCAGTCGCCTCCTTGAAGAAGAAACGCTTCGCCCCGGCTGACATCGGCCAGTTTGTCCTGAAGACTTCTCGCCTCTTCGGCAAAGATCAGCGGGGGAAACTTAGCAAGTTCTTCCTCTACTTTTTTGACCGCTTCGGGGTCCTTGTAGACGGGTTGCTGTTTGATCGGAAAATCTCTCCAGCTTGAGGGGCTCCACGTACTCATGGCATCATTCCTTGGGCACCGGCGTTCGCGACCGGTGAAAATTTGGCGCAATAATACCATAAATTGCGTGAGAGTATATGTAAGAGAAAAAGATTGTCAGAAAGCTGCCGGCTCGGCCCCGACCCCAAAGAGGGGGCGGGTCTCAGCCGTGCTGGAGCGCTTTGAGGAGTTCGTCGGGACGGGTCGAGAAGCGGAGCGCTTCGCTCTTTTCGATGATGTGGCCTTTGACAAGCTTGACCATTACCTGCGTCTGGGTCTGCATGCCGCTTTCGCCCTGGCCAAGCTGCATCTGGCTGTAGATCTGGTGCACCTTATCTTCGCGGATCAGGTTGGCGATGGCGGGGTTGCTGATGAGAATTTCGGGAACCGCGATACGTCCGCCCCCGATCTTGGGCAGGAGCGCCTGGGAAATGACCGCCACGAGAGAGGTGGAGAGCTGGGCCCGGATCTGGGGCTGTTCGTCCCCGCTGAAAACGTCGATGATACGGTTGACGGTCTGTGCCGCCGAATTGGTATGGACCGTACCGAAGACGAGGTGGCCCGTTTCCGCCGCCGTCAGAGCCGCCGCGATCGTCTCTTTGTCCCGCATCTCGCCGATCAGGATGACGTCGGGGTCTTCACGGAGGGCATATTTGAGCGCCGTGGCGAAAGAGTCGGTGTCGGTTCCGATGTTCCTGTGGGAGAAGAGCGACTGGTGGTTCTCGTGAACGAATTCGATGGGATCTTCGATCGTGATGATATGTTTGCGTTCACTCATGTTGATTTCGTTGAGCATGGCGGCGAGGGTCGTCGACTTACCGCTTCCTGTCGGGCCGGTTACCAGGATCAGTCCCTTTTCGCGCTGGATCAGTTTTTTGTAAACCTGGGGCGCTTCGAGATCGTCGAGGCTGGGGGTATGGGTCGGAATGACACGGAACGCCGCCGCAACGTCACCCATGGTTCGGTAGAAGTTGGCACGGAACCGGCCCACTTCGGGAATCTGGATCGCGAAGTCGAGCTCTTTGTGCTCTTCGAACGACTTTTTCTGCTTCTCGGTGATGATCGAGTAGCACATCTGCTCGATCGCCTCCCCCTCGAGTTTCGGAAGGTTCAGGGGCACGAGCCGTCCGTCGATACGGATCTGCGGTTCGCTGCGGCTGACGAGGTGCAGGTCGCTCGCTTTGTAGGCGACGACATTTTTCAGAAGTTTTCGGATATCGAGTGCGACATTGCTCATAAAAAGAGCTCCTTGTAGTTGGATTCGTTGAAGCCCACGACGACCCTGCCGTCGTCGGTCTCCGCGACGGGACGCTTTATCAGCATGTTCTCTTTGCAGAGCCACGCTTTTTTCTCCCCATCGTCCGGCCCCAACTCCCTGAGCCCGAGAGTACGGTAGGTCGTGCCGCGCCGGTTGAGAAGGGTGTCGATGGGAACGTGACGAAGCCATCGGTCGATCGTGTCGCATTCAACGGGTCTTTCCCTAAAATCGACCAATTCGTAATCGATGTTATTGCTTTTGAGAAATTTCACCGCTTTGCGAACCGAATCGCAGTTTTTGATTCCGTAAAGAGTGACCATGGACTATTCGATGATAGCGGGAACGACGAAGTAGTCGTCTTTCGCTTTCGGCGCGTTTTCGATAATGATTTCGCGGATTTGCGGATTCTCATCCGGCGTGTCTTCGCGCATCGGCGTGCCGCCTTCGAGAGTGCTGAAAGAGGGATCGAGCCCCTCGGTGTCGAGTTCGCTCAGGATTTCGACAAATCCGACGATCTTTTCGAGTTCTGTAATCATCTCCGCGCGTTTTGCCTCTTCGATTTTCAGCATCGAGAGTTTTTCGAGGCGCTGCAGCATCGCATCGTCAAATTTCATGAGTCGCTTTTTCCTTTTTTTAGGATTAGTTTTGATATGATACACACTAATTTTTATGAAACAGTTTAAATGGAGTTGCCGTGAATATCAAAGAGCAGGTGGAGTACGCAAAAGAGGAGTTGACGCAGGATGAAAAACTTCTTGCGGGTCTGATCAAAGCGGAGCGTTTCTACAAACGCAACAGGGTCGTGATTCTGGCGCTGGCGGCCATCATCGTTTTCGGAGGCATCGGTTACGGCGTCATGGGCTACCTGAAAGAGCAGAAGCTTCTTCGAGCGAACGAAGCCTTCCTGGCTCTTCAGGCCGATCCTTCCGACAAAAGCGCCATGGAGACCCTGAAAAAAGAGAACCCGCGGCTTGCGGAACTCTTCGCCCTCAAAAATGCGGTGGCTTCGGCGGATGCCGAAGGGCTCAAGAGGCTGCAGGCGAGCAAGGATCCCGTTGTCGCCGACCTGGCGGCCTACCATCTGGGCGTGCTGCAGAAGCAAGCCGATGCATTGAAGAACTACCGGATGAGAAGCGCAGCACTGCTGAAGGATTACGCCGTTTTCGACGAAGCCTACCTGCTGATGAAGAAGGGTGAAGTGAAAGAGGCGAAGGAGCGCCTGGCGATGATTCCCGAGAACTCGCCTCTGGCCCCCGTGGCGAAAATGCTCGATCACTACGGAATCGCGACGGACAAAGGGACGAAATGATCCGTTCCGCGCTTTTTGCGTTTCTGCTTGGCATGTTCTCTCTTTTCAATGCCGGCTGCAGCCAAAAGAACTATTTCGAACCCGAAAATATTCAAGGAACGGTGAGCTACGACGGCGAACTGCCCGCCAAAATCGTCGAAGTGGGCTATGAAGCCGCGACGCTGGAGAACGGCCAGGTCGTCACGAAAGAGGGCGTTCAGCCCTACCGTCTTCCGAAGGGGTACCGCTACATAGCGCAGCATGGCAGCCTCGTGGCCGCCGCCGGCGACTGCAAACCGAGCATCGTCTACAATACCGAGACCAACGAGACGATACCTCTGCAACTGCCTCGGCGTCTCCTGGCCGCGCTTTTTATTCCCGGGACCGAAACCATCGCCTTCCTGCTCGAGGGAAACAGTTACGGCATATACGACTACGCAGAGAAAAAGATCGTATCCAAATACGCTTCCGATACGGCTGTAACGGCCGATATCCGCATCGCCAACCCGATGATGCTTGAGCAGTTGGTGCTGATTCCGACTCTCGATGGCAAACTGGTCATTGTGAACAAGACGACCGGGGAGAAGGTGAGGGAGATCATTGTCGGAAAAGGGGAGGAGTTCAACAATGTCATCTTTCTCGATGTCATCGGAAACCGCCTCGTAGCCGCCACGCCCCACCGCATCATCTCTGTCAGTCCGAAACTGATGGATGCCCAGTCTCTTGAGATCAGCGATGTGATTTTCGTCTCCGACGGCATCTACATTCTCGCCAAGGACGGCACCATCTACCACTGCGACACCGATCTGAAGATTCTCAATACCCTCAAGTTCCCTTTCGCCCATTTCGTCGGGGCGATCTACGGGGAGTTCATCTATGTCATCGAGCGGGAAGGGTACGTGATCGCGACCGATCCGCTCCTTTCCACATCCAATATCTTCGAGATACCCGACAGAATCGACGACTGGCTCTTTACGACCGAGGATGCTCTGTACTACAAACAGTACTACTTCAAGCTTCATACCGGTGCGCAGGAGACTTCCGAGGAGGCGGCAGAGAGACCTTCGCCGGAATCTGCCGGCGGGGAAGAGGAAAACGCGACACGGGAGGCTGCATCCGAGGAAAGTGTTTCTGAGAAAGAAGAGATAACCGGGGAGGCGAAGGAGGAGCGGTCGTGGTTCTCCGAAGTGTGGGATGCGTTGAAAAAGATGACGGAACCGGACGAAAGCGACGATACGGTGGAGGGCGCCCGTTGATAAAGGAGATCATGAAGCCCCTGCAGGCCGGCGGATATCTTTTTAAGAGATTCGAACCCTTTTCTCTCCGTACGATCGGGAGCAGAAAGCGGATTGGAGTCTATCACGGCGTCGATTTGCAAAACCGTTACACCCTCGTTTTCGTCGTCGACAAGAAAAGCAGGGTCCTGCGCAAAGAGGTGAGAGAGTGGTTCGAGATCAAAACGAAGATCGAACACCATTACGGATACCGGATATTGCAGAACATCGTCCTTCTGCATGCGCCGATCTGCTCGAAGGCGAAAGCGCTTCTGGAATCTGAAGGATGGAGCCTCGTGACGGTATGATTCTCTGCGATATCGGCAACAGCCGGATGCATCTGTACGACGGCTGCCGTGTCGAGCATCTCTCCCATGCGGAAGGTCTGGCCCGATACGCACGACAGAGGGTCTTTTTCATCAGCGTCAACGAGAGCGTGCGACGGAAGATCGGGCGGCTCGGCCTTCCGTGGATCGATCTCTCCGAAAAGCATCTGCTGAAAACGGCGTACAAGGGACTCGGTATCGATCGTGAGGCGGCGTGTCTTGGCATCGAGGAGGGTGTCGTCATCGATGCGGGCAGTGCCGTGACGGTGGATCTGATGGAGGAGGGGAGGCATCTGGGCGGATGGATATGGCCCGGTTTGGAGAGGATGCTGGGCGCCTACCGATCCATTTCCGACAAACTCGATGTCACGCTGAATCCGGATGTCTCCCTGGAGCGTCTTCCACTCGATACGCGGGATGCTGTCAGTTTCGCCATGCTCGGTTCGATCGCGGCGCTGGTGGCCAAGCATGCGAAAGCAAAGAGAGTCGTGGTGACAGGTGGCGACGCGGCGGTTATCGCACGAACCATACCCGGTGCCGTCATCGATGAAACGATTGTGTTCAAAGGAATGAAAAAAATGATAAAGGATAGTGAGTGCTGACCGTTGCATTGCCCAAAGGCCGCATCGCCGAAGAGACACTGGAGATATTCGGAACGATCTTCGGCGACGAGTTCAAATTCGAATCCCGCAAACTGATTCTGGAGATGGGAGCGTTCCGTTTTCTGCTCGTACGCAACCAGGATGTTCCGACCTATGTGGCCCATCAGGCGGCCGATATCGGTGTCGTAGGGCTCGATGTGATTGAAGAGCAGGGGCTCGACATTGTCAGGCTGCTCGATCTTGGCATCGGCAGATGCAAGGTCGCCGTCGGCATCCGCAACGAAGAGGAACTCGACTGGAGCAAGCCGCAGATGAAAGTGGCTTCCAAAATGGTCAACATCACCCGCAACTATTTCAGCAAAAAAGCGATGGGGGTCGAAGTGATCAAACTCTATGGCTCCATCGAGCTTGCACCGCTCGTGGGACTGGCCGATGCCATTGTCGATATCGTCGAGACAGGCACGACGATGCGGGAAAACGGTTTGAAAGTGGCGGAGACGATCATGGAGTCGAGTGCCCATCTGATTGCCAACAAACACAGTTTCCTCGCGAAAAAGAGCGAAATCATGAACCTCTACACCCAGATGGAGAGAGTGGTTCGTGGGGCTTGAACTCTACGCGAAAATCGAGGAGCTGCTCGGTTTCGAGGATGAGATCGAAAGTCTCTACGAATTTTACATCGGTATTCTCCGAAGCTGGCAGCCCGCCTCCCTCGTCGATATCGGATGCGGCGGCGGAGCGTTCCTTCTCAAGGCTGCGGATGCGCTCTCCCTGAAGCGGGCCTACGGCATCGATCTGAGCGAAACGATGGTCGAAAAAGCCAGAAGCGCGGGGGTTGAAGCCGATGCCATGGATGTGTGCGATGTTGAGTCGCGCTTTGATGCGGCCACCGCCGTATTCGATGTTCTGAACTACCTTGACAAAGAGGAGCTTGCGAAATTTCTGGGCTGTGTCCGCAGCGTTCTCGTGCCCGGTGGCATTTTTGTCGGCGATATCAATACGCGTTTCGGTTTCGAAGAGATAGCGCCCGGATCGCTGGTACGATCGGACGAGAGGAGATGTCTGGCGCTCGATTCGCGTTTTGAGGGGGAACGCCTCGAGACGGTCATCGACTATTTCGAACGAAGCGGCGAACAGTGCTACAAAAGAGAGCGCGACAGGGTGGTGCAGTACTATCACGATATCGAATCGCTCGCATCCGCGTGCGAAGGGCTCGAACTGATTCAGACATTTCCATTGACGATGTACGCGGACGAGCCCGACAAAGAGGTTCTGCTCTTTAAAAGAGTATGATCCTCGCCGTCGATGTCGCGTACCGGAAGAATCGAGCCTGCGCCGCAGGTGTGGCGTTCGAGGCCTTCGAAGAGAAGGAGCCCGCCGCCTTCTATCGGAGTGTCTCCCCGATTCAAAGCCCCTATGTGCCCGGCGCCTTCTACCGCCGTGAACTTCCTCCCATTCTTCACCTGATCGAAAGGCATCGATTGCATCCGGATTGCGTTGTCATCGACGGATACGTCTTTCTGGACGGAAAGAGCCGGTGGGGACTGGGTGCCTATCTCTATGAACATTTTCACGAAGAGACCGCTGTGATCGGGGTCGCGAAAAGCAGGTTCGCCTCGCTGCCGGACGGGTACGAGCTCTATCGGGGCGGCAGCAGGCGCCCTCTTTATATCACGGCGGCCGGGATCGATCTGAAACGTGCGAAAGATGCGGTCACCTCGATGGAGGGAGAGGGCCGCATCCCGAAATTTCTGAAGCTGGCCGACAGGCTGGCCAAGGAACTTTGCGAAAGGTTATGAGGCTTTGGCCATGACCGTGCCGTTCTGGGCTTCCTCGATGATTTCGTCGAGAATTTCGAAAAGCTGAACGCTCGCATCTTCCGCCTCTTTGAAATCGGATACGATCTCTTCCACACGCGATTCGCACGTTTTGTCGCGCGTACACTCCACAGCGAGTTTGACCGCTTTGTGAACACGGGCATGAGGTTCTGCGAGTCTGGCGAAGGAGGGAGTGGAGCCGAAGAGACGTTTTCCATCTCCCTTGTCGTACCACTGCCCGAGGCGGCACTGATGCTCGTCGGCGAACTCGCCCGGCACCCCTTCGAGAACCGATGCGTACCCGTTGATTTTGAAAGCCATATGGTCGAGTTTGAGAAGATCGGCGTAGAGAGTGTGGGCGATTTTGAGATTCTGCTCCCGGATGATGCCGACATTGCTGATGAGTCGGTGGAGATCCTCTTTGAAAATCTCCAGTTTCCGGGCGGTTTCGTGTGTCTGGTCGGATATCCGGCGGCCCGTGTCGAGCACGATGGCGGAGCTTTGGCGCAGCACATTGATATTCGCTTCCACTTCCGACGTCGCTTTCTGGGTGCGTTCGGCGAGTTTGCGTACCTCGTCGGCGACGACGGCGAATCCGCGCCCGTGTTCGCCCGCCCTGGCCGCTTCGATGGCGGCATTGAGCGCCAGCAGATTGGTCTGCTCGGATATCTCCTTGATCAGTTCGATGACGCCGGTGATATCTTCGATATGCGTGTCCAGTTCGCTGATGCGACTGCTCGACTCTTCGCTCATCATGGACATCGTCTCCAGCCCTGAGATCAGCCTGTCCGTTCCTTCCTGAATCGTGCCGATGACACTCTGCGTTTCGTCGTTGATGGCATTGATTTCGTTGATCGATTCCACATTGCCTTCGATGCTTTTTTGGATGATGCGGGTATTGTCGTTCTGCGCTTTTGTCAAAATTCGTGTCAGGCGGACGCTGAGCTGATTCTTTTTGAGCATCTCCTGGGCCTCTTTGGCGCGCATCTGCGCCTCCCGTTGGGCCGTTTCGGACGATTCGAACAGTTCGTTGACCATTTTGACGAGTTCGTTGGCGTATCGTGCGACTTCGCCGATGCTGTCAGCGGAAAGTACACGGATCTCCCGCCCGAAATCTTTCGTTTCGATGATTTTGCCGATGTCGTTGCGCAGGCTCTCTACGACGCTCGTGATCGATTTGGCTATCAGGAAGCCTATGGCGGAGACGATGAGGATGGCCAGCAGCCCGATGGTGACAAGAAGGGTTTGGATTTTCGATTTGGTCGCGTTCATGTTTCTGGTTTCGTATTGGGCGATATGTGCCGCTTCCGTTTCGATATCCGCGAGATCCTGCACCGTTTTTGGCATATATTTCTCGCTGATCAGTTTGTAAAGAGTGATCCAGCGCTTGATGGCCATTTCGTAGTACTCCACGGCCCGGTAGACTTCGTCGTAAATCTTTCTCTCCTGTTCCAGCGAGGCGCCGGCCCGTTTGCGTTTGAGGTTTTTGAAGAGCTTTTTGAAGAGTCTGTCGAATTGTTTCAGGTGTTGCTCGTCCCTGTCGAGCATATACTGCCGCCCGTGCGCATCCATCTGCGCGAAGAGTTTGAAGAGATGGTAGGCCGAACCGAATTTGTTGAAATTGACTTTGTTGAACTCTTCGGCTACCAGCATCTGGTTGAAGCGGACCAGTTTCAGCAGCTGCTCGTTGGCGATTTTCGTCTTCTTGGCAAGGCCGTTCGAAAATTTGATCAGCGCCCCGTATTTTTTCGTGATCTTTTTCAAATCCTTTTCAAAATCCTTGAGATGTTTTTTCGTTTTCGTTACGGAGGACTGGATGGCGTTTTCGGTGTTGGATTTTTTCAGAAAATCGAGGTTCGCTTTCATCCGGGCGATATCTTTCCCAATGTTTTGGATAGATTGGGCGGCACGCGCCTTGTCGATATAGACCCCGTTGCTGCTGAGCTGGTAATTCTGCACACCGTTTTTTATGTCGAGCGCGTTGCGCTCTATCGCGTGGGCATGTTCGAGCTCACCGAGTGCGGTATGCATTTTGTAAAAGCCCAGATAGGCTGTGGCTCCCAGCAGCAGTGCGGTGACTATGCTCAGTGAGACGAGAATAAACGTTCGCGTCTGAATCGAAAAATTTGAGAAAAATGACATAGGCTTCCTTTTGTCGCCAAAGGTTATTCTCTATATCATCGTTTTTTCTATAAAAAAATTAAATAGTGATTACTGTGTGACAACAGGTCAATCATTGAGTTTGGAGGAAACATTGGTCAAATAAACAGATGGAAGGGGAATCGATAATAGGGGGTAAAATGTCGGATGGCAAAGATGCCCGGCCTTGCCGGGCATCCGATTATTTGATCTCTTCGAAAGGATTGGGAATGACGCGCTTATGGTCGACGACATAGGGCACGAGTGCCGCGGCACGGGCACGTTTGATCGCCTTTTCGACCATTTCCTGATGGCGTTTGCAGTTGCCTGTCAGGCGGCGCGGCATGATTTTGTAGCGCTCCGAAAGAGAGGCTTTGATGCTTGGAAGGTCTTTGTAGTCGATGAACTCGACTTTCGCTTCGCAGTATTTGCAGTATCGTTTGGAGTATTTTCTTCTTTCAGCCATAATTGTTCCTTTGTTGTATCTTTTAATCAGAATGGGATATCGTCTTCGTCGATGTCGATTTCGGGCAGTTCCTGAACCGGCTTGGGCGGCTGTTGGGCGGGCTGGGCCGGCGGCGGCGTATACCCCTGCTGCGGCTGCGTGCCGTAGTTTTGCGACGCATCGCCGTAGCCGCCCTGCTGCTGTGCATACCCTTCGTTTTCGCCTTTTCTGTCGAGCATCTTCAGGTTTTCCACCGTGACCGAGTGGCGGCTGCGTTTCTGGCCGCTCTGGTCGGTCCACTGTTCGAGGGTCAGACGCCCCTCGATCAGCACGCGGCTGCCTTTGTGAAGGTACTGGTTGGCGACCTCCGCCGACCGGCCCCAGACGGTGAAATCGATGAACATCGTCTCGTCTTTCAGGTTGCCGCTTGCGTCTTTGTAGCGGCGGTTGGTGGCGATGCCGCACTTCGCGAGTGCCTGTCCGCTGGGAAGATAACGCAGTTCCACGTCCCGTGTGAGGTTGCCGATCAGGATGACCTTGTTGAACATCGATTAGCCTTGAAATTCAGTTATGCAGTTTCGCCTGCAGTTTCGGCCGCTTGTGCGGCTTCCGCTTTTTTCGCGCTCACAGCGCCTGCTTTGTTGACGAGATTCTGCCATGCGTTGATCTCTTTTTTGTTTTCGTATTTCACATTCATGAAGCGGATAATCTCTTCATTGTAGCGAAAATTTCTCTCGAGTTCTTTGATGAGGCTGCTTGGAGCCGTGTAGTAAATAACGTAGTAGTAGCCGCGCTGGTTCTTTTCGATCTCGTAGGCGAGCTTTCGCATGCCCCAGTCGAATTCGCCGGCGATCTGGGCACCGTTTTTTTCCAGAATCGACTTGATGGTGTCGATCTGCGATTTGATCTCTTCTTCCGTCAGTGTCGGTTTGACGACGAAGAGTGTCTCGTAATGTCGTGTCATAGGTTGTTTCTCCTTGTGGTTTTCGCCCTTCTGGTTTTCTCCCGCCTGGTGTCGGGAAAGAGCAAAGAGCATCGCGATTTTACCCTAAGAAAGATTTAATTTTTATTAAGATTGACAACAAGAGTGTCTCTTTCTGGCTGGAGCCCCCGGCGGTCTTGATGGCGATTTCGCCCGCCGCGAGCGCATCGAATATCTTTTCAAAAAGAGGGAGGGGGATTTTGACAGCGAGCTGCGCGCGCTGTGTCTCGAGCTGTTTTGGCAGCCTGTATCCCAGAATTTCCGACGAGTCGGGGGCGCCATGGAGTTTGATATAGGTGTGGAACATGAAAAGCTGGGTCGTGAAATACTGAATCGCCCGGAGTATGGCGAATTCGTCCTCTCCGAGCTGTTGAAGCTGGGGTACAATTTCGCTCAACGGCTTCCTGGAAAAGAGTGAGAAGAGAAAGGTGTCCATCGCCATCGGCGCGAGAGAGAAGACATGCTCGTCGATCTCCTTGGCTCCGACGGGACCCTCCAGGATGGCCAGTTTTTCCAGCTCGTTCATCGCCATGGAGAGGTTGAGATTGAGAGTCATCAATAGATGTTCGAGAGCGTAGCGGTCGATGCGTATATCGAGTTCACGGGCACGCTGCTGGAGTAATTCGGCCGCCTCCCGCAGGTTCGGCGGAAAGAAACGGACATGCTCCGCTTCCATTTTTTTGCTGAAAGCGGATGCCATCGTTTTGAAATCGCTTCCCATATAGGCGAAAAGAAAAAAGTTGTTGGGATTGCGATGGGCTAGGTCGATGAGGTGGGTCAGCTCCTTTTTCGGTATTTTCCTGTCGCTCTTGACGAAAAGGAGATTGAGGTCTCCGAAGAGGGAGCTCTGCCCCAGGTAGTTTTTCGCCGCCTGGAAGTCGTATTCGTCGAAATAGAGCTTCATCATCCCGTCCTCCGCTCCCGTCAGAGCGATGTAACGCCGGGCATAAGCGTCGATGTAGTAGTCGTTCTCCCCATAGAGCATCAGGGATTTTGGGATGGTTCCCGAAGCCAGAAGCTGGTCGAATTCGCGTTTATACATGCCGCTTTTCACTCACTGCCGTGGTCTTCCAACAGATGGGTCGCTTTTTCCACCAGGACGAAAATCTTCGCCTGGGCAAGGTGGACGATGTTGACTTTCGCTTCGATGCGGTCAAAAAGAAGAAGATCGCTCTTGTCGCAGAAGATGCGCATGCCAAGGATCTTGCGGTCGGTCGTCGCCGCCGGTATCTGGGCGGTTTCGACAACGACGGCGTGGAGGGTCTCATCGCGGTGGGCGTCGGCCCACCGGGCATATTTGCGGGCCATGAAGTCCCACTCCACCCGCGTCGCTTCCCGCTCCAGTTCGCTGATTTTGATGCAAAGCGGTTCGATGTTGCGCAGAATGTACTCCCGTCTCTTCTCATCGTGGGAGAATATCGCCTTGAGAAGTCTGTGCAGTGTCAGGTCGCTGTAGCGTCGGATCGGGGATGTGAAGTGGGTATAGCGTTCGAATCCCAGGCCGAAATGGCCCACGTTTTCGTGGCTGTAGGCCGCCTGTTTCTGCGTCTGTATGAGGAGCTGGTCCACGTAGGGTTCTACCCCTTTGGTTCTGGCCTCTTTCTGAAGTTCGAGAACGAGGGCGTGGAAATCCTCTGCGGGCGTTTCGGCGTAGATGCCGATTTTGCCGAGTTCGTCCACGAGTTTCTCTATCCGTTCGGGAGTGGGGGGTTCGTGGACGCGGAAAATGCCGATATCGAAATGTTCCGCCGCCGCCTTGTTGGCCAGCAGCATACAATCTTCGATCAGCGCGTGGGAGGGGGTCGACTCCTCAAGACGTGTGGTGACGAGATTCTGGTTGTCGTCCAGGGTCATGCGCACTTCGGTGGAGCGGAAGTCGTATCCTTTTTTCAGGCGTTTTTCCCTCAGCCGGTCGGTCACGGATTTCAGGGGAAATATGAACGCAAGGGTCTCTCTGTCTTCTTCGGGGGCACCGGCGAAGCCGTTTTGAAGGTAGTCGTCGATCTCGTCGTAGTTGTAGCGCCGTTTCGAATTGATGATCGCTTCGAAAAACCGGTGGCTCTTCACTTCGAGACTCTCCGGGTCGAGTTCGAGACGGCAGACATAGGCGAGGCGGTCCACACGGGGTTTGAGCGAGCAGATGTTTTCGCTCAGCGTCCGCGGCAGCATCGGAATCGATTTGTGGGGAAAGTAGATCGAAAAACCGCGCCGCTTCGCCTCTTTGTCGATGGCGCAGTCGGGCGTGACGTAGTGGCTGACGTCGGCGATGGCCACATAGAGGGTGTGGTTTTTCACATCCCAGTAGATGGCGTCGTCGAAATCTTTGGCATCGACGGGATCGATGGTGCAGAATGGAAGATGACGCAGATCGGCCCTGTCGGGATAGAGCGCCGCATCGACCTCGTCGCCCCAGGCTTTGGCTTCTCTTTCCGCCTCGTCGCTGAAACGTTCCTGTTTGTTGAAAATGGCCAGGGATATTTTTTCGTCGATCGTCGGATCGTCAAGATTGCCAAGAATCTGCAGAATCTTCGATGTCCGATTGTCCACCTGGAAGACCGTATGTTCCACCAGGCCAGATGTGTCGCTTGCCAACTCCATCGGCAGATCGGTTTTGATGTGCATGGGCTCCAGGCCCGATTCGGTCCGTTTGATGTAGCCGATACCGTAGATGAAAGCGGGCTGAACGATTTTGATCACTTTGGCCGAAGGGCGTCCCGCCTTTCCGAAAAGCCGGCGAACGATGACGTAGTCGCCGTTTTTCGCGCCATGGAGATGTTCCGGCGGGATGAGAAGGTCTTTTCCCCTGGCCCCGATCAGTTCCAAAAACGCGGTGCCGGATGGGAGGAGATCGAGTGTGCCGGCGCGGTATTTCGAGTCGAGCACGACCCGTCCGTCGTCGCTCTCTTTGACGATCTGCTCGCGAATCAGCTCTTCAAGAAGGGGCAGGTTCTCCTTTTCGATATCCCTTTTTAAAGCTCCTCTGGCGATTCGCGTCAGAAATGCTCTCATGGACGGATTTTTTCGATGGTCGCGTGGAGTGTTTCGGCGTCGAGTCCGTAGCGGTCCGCCTTTTCATAGGCACTCTGGACACACGCCTCGCAGAGAGGACGGGTAAAAGGAACCGCTTCTTTGACGACATGGAGTATCTGTGTATGTTTGCGGATCTCTTCCGAAGCCTCTTCCGGTGTCGTCAGAAAGCGCATCATTTCGATCATTTTCTCACTGAACTGCCAGTGTTTGAACATCAAGGCGGCGATCCATTCGCTGGAGATGCCCAGATGTTCCTTTTCGACCGCTACGATCTCTTCGGAAGTTTCCGCTTCCGCGATGGCCTGAGTGAATGCTCTGTCTTTGTTCTCCTCTTTCAGGACGATCGATGCGACCACTTTGCCAAGCTCCATCAGAAGCGAAAGTGTCATCATTTCGGCCTGATGGGTCGCAATCTGGTTCTTGCCCCACTGCAGCGTCAGTGCGTTTTGCAGCGAGGAGACTTCCGTCAGATGGGTATGGGTGCTTCCGTAGGGGGAGAGATCGATCGGAAAACTTTTTCTCACAGCGTAGGAGATGGCGAATCCCTGAATCGTGCCCATGCCAAAAAGCGCGACGGCCTGGTCGATCGAAGTGATCTGCCGGCTGAATCCGTAAAGCGGGGAGTTGGCGGCTTTGAGAATGTCCGCCGTGAACATCGGGTCCTGCTTGACGATCGGCACCAGCTCCTTGATGGTTCCTTCCGGATCGTTGCAGATCATCCGGACTTTGTTGACGCTTTCGGGAAGGGGAGGAAGCGATTTGACTTTTTTGATGATTTTTTCGACCATGAGAATCTCCGGGCGTGTGTTTTGGATGTTGGATTTTGGAACCCATTGTACTAAAGAGTAACTTAAAAAACCGATGCTTCGCAGCAGTCACCATCGGTAAAAAAAGGTGTGTCATGTCAAAATCGGCATCGACGCCATTTCGTTAAGCGAAGGCCTCATCGTAGGGAGCGAAGAGGGGGAATGTGAAAATTTATATGATTCAAAGCACCGTTTCAATATAATCACCCAAATTTTTACCAAAGGATTCCATATGGCATTGAATGTCTATTACGACAAAGATTGCGATATCTCCATCATTCAGTCGAAGAAAGTGGCGATGATCGGCTTCGGAAGCCAGGGACACGCCCATGCCGAAAACCTCCGCGACAGCGGTGTCGAAGTGGTTGTCGGTCTGCGCGAAGGCGGCAGCAGCTGGAAGAAGGCACAGGCGAAGGGCTTTACCGTTCTGCCGGTCGCCGAAGCGGTCAAAGAGGCCGATGTGGTCGTCATTCTGCTGCCCGACGAAACCCAAAAAGCGGTCTACGACAACGAAATCGCCCCCAACCTCAAAAGCGGCGCGACCATCAGTTTCGGTCACGGTTTCAACATCCACTACGGACGCATCCAACCCGCCGAGGATATCAACGTCATGATGGTCGCCCCCAAGGCGCCGGGCCACACGGTCCGCAGCGAATTCGTCAAAGGCGGCGGCATTCCCGACCTGATCGCCGTGCATCAGGATCCCAGCGGCAACACCAAAGAGCTGGCACTCTCCTACGCTTCCGCCATCGGCGGCGGCCGTACGGGCATTATCGAAACGACCTTCAAAGACGAAACGGAAACCGACCTCTTCGGTGAGCAGGCGGTCCTGTGCGGTGGCGTCAGCGCCCTGATCCAGGCCGGTTTCGAGACACTCGTCGACGCAGGCTACCCGGAAGAGATGGCCTATTTCGAATGTCTGCATGAAATGAAGCTCATCGTCGACCTGATCTTCGAAGGCGGTATCGCCGACATGCGCTACTCCATCTCCAATACCGCCGAGTAC
Source organism: Hydrogenimonas urashimensis (assembly GCF_016593255.1). Taxonomy (NCBI): domain Bacteria; kingdom Pseudomonadati; phylum Campylobacterota; class Epsilonproteobacteria; order Campylobacterales; family Hydrogenimonadaceae; genus Hydrogenimonas; species Hydrogenimonas urashimensis. The sequence continues at coordinate 723,936 of NZ_AP023212.1, read as the reverse complement.
GGCGACATGGTGAGCGGTCCGCGCGTCATCAACGAAGCGAGCCGCCAGGCGATGAAAGAGATTCTAAAAGAGATCCAAAACGGCAAATTCGCCAAAGATTTCATCCTCGAGGGACAAGCGGGCTACCCCCGCATGAACGCCGAGCGCAACAATCTCAAAAACCATCCGGTCGAGGTGACGGGACGACGACTGCGTGCGATGATGCCTTGGATCAAAGCCAACAAGATCGTCGATCAGGAAACCAACTAGCAATTTCCGTGCCTCCCGGCACGGATTCGGATAACAGATGACAAAACGTTCCTCCTCCGCAAAAAAACCGAAACGTACCCCGCGCAAACGCAAGAAAAGCGCCTCGGCCCGCTGGCAGATATACCTGCTGGGCGGTTCCGTCGCATTTTTGATTCTGCTCGTTCTGATGGCCCTTTCGGGATGGGTCGGATACGAAATGGGACGGGAAGAGGCGGCCAAAGCCTGCCGGCAGAAGGTGACGGATTATAGAAACGATCTGCAGAAACTCCGCCAAAAACTTGCATCGCAGCAGAAGAGGAGAATAGCCGGACACGCACCCGCTTTCCGACATCCCGTCGCAAAAAAAGAGGAGAAAAAAACCGAAAATCTTTCGGAAATCAGAGATTTCGTCGCAGCGGGCGGAAAGGAGAGCGCGAAGCCGCCTGTCAAGGAGGAGATCCGCCTCAAACGGCCGAAACTGGCCATCGTCATCGACGATGTCGCCTATGCGTCGCAGATCAGGGCGATCCGGTCGCTTCCGTGGCACATTACCCCCTCGATCTTCCCGCCGACGGCTTCCCACCCCAATACACCGAAGATCGCAGGCAGTCTGGAACATTTCATGATCCATCTGCCGATGGAGGCGCTCAACTACAACAGTCCCGAAGATGCGACCCTGACGACGGAGAGTTCGTCGGCGGAAATCGACCTGCGCCTGCGCAGGCTCAGGGAGTGGTTCCCCCGCACCCACTTCATCAACAACCACACAGGCAGCAGGTTCACCTCCGACTACGACTCGATGAAACGCTTCTATCCGATCGCGAAGCGCTACGGTTTTGTCTTTATCGACAGCCGTACGACACCCCGGACCGTCGTGCCCCGGATCTGCAAAACCTATCACGATCCCTACGTGGCCCGCGATGTCTTTCTTGATAACGAACCCGATATCGCCTATATCCAAAATCAGCTCAAAAAGGCGGTGAAGATTGCGAAATCCCACGGATACGCCATCGCGATAGGGCATCCCCATACGACGACATTCAAGGCTCTCGCCGGATCGAAAAAGATCCTCAAAGACGTCGATGTGGTCTATATCGACGAACTTTACGGAAAAATTCGTTAGAATCTCTCTAAGATACGAGATCCCATCCCAAAGAGACGGACGGACGTTACCTTCCGTTCTGACCGGTGGCGTAAAGAAAGGGTGTCGCAATGAAAAAGATCGGTCTGGCCCTGCTTGTCGCATTGGCGGGAGGTGGCTTCGCCTCTTTGTTTTTTACCCCCGTGCAGGCGCAGCTTCTCGGGATTGTGATTCTGCTTGTGGTGATGTGGACCAACAATGCGCTGCCGTTGGGGGTGGTGTCGCTTCTTCCCATTCTGCTCTTTCCCGCTTTCGGCATCACCGAACTCAAAAGTGTGACACCCAACTACGCGAAATCGATCATCTTTCTCTTCATCGGGGGATTCATGCTCGCCATCGCGATGCAAAAGAGCAATCTTCATCTGCAGATATCCAACAGACTGCTGCGTGTTTTTCCCAATACGGCACGCGGAATCATCTACGCCATGGCGATCGTGTCGGCACTTCTTAGCTCCATACTCTCCAATACGACCATCACGCTGATGCTGATGCCCATCGGACTCTTCATCACCGAAAATCCCCGCCTTAAAATCCGGATACTTCTGGCGATCGCCTACGGTGCGAGCATCGGGGGAATTTTGACTCCCATCGGCACACCGCCCAACCTGCTTTTGCTGGGTTATCTCGAAGAGATCGGGTTGAACGCTCCCACCTTCACGGAGTGGATGGGAATGACCTCTCCTGTCGTCTTGACGATGCTTCTGCTGATGCCTTTCGTACTGGGGCATGGCATGAAAGACGAATCGGTCGGCAGGATGGAAGAGAGAACCGAAGCGATGACGAAAGATCAGAAGAAGCTGCTGTGGATTCTGGGGGGTCTCTCGCTGCTGCTGCTTCTGAACACACCTGTGAAACCGTGGTATCCGGGGCTTGGACTCAATGAAAAAGCTCTCCTGCTGGCATCGGGACTGTTGCTCTTTTTCCCCGGGATCGATCTGCTCAACTGGGAGGACAGCCGCGCGATACCCTATGAGATCATCTTTCTTTTCGGTGCCGGTTTCAGCATTGCCCAGGCGTTCGGTTCGACCCACCTGGCCGAAGCCGTCGCACACAAGCTCGCTTTCGTCCAGACGCTGCCGTTATGGCTGACGCTGGGCGTGATCGCCCTGGCCATCAGTTTTTCGACGGAGATTACCAGCAACACGGCACTCACTTCGATCGCTCTGCCGGTCATGGCACAGCTCTACGGCGTGGACCATCCCGAAACGCTCCTGGTGCTGATGGTCACGACAGTGGCCGCCAGTTACGCTTTCATGCTGCCCATCGCCACGCCGCCCAACGCCATCATCATGAGTTCGCGGATCATCCAGGTCAAAACGATGGCCACATTGGGATTTCTGATCGATCTGATCGGTGTCGCGATCGTTTCGCTGACAGCCTATGCTCTCTGGCAGTGGGTGCTGTAGAATGGTTCGAAAAGTCGATTTCCCGATTCCCGAACTGGAGGAAATGGAGCACTATCCCCCGCACCTCTGGTACAAAGGGAACCGGGCGCTTCTGGCCAGACCGAAAATTTCTATCGTCGGCTCCCGCAGACCCCTGAGCTACACCCGAAGCGCCGTGATGCAGCTTGCCGCCGCACTCTCGAGACGGGGCATCGTCATCGTCAGCGGGGCCGCGATGGGTGTCGATGCACTGGCGCACAGGGGTGCCGGGGTTTCGAATACGATCGCCGTGATGGGGTGCGGTCTTGATCACCGCTATCCCGCCATCAACGCCTCTTTGATCGGGGAGATCGAAGAGAAGGGGCTGGTGATGAGCCAGTTCGAACCCGGTTTCAGGGCGCGGGGGTGGAGTTTCGTTGTGCGCAACGAAACGGTCGTGGCCCTGGGCAGCGTGCTCGTCGTGGCGCAGGCGGACCGAGACAGCGGAACGATGCGCAGTGTCGCATTTGCCGAAAAGATGGGAAAGAAAATCTATGTTCTTCCCCATCGCCTCGGTGAAAGCGAAGGCACGAACGACCTGCTCAAAGAGGGGCGTGCGGAAGCGATTTACGATATCGACGCTTTTGCCTCTTTGTTCGGTGCATCGGAGGAAGCAAGCGGCGGGGAGGATTTCATCCTCTACTGCAAATCGGCGCCTTCCTATGAAGAGGCGGTGAAAAGATTCGGCGATCGCCTCTTCGAAGCGGAACTGGAGGGGCGAATCGCCATCGAGAACGGCAGGGTCATTCTCCTTTGATCTCGTCGTAGCGGGCGTAGAGGTTGCTGATCAGCTCGAAAGCGTTACTGCCGTCGGTGGGATACTCGACGATGCACTCCTCCACCGGTTCGATCGCCAGGGCGTTGATGATGGTGTCATGGACATTGAGGGCTCCGTTCCAGTCGGTGCCCGGGAGCATCGCGATCAGTTTGCCTTCGATATAGAAGAGTCGGTCGCTCTCCCGAAGTACGGGCTGAACGAGTTCACGGATATTCTCTTCGTCCCCCTGGGGATAGGGAATGAGCAGAATCGAGAAGACCTTTTCGTATCCTTCGTTCGCGAGCCGCTCCATGAAAGTGATATGGTATTCGACCAGTGTTTTCAGAAGCTCCTTGTATCCGAAAATTTTCGCTTTCATAGATACTCCTTTGTATTTGCTATATAATACCAAAAAACGAGGAGCGATGAGATGGGTAAACTCTTTCGACTGATGACGGCGGTGCTCGCTTTGCAGATCGTTCTGGCCGCAGGGGGATTCACGCTCGAAAGCCCCGACCTTTCCCAACGGCTTTCGCCGGCGCAGGTCTATAACGGATACGGGTGCCGCGGAAAGAACATTTCGCCCGAACTTCGGTGGCATGGAGAGCCGAAAGGGACGAAGAGTTTCGCCGTGACGATGTTCGATCCCGACGCGCCGAGAAAAGGGGGGTGGTGGCACTGGCTCGTGTTCAACATCCCCTCCGGCTGTCACAGGCTGCCCCGCGGTGCGGGAGACCCTCAAAAAGGGATGCTGCCTGACGGCGCGGTGCAGAGTATGAACGATTTCGGAGAAAAGGGATACGGCGGGGCCTGTCCTCCCAGGGGGCATGGCCTCCACCGCTACATTGTCACCGTCTACGCACTCGATGTGGCGAAGCTCGCGCTGGATGCCGGCACGCCTCCGGCCGAAGTTGCTGCCATGATCGAAAAACACACCCTCGCCAAAGCGTCGATCACCTCACGCTACGGACGTTGAGAGATGCTCTATGTCGCCGCTGCGCTGCTGTTTCTGCTTTTTGGCCTGCTGCTCTATCGGGCCTACGCAAGAGAGAGGGATGTGTCGATGGCGCTCAAAGGGGCCGCGATGATCGGCGCCGGCTTTTTCTTCATCGCGATAGTGCGTTCGATGATCGTCTACAAGCCGCTGATGATCCTGCATATTGCGGCGGTTTTTCTCTACGGGTACGGGGTTGTACGTTATCTGCTCGCACGGGAAACGAGAATCGTGTTGCTCGCGGCACCTCTTGTGAGTATCCTCCTCTTCTTCGTGACCGCCTGGTTTTTCAGGGAGGTGTGACGTGGGCACCGATGCGAAAACCGCCGCCATCGATGTAGGACTCAAGCGCATAGGTACGGCGATTACGCTGGACGGGAAGGTGGCGATACCCCAGAATCCGATATTGCGGAAAAACAGGGAACAGGCCGCGCGCGACCTGGACGCCTTCTTGAAAGAGTGGGGCATCGAAAGGCTGGTCGTGGGGATTCCCAAAGGCGGTAGCAGTTCGGAAGAGATGGAACGCAGGATCCGCCACTTCGTCAAGCTCCTCGATTTCGACGGAGAGATCGTCTATGTCGACGAATCCGGAAGCAGTGTGGAAGCCGCGGAAATGATGAAGGGTATCACGCGCCAGCGCAGAGACGGCAGGCTCGATTCCGTCGCTGCGCAACTCATACTCGAGCGATACCTTCTGAATCACTGATGGTACATCCCGATCATCCCTCGGGCAAGAACGTAACGAAGCGAGAGGCAAAAGCGCGGGCTCAACCGTACGATCAGCCAAGCATATCTTCGTGAAAGAGGACGATCTGGTTGCGTCCGCTCTCTTTGGCCCGGTAGAGAGCGATGTCCGCATGCTTGATCGCCTCGCGCAGGGAGATGGCAGAACTCTCCGGATAGAAGCTGATACCGATGGAGATCGTCTTTTTGATACGCTCTTTCTTCGCGTAGATGGTCCGCTTCGAAAAGTCCTTCCGGATCGTTTCGGCCACTTTGACCGCCCCCTCTCTGGTACTTTCGTGCAGCAGGACCAGGAACTCTTCGCCCCCGTAGCGCACAGCGATGTCGGAGGCACGGATATGATCCTGGATGATGAGCCCAAGGAGCTTGATGAACTTGTCCCCGATATCGTGGCCGTAGGTGTCGTTGACATGCTTGAAGAAATCGATGTCGATCATCAAGACGGCGTATTTGGTGTGGCTGCGTTTGGCCTGGTTGTCGATCTTGTCGATGAACTCTTCGAGGAACTTGCGGTTGTAAAGCCCCGTCAGACCGTCGAGCAGCGACTGTTCGCGGAGTTTTTGGGTCAGTATCTTGCTTTCGATCACCGGCTTGACATTTTCGAGGTAGTAGCGCAACTCGAGAACCGATTCGCGGTAGCGGTCCATCTCCTCCCTCGTTTTGGCGAAAAGCGCGATGATGATCGTCGAATATTCGTTGATATCCACGGGAATGCAGTAGTAGAAGGAGATCTTGTCCTCGCCGGTGAGCGTCATCGACGGAAATTCGAAGGTGATTTCGTCCACGTCGATGTTTTCGATGTATTCCGTCATCGGCTCCTCGTTCTCCGTCAGATGTTTCGAAAGGGTGGCCGCTGTGGAGTAGACGAGCGTCTTGACCTGCTCTTTCCTGTCGACGCTGTAGATACTGAAATGTTCCGCGTGGGTGACGTCACGGACGATGTTGATGATATGGTTGTAGACCTGGATGATGGAGGGGTCTTTTTCGATGGCGTATCGGAACCGATAGACGTTCGCCAGCATATGAAGCGCCCGGGACGCTTTTTCGAGGGGGTGGCCCGCCTGAATGTCGAGGTCGCGGATGAGGAGGTTGAACCGCTTGACGATCGAGTCGATCGAATCCCTGAAAATCCCGATGAGTTTATTGTAGTTTTCCGCCACTTCCCGCATCTGGACGGAGGGATAGTCGGTGGAAACCGTCCGGGTGAAATCCCCTTCGTTGGCCCTGTTGATCGATTCGGAAAACTCGTCGACGAACTTTCTGTAGGGTTTGACGGCATATCGCTGTATCAGTAGAATGGCGATGATCGCGGCAAGAACGATGAGAACGAGGTTTCTCAAAAACGCTTTCACCGCACCCGTCTCGGCGCTTGTGTCGTACTCCAGATTCAAAACACCCAGCACATCCCCTTCGACCACATTGTGGCACCGCATGCATTTGGGATCTTCGATGGACGAGGCGACAAAGGGGACCGAAACGCGCATTTTCGAGACGAAGAACCCGTCGGGATGGTCCACCTGCGCCTCTGCCTCCTTGAACACCTTTTCGTCGACGCTGTCCGCTGCTTTGGTCAGGTATCCCTCTTCACCGTATTCGTCGATCAGGTTTTCCGAACGGGTGATCCAGAGCGATTTGAGACGGGTGTCGGCCTTGATGGAACGCAGGCAGCTCTCCAGGCTCTCCCAGTTCTCGCCCGAGCCGTGGAGATTGAGGCAGTCACGGGCGGTTTCGGCCCTCTCTATCAGGGAAGAGGCGGTTGCGTCAAGCTGCATATTGCGGACCACCGTGGCGCTGACACCGACGATGGCCGCCGCAGAGAGCAGAAGCACGACGAGTGTGAAAAAAGAGAGTTTTCTGTCTGTGCGCAACGATATGCCTTTGCCTGGAAGCTTGATCACACGCCGTCCTTATAGGGTCCCGAAAGTCGCCACGATGGGGGCATGGTCGCTTGGCGTCGGAGAACGCCGCCGTCTTGTCCAAAGATCGATATCGATCGCCTCGAGATTGTCACAGCCGGTTTCGCTCGCCAGGAGATAGTCGATACGCATGCCTTCGTCCCGCCAGATGCCGCCTCCCCGGTAATCCCACCAGGTAAAACCCTTCTCTTTCGGATGGCGGGCCCTGTAGCAATCGACAAGACCGGTTTGAAGAAGGGTGCGCATCTTCTCCTTTTCGCTGGGCAGGAATCCGACGGCCCCTTCGAAGACTTCCGGGTCGTAGACATCGATCTCCTCCAGTGCGACGTTGAAGTCTCCCAGCAATATCACCTTTTGGTATTCTTTCAGAAGTGCGGCGGTATATCGTGTCAGTGCGTCGAAAAATTCCATTTTGTAACGATGCCGCTCCTCTCCCTCCAGACCGCCACGGGGAATGTAGCAGTTGAGCAGCACGGTCTCTGCGATGCGGCACTCCAGCAGCCGCTTTTCCCGGTCGAGCACATCGATGCCAAACGCGGTTTTGACATCTTCGATGGGAAGTTTCGAACAGACGGCGACGCCGTTGAGACGTTTCTGCCCGTTGACGGCACAATGGTAGCCGAGTGCTTCGAAACGCCCGGTTGGAAACTGCTCCGCTTCGCACTTGATCTCCTGGAAACAGAGGATGTCGACCTCTCTTTTCTCATTGAGCCAGCGTTCGATGAGGTCGATGCGCGATCGTATGGAATTGACGTTGAACGTGCAGACGGTTACGGCCATTTCAATCTTTCAGAATATCGTTCATGCGTTTGGTGTCGGGATTTTCGTTCGGGTCGCGTTTGGGTTTGCGGAGTTCCCATACCAGCGTAAAGAGAAGACCGGCGGCAATACCGATGATCGCGACGATTTTAATCCAGAACTCTTGCGGCATGTTCACTCCTTTTCATCCCCTACAATATCAGCATGGCGTCGCCATAGCTGTAAAATCTGTATCGGTTCTGTATGGCACAACGATAGACCTCCATCGTCTTTTCCAGCCCAAGAAAGGAGGCCACCAGCATGATCAGCGTCGACTTCGGCAGATGGAAGTTCGTCAGCAGATGATCGACGCGTCTGGGCGGATTTCCCGGGTGCAGAAAAAGATCGCACTCCCCGAAACTCTTTTTGGTTCGGACATAATATTCGATCGTGCGGGCCACCGTCGTTCCGATTGCGAGCAGTTCGCGGCCGGAATCGATGAGGGCACGGGTTTTTTCGGGTATTTCGTAATATTCGCTGTGCATGGGATGATCCGTGATCCTTTCCGTTTCGACGGGTTTGAACGTTCCGGCACCCACGTGCAATGTTATGGGGTATATATCGAAACTTTTCCGCATTTTGTTAAATAGCTCCTCCGTAAAGTGGAGCGAAGCGGTCGGTGCGGCCACGGCACCCTCCTGTCTGGCGAAGACAGGCTGGTAATGGAGCGTATCCTCTTCCCTCTCTTCCCGCTGTATGTAGGGTGGAAGCGGAACGTGTCCGAACCGGTCGAGACGGTGCAGCAGTGCTTCGAAGGTGAGAATTTCACCGTTGCCGTCCATGAAGCGGACGACCCGGCTGCCGTCGGCACAAAGTTCCAGGACCTCCGCCTGCAGGCTCTCTCCGAAAAGCAGGACGCTGCCTGGTCTGACCTTGCCGCGTATCAGGACACTGTAGCGCTGCGCGTCGAGCTGTTTGTTGATCAGGAGTTCCACCTTTCCGCCACTCTGCTTTTTCCCGAACAGGCGTGCCTTGATCACTTTCGTGTCGTTGTAGACGACGCTGCACCCTTTGGGAATGAAAGAGAGAAGATTTCTGAAAGTGGTGTGGGTGATGGTGCCCTTTTTGCGCTCCACGACAAGAAGTCTGGCACTCTCTTTGGGATTAGCGGGTTCCGTGGCTATGAGCTCCGGGGGGAGCCGGTAGTCGTAGCTTTCGGTCGCGAGAAGATCGGGTACCCGGTTTTCAGACAGTCTATTCATCCTCTTCTTCGATCTCTTCCTCTTCGGGCGGGGTGTAGGGGTTGACTATCTTCGCGATCAGGATGGAGACGCCGTACAGGAGTATCAGCGGGATCGCCATCAGCAGCTGCGTCACGACATCCGGCGGGGTCAGAAGCGCCGCGAGTACGAAAATCAGGATGATGGCGTATTTGAAAAAGCTCTTGAGCGTCTGGTCGTCCACGAGTCCCAGAAGGGCCAGGAAAAAGGTCAGAACGGGAAGCTCGAAAGCGATGCCGAAACCGACCATGATTTTCGTGAAAAAGCCGACGTATTCGTTGATTTTCGGCGCGACGGTGACGATCTGTTCGGCGAAATTGACGAGAAAGGCGAACCCGTAGGGGACCACCACGTAGTAGGCGAAGGCCGCCCCGAGGAAAAACATGCCCGAAGCGAAGAAAACGAATGGCCAGATATACTTTTTCTCATGCTCGTAGAGTCCCGGCGCGATGAAGAGCCAGAACTGGTAGAGGATGAAGGGAAGCGCCATCAAGAAGCCTGAAAAGAGCGAAACCTTGACGGCGGTGAAGAAGACTTCCGGAACCCCCGTGGCGATCATCATGGAGGTGTCGGGCAGCACTTTTTTTAGCGGTTGTGTCATCCAGTCGAGAATCGGCTCGTAGAAATAGAAAGCGATGAAGAAACAGACCACCAGTGCACCGATGGAGTAGGCGAGCCGTTTTCGCAGCTCCGCGATGTGGGGTTTGAGATCCTCAAACATTGGCTTCCTTTTCGTTGGAGTCGTCTTCGGGAGCGTAGACAGAGCGGTTCGGGCGGCGTTTTTTGGGGAAGGTCACCGTTTCGCGTTTCGGTTCGATCTTCTCCTTGATCTCCTCCGCCTCCTCTTCGAGACGGGTTTCCGCTTTTTTCACATCTTCGACCGTTTCGGTCAGCTCCTCCAGCGTGGTGAGGTCGGCTGTCGTGGCACGTTCGAGCTGGTGCGTCGCATCGTCGAGCTGTTTTTTGTATTTGAGTGCCTCCTCTTTCAGCTCACTGATCTTCAACTCCTCTTCGAGAGAGCTCTTGGCGTCGTTGACGGTACGCTTGATACTCCGGAAAAACTTCGCGATCTGAATCATCGTATCGGGCAGTTTGTCGGGACCCAGAAATAAAACAGCGATCACGACGATGAAAAATATTTCACTCAATCCCATGCCAAACATTGCATGTCCTTCTTGATAGTAGACTGGCTTTTAAAGTGGACAAGTCTAACAAAAAAGTGATTAGCCCAGGATAAAAAGGGCGATTTCGTCACTCAGCAGATAGTCGGTGTTGTAGTAGCGCCGCCCCTCATGGCGGAGCTTTCCCTCCCTTGCGAGCAGATCGCATCGCGAACGCATCGAAGGATCCAGAAGGTGGGTTTCGATGCCGACGACGCTTCGAAGGCCAAGAAAGATCTTCTCTTCCACAATCTCCTCGGGCGTCAGCTTTTCGACCGTTTTGTGGAGGGGGTCGCCGATATACCTTTCGATTTCGCGGTGCGGATAGAGGCGTTCGTGCCCGATCCTTCCCACGGCGCCGCTGCCTATGCCGAGGTAGGGCCTGTACTCCCAGTATCCCAGGTTGTGCCGGCAGGGCGAGAGACCGAAATTGGAGATTTCGTAGTGCTCCCATCCCTCCGAAAGGAGCCGGTCTCTTAGAAGAACCGCCTGTTCGACCGACTCCTGTCTCACCTCGGGCCTCTTCTGAAAAGGGGTCCCCTCCTCGATTGTGAGTTCGTAGGCGCTCAGATGGTCGATGGGGAGCGAGAGGGCCTCTTCGATCTCTTCGCCGACACGTTCGGGTGTATCGAGCATCGTGGCGTAGATGAGGTCGATGGAGACGTGCGCAAATCCGACCTTCCCGGCATTCTCCACCGCCTCATAGGCATCCCGCGCCCGGTGGGCCCGTCCAAGCAGGCGCAGTTTCTCCTCGAAAAAGCTCTGGACGCCGAAACTCACCCGGTTCATGCCAAGTTCGTGCATCCCCCCGAGCCACTCCGCCGTGGCGCTGTTGGGATTGGCTTCTGTTGTCATCTCTGCATTCTCCTGCAGGTAGGGAGCCAACAGTTTCAGCAAAGGTTCGTAGAGCGCCGGCGAAACGGTGGAAGGGGTGCCTCCCCCGATGAAAAGTGTCCCGATGCCGTCCGGCTGGATGCCGAAGCGTTCCAGGTCGTATTCGAGCTGGCGGAGAAGGGCCTGCATGTAGCGCTCTTTGTACTCGAAACGGTCGACGTAGGAGTTGAAGCTGCAGTAGTGGCACTTGCTGTCGCAGAAAGGAATGTGCAGATATAAAAGTAGACTCTCTTTCAAATTCTCAGTGGGCCTTAATCGTGATTTCTATACAATCATACCAAAAATTCAACACACTGTTCGATTCGGCAGCATCCATCATGCGCCCGTCTGCCGCGATATTGGCGGAAAATAGGCAGAAGAGTCCGTTCGCCCGTGCGGTTTTGCAAGCGCAGAGACGGGAAGAGGCAATAGTGTTCAACAAAGTCAAAAGTTATGAATGATCGAAAAGAGAAGAAAACCAAAAGATACCGACCCAATGTCGCAGCGATCATTCTCTCATCCAAATATCCGGAAAAGGTGGAATTTTTTATCGCTTCACGAAGTGATGTCAGGGATGCCTGGCAGTTTCCGCAGGGAGGCATCGACGAAGGTGAGAGCCCCAAAGAGGCACTTTTTCGAGAACTGAAGGAGGAGATCGGTACCGATGAGGTCGAAATCGTGGCGGAGTTCCCCGAATGGGTCAGCTACGATTTCCCGGAGATGATCGCGAAAAAGATGTATCCCTACGACGGGCAGCGCCAGAAATATTTTCTCGTTCGTCTCAAACCGGGAGCGAAAATCAATCTTGAGACCGAGGTGCCGGAGTTCGTGCAGTACACCTTCGTACCCTACGGGAAGATTTTCGATTTCATCACCTATTTCAAGCGCCCCATCTACAAGAAGGTGCTGGAATATTTCAGAAAAAAGGGTTATCTGTAATGATGCAAAAGGATAGAGCGTGCTGATTGTCCAGAAATACGGCGGAACCAGCGTAGGCGATCTCGACCGTATCGCGAATGTCGCGAAACGGGTCGCCCGCACACGGGACGAGGGCCATGATGTGATTGTCGTCGTCTCCGCCATGAGCGGTGAAACCAACAAACTGATCGAATACGCCCATTTTTTCTCCAAGACACCGGAGCGGGAGGCGATGGATTTACTGCTGAGCTCCGGAGAGCGTGTCACGAGTGCGCTTTTGAGTATCGCCCTCAACGAGATGGGCTATCCTGCACGGGCCATGACAGGACGGCAGGCGGGCATCCTGACCGACAGGACCCATACCTCCGCGCGGATCGAGCATATCGATCCCAAACCGATGGCGGAAGAGGTCAGGCAGGGTAAAATCGTCGTCGTAGCCGGTTTTCAGGGCATCAATCCCAACGGCCGGGTCACGACCCTCGGACGGGGCGGCAGCGATTTGACGGCCGTGGCGATCGCCGGTGCGCTGGGGGCGGACCTGTGTGAGATCTACACGGACGTCGACGGCGTCTATACCACCGACCCGCGTATCGAACCCAAAGCGAAGAAGATGGATCAGGTCAGTTACGAAGAGATGCTCGAACTCGCTTCGCTGGGCGCGAAAGTGCTGCAGAACCGCTCCGTCGAACTGGCCAAGAAGATGGGGGTCAACCTCGTCACCCGCAGCAGTTTCAACGACAATCCCGGAACTTTGATCACAAAGGAAGAAAACATCATGGAAAAACCCCTCGTCAGCGGTATCGCGCTCGACAAGAACCAGTCCCGCGTCAGTCTCAAAGGTGTCGAAGACCGGCCAGGCATCGCATCGGAGATATTCAATGCGCTCGCCGAAGAGGCGATCAACGTCGATATGATCGTCCAGACGATCGGAGCGGACGGTAAGACGGAGATCGATTTCACAGTGCCCCAGAGCGAGATTGAACATGTCAAACGGGCACTCAAGAAATTCGAAGAGGGCATCGGGGCCATCGAATACAAAGAGGATGTGGCGAAAGTATCCATCGTCGGTGTCGGCATGAAAAGCCACAGCGGAGTGGCTGCCAAAGCCTTCACGACGATGGCGAACGAGAATATCAATATCGAGATGATCAGCACCAGCGAAATCAAGATTTCGATGATCATCGACGAAAAATACGCCGAACTGGCGGTACGGGCGCTTCATGAGGCGTATGAACTCGATAAGTGAAATGCTAAAAGTGAATCGTGAAAAGGTGAGGAAGCTCGCTTCGCAGCGGCTTTCCGATACTGTTCATTATCCACTGTTCACTATTTTCCCAAATCTTTCACCTAGGGAGCTTTGGTGAAAGATCTGCTCTCCTGGACGCTTGAGACGATCCGAAACGACGATACGATGATGAGCTGGCTCGAGGAGCGGCGTTACGAGTGGGCGCCGATCGTCGGCAGTGCCCTCTCCAAGATTCTGGAGGGTCAGAGTGTCCTCCTTCTTGCAGACGAACAGAACCGCTGGTTCGAGGAGTATATCGTCCGTCGCATCAACCGTCCGGGCATGAGCCGCCCGCTGCTTCCTTTCTTCTCCTTCGAAGCGGTCTATCCCCATGTCGATGCGATTCGGACCGACCAGGATATCGATCTACTCTTCGATATGCTCTCTCTTTCCTATCCGCAGGGCTGTTTCTTCTGGTATATCGGTAAAGCGGACCACCCCAGAGCCCGTATCGCCTTCCGCAATGACGAGTCGCTGCTGTGGGTCATGGATGAGGAGATGACCAACAGTTTCACGCTGCGCTCCTACGACGAGATGATCGACATCAAGCTTCTTCAGCTTTTCAGGCTTTTTGACAAAACATTGAGTGCCGCGCTTTTTGCTGAAGTGGACACAGGGGGCTGAGATGGCCGCACCCGTTTCGAAAATCGTACTGACCGACCGTTTCGAGACGATCTTTTTCGAACTGAAAGAGCATTATGCCGATGCGGTTTTCCACCGGATCGAAACGGACGATTTTCTGATCGAGCACGCCAGGGAGGCGGTGGACCGCGCTTCGCTGACCAGCGACAGGGAAAAGGTCATCGTTTTGGCGGCCAACCGTTTTACCCCCATCGCCCAGAACAAGCTGCTCAAAATCATCGAAGAACCTCCCTCCAAAACCCATTTCATTCTGATGACACCCTCCAAATCCGGATTGCTCGCCACGATACGCTCCCGTCTTCCGATCGAAAACAGAATCGTCGCAAAGGAGGAGGAAAAAAGCGGCGTCGACCTGGAACGGTTCGACCTCTCGCGGCTTTTCGATCTGCTCCGCACACACCGGCGCATCGACGCGAAACGGGCGGCCGCACTCGTAGAAAACATCTCCAAGGAGGCGATGCGAAGCGGAAACTACCGGCTCGATGAGGAACTGCTTGAGACATTTTCCCAAAGTGTCCGGCTGCTGGATATGGGTTCACCGCCCAATTTCGTTCTCGCGAGGCTCGGCCTGAAACTGCTGGAGAGAAAGAAGTGAGAATCTACCGTATCGACAGACCGTCCGATGAAAAAGCCCTTTTGGAGCGTTTGGGGTGCGACAGCGTGGGCGTGACCATCATGTCGAGGAAGATGCGGACCCATCTTTTTCTCATCAAAGGGATGCCTGCCGGTGCCGCGAACATTCTCAAACAGGATGCTTTGGCGGTGGGTGCGGATCTGGCGGTTCCGGCCGGTGTCGTCGTCTGCAGAGGCGAAACCTTCGACGGTGTACTGATGGGAACGAAGCGCCAACTGCTGGAGCTCGCCAGGCGGGAAAAAATCCAGCCTTTCGGCCTGAAGAAACTTGGCGCCGCGATCGAGACGTTTCTGAAAAAACATGCCGCACCTGTGAAGATCATGGGGGTGATCAACGCAAACGACGACAGTTTCTACCCTGCAAGCCGCTTTCGGGAATCGGCCGCCGTCGCGGCGATCGAACGGATGATCGAAGAGGGTGCCGATATCATCGATATCGGCGCCGTCTCTTCGAGGCCCGGAAGCAAACCGGTGGAAGCCCGGGAAGAGCTGGCGCGGCTCAAGCCGGTGCTTGATGCCGTCAGGACGCAGCATCTGACGCAAAGAGCGGCATTCAGCATCGACTCCTACACGCCCGAGGCGGTCTCCTACGCGCTGGAGTGCGGATTTGCCATCGTCAACGACATCACCGGCATGCGAAACAGAAAGATCGGAGAACTGGCCAAAACCTACGGCGTGCAGCTGGTGCTGATGCACATGCAAGGAACTCCGCAAACGATGCAGAAAAATCCGGTGTACGAAGATGTGATGCTCGATCTTGATCGCTTTTTCGAAGAGCGCATCGAAGCGGCCGAAGAGATCGGCCTCAAAAAAGATGCGCTGATTCTCGATGTGGGCATCGGCTTCGGCAAAAAGCTGGCCCACAACCTGAAGCTTCTGAAAAATCTCGAACATTTCACCCGTTTCGGCTGCCCCGTTCTGATCGGCGCCAGCAGAAAATCGATGATCGACAGCATCGTGCCGACCCCTGTGCAGGAGCGGCTGCCGGGCACGCTCGCCATCCATCTTGAAGCGGTGCGCCGGGGTGCATCGATCGTGCGGTGTCACGATATCGCGGCACATCGCCAGGCGATAGCCGTTTTCGAAGCGATCGAAAAAGGAGAAACGTTGTGAAACATCTGACGATTGCCATACTCATCTGGCTTCTGTTCGCCGGCTGCGAGACGAAGCCCCCCGCATCGACACCGCAGCAGGTGGCGCAAACCTTCTGGCATGCGATGAAAAACGGCGACCGAAGGATGGCGAAAGCCCTGACGGTGCGTCAGCGCATCGACGACGCACCGCCTTTTCGCATAGAGCTTGAAAACGTGAGGGCAAAAGGTACCCGCGTCATCGACGGAAGGGCCTTCGTCCCGACTGCTGTGACCTTCACGATTCCGATCGGAAAGAAGGCCTCTGCCGAATGCAATGCCACGTTCGATACGGAACTTCTGAAAGTCCAGAACCGGTGGCTCGTCGACGATATCGTGACGATGGAAAACTACAAAGAGGGTGTCGAAAAAGGCGCCATTGCCTGCGGCACGAAGCTGCTGGACGAAACGTTACGCGAAGGGGTTGAAGCCTTCGAAAAGTTTCAAAAAGAGCTGGGGAACGAGAGTCGCAAGCTGCAGGAGAGATGGAAAAAGACGATGCAGATATGGCGGCAGGAGATGCTGGAGGCACTCAAGGGATTGCAGCAGGAGCTCGAAAAGGGACCCCAAAAGCGCGACGAACACCTCCCATCGCCTAAAAAAGGGGAACGGATATGACGAAAAAAGATTACAAAAAAGCGGTCGAAACCCTCAAAAAATGGGCGTACGCCTACTATATCGAAGACAATCCGCTCGTGACCGACGAGGTGTACGACAAGCTTTACAGGGAAGTCGAAGCCTACGAAAAGGAGCACCCCGAAGACATCGATCCCACATCCCCGACCCAGAGAGTCGGGGCTCCTTTGAAAGAGGGATTCGCAAAAGCGAAGCACCTGAGCCGAATGTGGAGCATGGAGGATGTCTTCAACGAAAAAGAGTTCGAAGAGTGGATGGCGCGCATCCGGAAAAACTTCCCCGACGAGCGCTACTACGTGGAGCCGAAATTCGACGGCGCGAGCCTCAACCTGATCTACGAGAACGGTCTTTTGAAGCAGGCGATCACCCGCGGCGACGGGATCGAGGGCGAGGATGTCACCAACAACGCCAGAACGATCCAGTCGATACGGCTGGAGATTGACCACAGCGATCTCATCGAAATTCGCGGCGAAGTGCTGATGACCAAACAGGAGTTCGACCGCATCAACAAAGAGCGTGCCATGAAGGGTGAACCGCTCTTTGCCAATCCCCGCAACGCGGCGGCGGGAAGCCTCCGGCAGCTCGACCCGAAAATCACGGCCAGACGCAACCTGCTTTTTCAGCCCTGGGGCGTGGGTGTCCACTCCCTTCCCTACGAATACCTGAGTGAAATCATGGCTTTTGTCTACGACCTTGGCTTTCGCAAACCTCCCGTCAGAAAGGTCTGCAAAACGGTTGAAGAGATCGAAGCGATCTACGAAGAGCTCAAAACGATGCGCGATTCACTGGACGTGATGCTCGATGGCATGGTGGTCAAGGTCGACCGCATCGCGGCCCAGAATGCGCTCGGCTACACCGTCAAGGCGCCGCGCTGGATGGTGGCGTACAAATTTCCCGCCGTCGAGAAACAGACCCGCATCAAAGATGTGGTGTTCCAGGTGGGGCGTACCGGCGTGATCACTCCGGTGGCGGTGCTTGAGCCGGTGGAGGTGGAGGGTGTTATCGTCGAACGGGCGACCCTCAACAATTTCGACTACATCGAGAAGATGGATGTGCGCATCGGCGACATGGTGACGCTGATCAGAAGCGGCGACGTGATTCCCAAGATCATCAAAGTCCTCACACAGTACCGCACGGGCAAAGAGAAGAGGATTGTGCGCCCCACCCACTGTCCCGTCTGCGGAAGCGAACTGCTGGACGAGGGAAAGCTGATCAAGTGCCAGAACATCAACTGCCCGGCCCGTGTCATCAATTCGATCATCTACTTCGCCTCCAAGCAGTGCATGAACATCGACGGCCTGGGCGAGAAGATCGTCGAACAGCTCTACGAAGCGGGGCTTGTCAAGGAGCTCGAAGATGTCTACCATCTGACGATGGAGGAGCTTCTGAAGCTCGAAGGGTTCAAAGAGAAGAAGGCGAAAAACCTCCTCGATGCCATCGAGAAGAGCAAAGGAGCGGCGTGCTGGCGCTTTCTCAATGGCCTTGGGATCGAGCATATCGGAGAGGTCGCGAGCAGGAAGATCTGCCAGACCTACGGCCTCGATTTTATCGATCTGACAAAAGAGCAGCTGATGGCCATCGAGGGATTCGGCGAAGAGATGGCCGAAAGCTATCTGGAGTTCATGCGGGTCAACCGCAGTAAGGTGGAGCGGCTTTTGCGCATCATCCGTCCCAAAGCGCCCGAAAAAGAGGAGATCGTCGAATCGCCCTTTACGGGCAAGACGGTTGTGCTGACGGGTACGATGAAAAAATCGCGGGGCGAGATCAAGGCGATGCTCGAACATCTCGGCGCCAAAGTCAGCGGCAGCGTCTCAAAAAAGACCGACTACGTCATCTACGGCGAAGACCCCGGAAGCAAATACGACAAAGCGAAGCAGCTGGGTGTGGAGCTGATGCCCGAAGAGAGGATGTGGGAGCTGGTAGAAGATGTGGAGAACCAGGAGAGTGTGGATGGTCGGTGATTCGCTGGTGGGCATGGTCGGCTCGAGGCGCGGACTCTCGCTTTTACCCTGTGGTGCTCTTCATGCTCGATTCCCGATTCCACTCGGCCCGTGTATGGAGCGAAGCCATGCGTCTTGACGCACTTCTGGTCGAACGGGGAGTCGTGGCCAGCCGCACCAAGGCACAGGAGCTCATCAAAGAGGGGGGCGTGACGGTCGATGGAAGGGTTGTCGACAAACCCTCCTTCAAACCCGCCGAGAGTGCCCAAATCGAGATTTTCGGCGAGACCCGCTATGTGAGCCGGGCGGCGAGAAAGCTTAAAGGGTTTTTGCAGACCCATCCGGTGGCCATCGAAGGAAAACGTTGCCTCGATGTGGGGGCGAGCACCGGGGGCTTCACGCAGATACTGCTGGAGAGGGGAGCGGCCCATGTGACGGCTCTTGATGTGGGGCGTTTGCAGCTGCACGACTCCTTTGCCAGGGAGGCGAGAGTCCTCAGCGTCGAAGAGACCGATATCCGCGAATTCAAAAGCGACACGCCCTTTGATGTGACCACATGCGACGTCTCCTTCATCAGCCTTCGCCGTATTATAAAAGACCTCGACCGCCTGACAGAAGGAGTGCTGATACTCCTTTTCAAACCGCAGTTTGAGGTGGGAAGGGTGGCAAAACGCAACCGACACGGCGTCGTGACGGACGAGGGGGCGATACGCGAAGCCCAGAGAGAGTTCGAGGATGCGGCGGCGAAACTGGGATGGCGCCTGATGGTCAAAGAGATATCGAAAATTCCGGGAAAAGAGGGGAACCGTGAGTGGTTTTACTGTTTCATCAACCGTTGAAGCCGTGGCCATCGGCAATTTCGACGGGATGCATCTGGGGCACCAGGCGCTCTTTGCCAGAGTTGGTGAAAAGGGCGGCATCGTGGTCATCGAACACTACAGGGCCAATCTGACCCCCGGCGTCTATCGGGCGGCGTTTACCGACTCTCCCCTCTTTTTCTACGATTTCGATCTGATACGCGCTCTTTCCCCCGAAGCGTTCATCGAAATGCTTAAAGCCGATTTCCCCTGCCTTCGCAAAATCGTCGTGGGGGAGGATTTCCTCTTCGGCGCCGGCCGCAGTGCCGACGTGCACCGGCTCGCCGCCCTTTTTGACGGAGAGGTCGAAGTGGTGGCGGAGGTGCATGTCGGGAAGCAACCGGTCCACTCCCGCTTCATACGCGAGATGATCGCCGAGGGGAGAATGGCAGATGCCAACGCACTGCTGGGCCATACCTACAGGATATGGGGAGAGGTCGTCACGGGGCAGGGACTCGGAGCCAAATCGCTGGTGCCCACTTTGAATGTCAAAAGCGGCCGGTTTCTTCTTCCCGCGGCAGGCGTCTACAAAACCGACACCTTTATCGCAAACAGCTCCTACCCCTCGGTCACCTTTGTCGGCCACCGATTCACGACGGATGGCCGTTTTGCCGTGGAGACCCATCTTATCGACTGCAATCTGCATGGAAAGCCGAGGCCGTGGGAGGTTTCGATCGCGTGGCACAAAAGGCTTCGTACCAATCGGCGTTTCGATTCGCTTGAGGCGTTGAAGGCGCAGATAGAAAAAGATATCGGAGAGGCCCGTGAAAGATAGACTTTTCGAAAAACCGCTCGAGAAGCAGTTTGAGTTCGACGAAGAGGTGGCGGCCGTCTTCGATGACATGATCGAACGCTCCGTTCCCTTCTACCGGCAGAACCTCGATCTGATCGTCACACTGCTTTTGAGGTTTCTAAAACCGGGCATGCGGGTTGTCGACCTTGGTTCTTCGACCGGTCTGCTGCTGATCGAACTGGCCAGACGGTGCGGCGTGGAAGTGGAGTTCATCGGCATCGACAACGCACCGGCGATGGTCGAGCTTGCGAGAAAGAAATCCCGGGCGCTCGAAGCGGATGTGACCTTTCTCTGCGAGGATTTGATGCGCTACGATTTCGGCGGGGCCGATGTCGTCGTGGCCAACTATACGCTCCAGTTCATCCGTCCGGCGGTGCGCGGCAAAACGGTTCAGAAAATCTACGATGCGCTGAAAGAGGGTGGCCTGTTTGTCTGCAGTGAAAAGGTGCTGATGGAAGACAAATGGCTCAACAAGCAGATCATCGACATCTACTACGACTACAAGAAAGGGCAGGGATACAGCGAAACGGAGATTATGCGCAAACGCGAGGCGCTGGAAAATGTCCTGATTCCCTACACGATCGAAGAGAACCGTAGCATGATGAAGGAGGCGGGTTTTTCTGCCGTCGATACGCTCTTTCAGTGGGGAAATTTCGCGACAATGGTGGCGCGCAAAAGGGGAAAATAACCCTTTTACGCACTTTTTCCACTGAACTCGAGTTCTTTGACGATATCGGTATTGGCTTCCTGGACCATTTCGCGGATGAGTCGGAAGAGCTGGTTGCTCGCCTCTTCCATTTTCTTGAAGTTTCCGACGATCGTTTCGCGTCGATCCTGTGTCAGACAATTTTTTTCGACGGCGCAGGGAATGGTGCCAAGCACCATGTCGTGCACGAGGGCATGGGGCTCTTCCATCGCCCTGTAGGCTTTGGTATGGCTGAAAAGCTCCTTGCCTTTTCCTTCGTAGTACCATCGGCCCATGCGGCAGTGGTGATGGTCCGTAAACTCCTGCACAAGTTCCGGGCGTTCGTTGAGTACCGTGGTGTAGGCTTTCGATTTGAAGATGATGTGATCGATCTTGACCAGTGTGCCGAATAGGGAGTTGTGGATATATTTCGCTATTTTGGCCGCAACATCCGCGTTGTGGGCGAAGGTTTGGAGGGTGTTTTCGAAGGCGTGGACATCGGCCTGTGAATTGGTGGCGATCTGCGTGATCTGTTCGGAGTTGGCCTGGATGTCGTTGGATTCTTGCTGAAGGGTCTGGATGGTAATGGCGATCTCCTGGGTCGCCTTCTGGGTGCGTTCGGCCAGTTTGCGCACCTCGTCGGCGACGACGGCGAAACCGCGGCCGTGTTCGCCGGCCCGGGCCGCCTCGATGGCGGCATTGAGGGCAAGCAGGTTGGTCTGGTCGGCGATATCCTTGATCAGGTTGACGATGGCAGAGATTTCGCCGGTGCGTTCGTTCAAAGAGGTGATCGCTTCGTTGGAGTGGGAGATGAGCTGGATAAGCTCGTCGAGGTTCTCAACGATTTTCTGCACCGTTTTTTGGCTTTTGGAAGCCTCCTGGGCCGTTGTGAGCGTGCTTTCGGTGATTGATTCCAGTATATCGGAATTTCGGGATATATCCTCTTGTATCACCTCCAGACCTTTGCCGATGCCTCCGGTTGATTTCTCGAATTCTCTGGCCAGTTCGCCGCGCAGCTTCGTTTTGAAAGATTCCGCGATCGCCTGGATTGCCTGGTTCAGGCTGGGCGTGGCCGCTTTGAAGTCTCCCTTGTACCCCTCTATGGGGATGATGCGGTAGCGCTTTCCTTCGCCGGCCGCGTCGATGGAGGCCCGGATGTCCCGCATCATCTGCTCGACCTGGTCGAGCATGTCGTTGATGCCCCAGGCCACCCCCTGCAGCACGTGGTCGTCGGGAATGTGGGTGATCCGGTCGGAGAGTTCGCCCCGACCCGCCTTGATGAGCACGTCGCGCACCTGGCGGATGAGGGGATCGTTGAAGATCTTTTCACAGGCGGTCTCTCCTTCGGCGGGGATGAAAAGGCTGCCGATACCAAGAAGAAGAATGACGCCGCCCGCGATATAGGCGCCGGTCATGAGCAGGTAGATTGCCGCACCGAGGGTGAGGAACAGATAGGCGAGAATCTGCTTATTGTTGAAGACCGAGGACAAACTCGTCATACGAGACTCCTTTCTCTTTCAAAATATCGCCGAGCAGTCGTCCGGACGCCTCCATGCCTCCGCTGCGTTCGGCCGAAAGCAGTTGCGAATAGAGCGGCGGAATGATCTCCATCGCCTTGCCGCTCGGTTTCCGCCGGACCGAATGGTAATCCCGTATCGAACCGTCGGGGGCAATGGTGGCCGTGACGTTGGCGAACACCCAGTAGTAGCCGCCGTCCTTGCAGAGATTTTTGACGTAAGCGAAGATCTCCTCTTTATTCTGGATACGCTCCCATAGAAGCTTGAATACGATTTTGGGCATGTCCGGATGGCGCAGGATGGAGTGGGGTGCACCGAGCAGTTCGCTCTCCGAATAGCCCGAAATTTTGATGAACATTTTGTTGCCGTAGATGATGCGACCTTTCAGGTCGGTCTTCGAGACGATGAAATCCTCATCCTTCAAAAACCGCTCTGTTCCTGTCGGGGCAGGCCTTTTCATTATGACTCCTTGGTTTTTTCCTCTATGAGCGTTTCGATGAATTTTTTGGCATCCGCATAGCTGTAGGTCTCTTTGAAATTGTGAATGCGTCCCCCGCTGGCGTTCGGATGGCCTCCGCCGCCGGCCAGGGTTGCCGCGATTTCGCTCACGTCGGCTTTGTTGTTGCTTCGTAAACTAATCGACCCATTCGGTGAAATGTTTAGAATGAAATCGATATCGGGATTGGCGACGAGAAAAGCGTTGCCGATGACCGAGATATTCGGAATACCGAAAGTGAGCACACCCGTTTTGTCTTTGTAGCGGATCTTCAAGTCCTCTTTTCTGGCTGTCAGCAGGTCGGTCAGATAGTCGGCGACGAGATTGTCGAGGGTGTTGTCGTCGCGGTTTTTCGCGAAAAAGGCTTTTTTGATGGCGTGCATCTCGTTGTCGAGTCGGATGTGGGCGTTCTCTTCTTCGATGAGGTCGTGCGCCGATCGGATCATGTGGAACTTGTGTTCCCTGTCCTGCTCGTCGAACAGGGCGCGGCCGACTTCCCGGGAGGAGGCGATGGCCCCCATCAGGACTTTTCCGAACTCGAACCCCTTCTCTTCAGTCAGCCAGATATCGATGGCGTTGATCGCATCGACCAGGTTTTTGTACCGCGTTACGGCTTGGCAGCCTACGGTTTCGACGAGCCAGTCGTAGGTGATTTTCGTCGCACTGCGTGTCGTGTCGAGAAAGTACCACGGATATTTCTCCGCCGGCTCCTTTCCGCTGCCGTGATGGTCCAGCAGCTGCACCTGCAGGGTGACTCCGCTTTTTAGGTTGTGCAGCCTCTCGATCTGCTTTTCGATGAATTCGCACTGCTGCATCGAAAGGTTGAGGTCGGTGATGAGAAGGAGAATCGTTTTGCCGGGATCGAGCAGCATCGCGTCGAAGAAAATCTTCAGACGGCCGGTGATCTCGTCTCCGTAATTGCTGTTTTGAAACCGGATCTTTTTAAAACAGTGGGAAGTGAGAAACTGGCACGCGTAGCCGTCGAGGTCGGTATGGGAGAGGTGGTAGACGGAGTCGGGTTTTTTCATCGTTTTCCTTATATAACTAAAAGTTAAAAACTAAAAACTAAAAATTTGGGAAGTCGCTACGCTCTTTTCATTGAAAATAAAGCTGCGAAGCAGCCAACCAAAATTTTTAGTTGTTAACTTTTAGTTTATAGTTTACAAATAGTTTACAAATCGATTTCCACGCTTCCGAGCACTTCGAATTTCGCGTTGGGATCGATCTCGGCGTGACTGAGCACGACAATATCCAGGCCGAACCGTTCGAAGATTTCGGCCAGCGGTTTTCTGAGCATCGGATCGACGATCAGAATGACCGGGGCGATTCCCTTCTGTAGCACTTTTTGGGCTTCGTCGCTGACTGTTTCGACCACTTTGTTGATCTGCCCCACATTAAGCAGCAGCTGCCGCCCCGAATCGCTCTCTTGCAGGTGATCGAGCAGGCGTTGTTCGGTGGGGGCGTTGAGGGTCAGCAGCTTGATGACGCCATCGGGGTCTTTGTAGGTGCTTGTGATGACGCGTGCGAGGTGGGCACGGACCTGTTCGACGATCAGGTCGACATTTTTCGTATATTCGGCCACGTCGGCGATCGTTTCGAGGATCGTCACCATATCTTTGATGGGGACACGCTCGTGCAGCAGCTGTTTGAGAACGCGCTGGATCAATCCCAATGAGGCGACTTTGAGAGCATCCTCGACGACGACGGGGTAATCTTTTTTCACCTTTTCCAGAAGTGCCTGGACCTCCTGTCGGGTCAGTAGGTCTTCTGCGTGTTTCTTGACCAGTTCGCTCATATGGGTCGAGATGACGGTGGCCGGATCGATGACGGTGTAACCTTTGATGATCGCCTCCTCTTTCTTGTCGGCGTCGATCCAGATGGCTTCCAGTCCGAAGGCGGGCTCCTTGGTATGGATGCCTTCGATCTCTTCGGTCGCCATGCCGCTGTTCATCGCCAGGAATTTGTCGGCATAGACTTCGCCACTTCCAATCTCCACCCCTTTTAGAAGAATCTGGTAGGTGTTCGGAGGCAGCTGCAGATTGTCGCGGATCCTTACCTGGGGCATCAGGAAACCGTAGTCTGCCGCAATTTTGCGGCGCATGGAGCGGATGCGCTCCAAAAGATCGCCGCCGCGGCTCGTATCGGCCAGTTTGATAAGTTGGTACCCAAGGTCGAGCTCGAGCATCTCCACTTTGAGTATGTCCTCCAGCGCCGCTTCCTCCTCTTCCTTGGTCGGTGTGGTGCGTGCCGGTTTGGCCGCTTCCTCCTCCGGCGCGGCGGCCGCTTCGATTTCCGGTCTGTAGAGCGACGACTCCAGTTCCTGTTTGCGGATAAGGTAACCGAGCCCGAGAAAGAGGAGCCCGACGAAAGTGAGAGGCACGGTCGGAAGACCCGGTACGAGGGCGAAAAGCAGCAGGATGAAGCCGACGATGAAGAGCGTTTTGTACTCTTTGATGAGCTGGTTGATCGCCCCTTCGGCGAAGTTTTTCTCCTCATCCTTGGTGGCCCGGGTGATGATGATACCCGTAGCGGTCGATACGATGAGAGCGGGAATCTGGGAGACGAGGCCGTCGCCGATGGTCAGCAGTGTAAAGGTCTGCGCCGCGTCGGCAAGGGACATGCCGTGCTGGAACATCCCGATCAGGAAACCGCCGATGATGTTGATGATCGTGATGATGATGCCGGCGATGGCGTCACCCTTGACGAATTTGCTCGAACCGTCCATTGCCCCGTAGAAGCTCGCTTCCTGCAGAATCTCCTGACGGCGCTTTTTGGCTTCGGTCTCGTCGATGAGACCGGCGTTGAGGTCGGCGTCGATCGCCATCTGCTTGCCCGGCATCGCGTCGAGGGTGAAGCGGGCGGCCACCTCGGCGACGCGGGTGGCGCCCTTGGTGACGACGATGAAATTGATGATGACGATGATCGAAAAGACGATGATGCCGATGACGTAGTTGCCGCCCACCACGAAGTCGCCGAAACTGGTGATGATGTCGCTCACCGCTTCGGGGCCCTCGTGTCCTTTGGAAAGGATCATCCGCGTCGTCGCGATGTTGAGCGAAAGGCGGTAGAGGGTGATGAGCAGAATCATCGTCGGAAAGGTGGTGAAATCGGTCGGCTTTTCGATGAAGACCGATATGAGGATCATCAGCACCGATATGGCGATGGAGACGGTGAGGAAAAAATCGAGTACGGGACTCGGCAGCGGGACGATGATGATCGCCATGATGGCGACGATCATCGCGACGATCGTCAGATCTTTGGCACTCGCGATGGTCTCAAGAAATGGGATGGCACGTTTCAGAAGCCGGGTGCGTGTCGCTTTTGCCAATCGGAAACCTTATTTTTCCAGGATATCTTTGAGCGTGAGATTCTCCAGGAAACTGTCGATCTTGTTCTGCAGCCGGTTCAGGAATGGCCAGATGATGCAGGAACCGGCACGCTCGCTCGGGCAGCACTCTTGGGCAGGAGAACATTCGAAAACGGAGGGCGGTTTCCCCTCGGCCGCCTCGATCACTTCCAGGATCGAAATTTCGTCGAATCTCTTTTTGAGCGCGAATCCGCCTTTTGCCCCTTTGAAGGAGACCAAAATTCCCTGTTTGGCGAGATTTTGGAGTATCTTCGCGAGAAAACTCTTCGAAATGTCGAGCTGCTTCGAGAGTGTGTCGACATCTTTGGGCTCGCCGCTTTCGCCGATGAGCGCCAGAGAAAGCAATGCATATTCGCTCGCTCGGGTCAGTAACATCGTTCCCCCTATGCTTTATTGGGGTTAATTCTATTCTAATTAATGTAAATCTTTGCTTTTTTAAGAATCCTTGTGTATAATTGCGCACTCTTTATATGCGCTCATCGAGTACCATATGGGAGAAAAACAACCAATCAGGAGGTCAGAAATGGCTTTGGATTCGGCTAGAAAGCTTGAAATCATTAAACAGTTCGGACGCGGTGAGAACGATACGGGTTCTCCGGAAGTACAGGTTGCCCTTTTGACAGAGCGCATCAAATACCTGACAGAACACCTCAAAGAGAACAAAAAAGACCACTCTTCCAGACTCGGTCTTCTGAAACTGGTCGGACAGCGCAAACGTCTGCTCCGCTATCTCAAAAGAAAAGATTACGATCGTTATACCCAGCTCATCTCCGCCCTGGGCATCCGCGACAAGTAACACCCGCCGGCACTCCCGCCGGCAACCCCCTTCCTTCCACTCTTCACCTCCGAAATCACTCATCATATTGTGGGGCTCATTGGCGCTATAGGAATTTCTCTTTTCTTCGAAATTTCGCAAATGCCAGCGACGAACGCCCAACGACCATTCACTTTTCCACCGGCCGCACAGCGGCGATACCACCCTGCTACAAAATTCATGTAAACAATTTAAGTAAATAAACTTGACATAGCTTCACTCAATAATATATAATTCACTTGGCATTTTAAAAAATAGGTGCTAAAATAAGGGTATGAAACGCAAATATGAAGAGATTCTTGAAACGGTTGTCAAAACCTTTCTCCAAACGCACGAGCCGATCGGTTCTGCGACGCTGAAAGAGAAACTGCCGTTTGAAATCGCGCCGGCGACCATACGCTACTACTTCAACAAGATGGTGGAACGGGGCGAACTGGAGCAGCTTCATAAAAGCAGCGGCCGGATTCCGACCGAGAGCACGATGAAGTTCTACTGGCGCAAGCATCTTGGGGACCTGGAGCTGATCTGCGACGCAATGGACGAACTTGCGCGCATCAGCGAAAAGGAGGAGATGTTCATGCTTTTGAAGCCGCTGAAAGAGAATCGTCTTCAGGCTGTCGAGCGGGTAGGCGACAGGTATCTGATTCTGGTATTTGGATCGGACGAATACGTGATCCGCTACCAGAGTCAGCTCGAATCGTTTCTGAAAGATCTGATCGGTTACGAGCTCGATGAGGTGAAACAGATCGCAAAAGATGTCGGCATGATGTCTCTTTATCACAAGATGCGTGCGAAGAACGACGAAGAGATCACGGCGATCAATCCGGAAGCGATCATCCGCATCGCCGGCGAACGGAGCGGGTGGGGCAAACGTCATGTACGACTCTTCCTCGAAGGCGACGTCATCGAGGAACTGTCGACGGGCCTGCATTTCGAGCCGGTCATCCCGAAAGGCTTCATGGCCCTCCGGACGGAAGCCATTGTCGACAACCGACCGACGAAGATACTCTGCATGGGTGCGATCGACCACGACTTCACCAAGATTTTCAAGGAGGTGTAAATGGCTAAGCAGAGAGAGGACGAGAGAAAAAAGGAAGAGATGGAAGAGAGTATGAACAAAGAAGAGAGTACAGAACGATCCGAAGAGAAAGAGCAGGAGCGTACGCAAGAGAGTGGCGGCAGCGCACTCAAAAAGTGCAGAGAGGAGCTCGCCGCCTGCGAAGACAAATATCTGCGTATGCATGCCGAGTTCGAGAATATAAAAAAACGGATGGAGAGAGAAAAAGAAAAGAGCGTCGCCTACGCACAGGAGGAGTTCGCCCGCGACCTTCTGCCTGTCATGGATTCGCTCGAGCTCGCCCTCGCGTCGATCCCGACGCCGGAAGAGGTGCCGGACGAACATCTGCAGAAGCTTCGCGAGGGTGTGCAGCTGACACTGGACCAGTTCGTCAAAACCTTCGAAAAGCACCATATCAAAGTGGTGGACATTGACGAAGGGTTCAACCCCAATTTCCACGATGCCGTCATGCAGGTGGAGAGCGAGGAGCACGAAAGCGGACAGATCGTTCAGGTGCTGCAGAAAGGGTATACCTATAAAGAGAGACTTCTGCGGCCGGCGATGGTCAGTGTCGCGAAATAGTTTTGCAACTCAGGTAGCAGAACGGGAATTCAAAGTTGAGTACAATACACTCAAAGTCAAAACCAATTTATTCTAGAAGGAGAAAAGAATGGCAAAAGTGATAGGAATCGACCTGGGAACCACCAACTCCGCGATGGCGGTATTTGAAGGGGGTGAAGGAAAGATCATCGCCAACAAAGAGGGCAAAAACACAACGCCTTCCGTCGTCGCATTCACCGATAAGGGAGAGATACTGGTGGGCGACCCTGCGAAACGGCAGATGGTCACCAACCCCGAAAGAACCATCTACAGCGTCAAGCGTATCATGGGTTTGATGTGCAACGAAGAGAAAGCGGCGGAAGCGAAGAAGCGTCTGCCCTACCATGTCATCGACAAAAACGGTGCCTGTGCCATCGAAGTCGACGGCAAAACCTACACGCCGCAGGAGATTTCGGCGAAAATCCTTATCAAACTGAAAGAGGATGCCGAAGCCTACCTTGGCGAAGAGGTGACCGAGGCGGTCATTACCGTACCGGCCTACTTCAATGATTCGCAGCGCAAGGCAACCAAAGAGGCGGGTACCATCGCCGGGCTGAATGTGCTTCGTATCATCAACGAACCCACAGCGGCGGCGCTGGCCTACGGACTGGATAAAAAAGAGGCCGAAAAGATCTGCGTCTACGACCTCGGCGGCGGTACGTTCGACGTGACGGTCCTGGAAACTGGCGACAATGTCGTCGAAGTTCTGGCCACCGGCGGTGACGCGTTCCTGGGTGGTGACGATTTCGACAACCGTCTCATCGATTATGTGGCCGAAGAGTTCAAAAAGGAAAACGGCATCGATCTCAAAGCCGACGTCATGGCGCTTCAGCGTCTGAAAGAGGCGGCAGAAAACGCCAAAAAAGAGCTCTCCGCTGCACAGGAGACCGAGATCAACCTGCCGTTTATCACGGCTGATGCCAGCGGTCCCAAACACCTTGTCATGAAGATCACACGCGCCAAATTCGAGAGTCTGATCGTCGATCTGATCGACAGCACGATCACCAAAATTGAAGAGGTTCTCAAAGATGCGGGCCTGACCAAAAACGAGATCAAAGAGATCGTCATGGTCGGCGGTTCGACACGTATTCCGCTGGTACAGGAGAAGGTCAAGAACTTCTTCGGCAAAGAGCTCAACAAATCGGTCAACCCCGACGAAGTGGTCGCGATCGGTGCAGCGATTCAGGGCGGTATCCTCAAAGGGGATGTCAAAGACGTCCTGCTGCTGGACGTCACACCGCTGAGTCTGGGTATTGAAACCCTTGGCGGCGTCGCTACCAAGATCATCGAGAAGGGTACGACCATTCCGGTCAAGAAGAGCCAGATCTTCTCGACTGCCGAAGACAATCAGCCCGCCGTGACGATCCATGTCGTCCAAGGTGAGCGTGAAATGGCCAAAGACAACAAATCTCTCGGCCAGTTCGAGCTCACGGGCATTCCGCCGGCGCCCCGCGGCGTGCCTCAAATCGAAGTCACCTTCGACATCGACGCCAACGGTATTCTGACCGTCAGCGCGAAAGACAAGGCGACCGGCAAGTCCCAGGAGATCAAGATTACCGGATCTTCCGGACTCAGCGAAGAGGAGATCGAAAAGATGGTTCGCGATGCCGAAGCGCACAAAGAGGAAGACCGCAAGCGCAAAGAGCTGATCGAAACGAAAAACCAGGCCGATGCGCTTGTCTATCAGACCGAAAAGAGCCTCGGCGAAGTGGGCGACAGCCTCGAAGCGGGCGAAAAAGAGAAGGTGCAGGCCGCACTCGATGCGCTGAAAACCACGCTCAAAGATGAAAACGCGACCAAAGAGCAGATCGAAGAGAAGGTCAAGGCGCTGACCGAAGTGAGCCACAAGCTCGCCGAAGCGATGTATAAAAAAGAGCAGGGCGGCGAGCAGGCTGCCGGCGGTGCGCAACAAGGCGGCGCCAAAAAAGGCGGCGAAGACGAAGACGTTATCGATGCCGAAGTCGAATAACGATTCGACGCACTCCAAAAAGGCGGGCGTTTCGCCCGTCTCGCACCCCTTTCCCCCGATTATCTTCCCCGATTCGAAAATATTGATTCTTGGCAGCTTCCCAAGCCTGAAATCGTTTGAAAACTCTTTCTACTATGCCCACCCGAGAAACCAGTTCTGGCCTCTGCTCTCGGCGATTTTCGATATGCCTGTTGCAACGCGCGAAGAGAAGAGGGCACTGCTTGAGCGTCACAAAATCGCTCTGTGGGATGTGGTACAAAGCTGCGAGCGCACGAATTCGGCCGATACCAACCTTCAAAACTGCCGATGCAACGACATCGAAAAACTGCTGAAAACGCACCCGAAGATCGAAGCGGTTTTTTTCACCGGCAAAAAAGCGCAGCAACTCTTCAAGCACTGCTTTCCCGGCCTGCAGATACGACAGGAACTGCTCCCCTCCCCATCGCCTGCCTATGCCGCTATGAGATTTGAAGAGAAACTAAAGAGGTGGAAGGAAGTATTGCGAGTCGAGAGTTGATTTCGTATTCAATTATGGATTTCACAAACACGACGTTCTTGCGTTTCATGCCCCAGTGTCCGTAAGACGTCGTTTGTTCCATGCTAATGGAATTTGGCTCATGTATTGAAGTTGTAGTTGGCGATGAGTCTAAGTTGGCTGAAATCTTCGTTGGCGTCGGTTCTGTCGTCGACGATGGCGTAGGCAACTGTCAGTTGCAACGTCTCCGCGACGGCGTATTCGGCGGCGATGTCGATTTCGTCGGTTTCGTACGCGTCACGCTTGTCTGCTTCGAAGTGTGCATACGCGAGTCCGGCGTTGAGCCCTTCCAGGCCGATGCCGCCAAAGTCGTAACCGATCGCCCCCATCCAGGCATCCCCCCTCTGCCCGATGGCATCGAGGGTCTGGTCTTCCATCGAGGTGAAAAAAGGTCCGCCGCCCAGACTTCCGAAAGCGCCCGTATCGCCATTGTCGCTGTTGTAGGCAGCCATCAGCGTCACGCCGTTTTCAAATCCCGCTTCTATACTCACGCCTACGGTGGAGCTGTCTATTTTGCCAAGAAGTTCGTCTCCTCTCTCTTTCGCCGTATCGTACTGAAGCCCAAAAACGAACTCCGCCACGGAGGTCGGCAGCGTATACCCTGCTTCGAGGTAGACAACGTCGGCGATGTCAATCATGGCGTAATACCACGCCTGCAACGAGAGGTTTTCGAACCCTTCGTAGACGGCGGAAGCGAGATAGATGCCATCACACGACGCCTCCGCACCCAGGACCTTTTCGACCGGGACGAACTTTTTGGCGTCGATGCCGTTCTCCCATCCGCCCATCTGATCGACCTGTCCCAGTGTCAGGGTGAGCCCTTTGATGTCGCTGTTGGTCAGCAGGTAGGCCAGGAAGTAGTTGGGCATCATGCGGATGTCGTCGCTGTCGGCGTGGGGGGTGTCGATCATCTGACGGCCTATTTTGATCTCTGTTTCTCCCCATTTGCCATCGATGAAGGCCTGGGAGAGGGTGGCGAAGCCTTTTTTGTCCGCGTCGAAGAAGTCGGGATTGACCCCGTCGGGGTTGTCGTCGCCCAATCCCGGGTCGGCGACGACGTAGGCTTCCGCACCGACCATCAGGCCATGCCATCGCTTGCTATCGAGGTGGATATGGCCGCCGACGGCGAAGGCACTGTTGTCGGGGTCTGCCGTGTCGCCTTCGGCGTTCCAGTCGATATACCCGACACGAATCTGCGCATCGGTGTGTTCGAGTGGTTTTACCTCACCGAGTATCTGACGCACGGTACGTGGGGTGTTTTCCGTCTCTGCCGCAACGATTTCACCGCTCAGCATCGCGATGGTCGCTGTCGAAAGAAGAATTTTTTTCATAACACGCCCTTTAAAATGATAACTGATATCAAAACAACGGTAGAATCATCGCGCAATCGAGCTTAATTAACAATAAAATGATAATAAATATCAAAATAATTTTCACCGGAAAGAGGAAACCTTGGATAGACAGGTGCAGCGTTTTATTTGGACACGACAGGCGCGAAGGCTTTGGCGCTGACAGTGACGGTATCGCCGACGGTTAGAGTTTCGGCTTCCGCTTCGTCCAGGACCACTTCGACGATCTGTTGGCCGATGGCGATGACGGCGACATGGATGACATCGCGTTTGACAATGTCGAGCAGTTCGCCCTCGAAAGAGAACTTCTGGCTGCCGGCGGTTTTTAGAAGCACCTCCGCTGGCGTACCATCGCGGACAATTTGGCCGTGATCCAGCATGACGACGCGATCGGCGAGGCGGTAGATTTCGCTGGGGTCGTGGCTGACCATCAGGCTTGTTGTGCCGAACTCCTTGTGAAGTCGTAATATGTAAAACTGCAGGCGGTTGCGCATGGCGGGGTCGAGGGCCGAAAGGGGTTCGTCCATCAGCAAAAGTTTCGGGCGTTTCATCATGGCGCGGCAGAGGGCCACGCGCTGCTGCTGACCGCCGCTGAGCGTGGCGGGGTGGCGGTGGGAGAGCTCTTCGAGTGCCGTGAGACGAAGCAGATGGGTGGCGAGCGTTTTGTCGTTTTCGACGAAGAGGAGATTCTGCAGAATCGTCATGTTTTCAAAAAGTGCGTAATCTTGGAAAACGAAACCGATTTCACGGTTCTGCGGCGGAAGGGAGGTTTTGTCATCGAGCCACACTTCATCGCCGACGACAATTGTTCCCTGTGCTTCCTCCAGGCCCGCGATCGTGCGAAGAAGGGTCGTCTTGCCGCTACCGCTCTCTCCGGCGAGGGCGACGAAACTCTTCTCTGCGATTTCGAGTTTCACACGCAGCCGCATCTTGCCCGTACTTCCCGCAAGAGGTTTGAGAATGTCGATGAGAATCATCAATAGACCCCCAGCCTTCGTTTCTGGTAGCGGTTGAAGATATAGACGCCAAGGAGCACGACGAAGCTGATGACGACCATGACGGCGCTGTAGATGTGGGCGGTCGTGTAGTCCATCGTCTCGACCAGTTCGTAGATGGCGACCGAGGCGACTTTCGTCTCTCCCGGAATCGAGCCGCCCACCATCAGTACGACGCCGAATTCACCGACCGTGTGGGCGAATGTGACGATGAGTGCCGTCATCAGGGAGGGTTTGATGTTGGGCAGCGCCACTTTGAACAGTGTCTGGGTGGGGCTCTTGCCGGCGATGTAGGCCGCTTCGATCATGTTTTTGTTGAGGCTTTCAAAACCGCTCTGCAGCGGCTGGACCATGAAGGGAAAGGAGTAGAGGCAGCTGGCGATGACGAGCCCGGTAAAGTTGAAGACGAGCTGGATGCCGAAAAGATTGTTGAAAAAGGCGCCGATTGGGGAGTTGGCCGAAAGCCCCCAGAGGATATAGAAGCCAAGCACCGAAGGGGGCAGCACGATCGGCAACGACGCAATCGCTTCGATGGCGGGTTTGAAGCGGGTGCGCGTGCGGCTCAGCCACCAGGCGGTGGGCAGGGCGATGAAAAAGAGGATCAACGTCGTCACGCTTGCGAGTTTGAACGAGAGAATGAAAGGGTTCCAGTCGATCATATTCATCACAACACCTTCAAAATGGAGAGTTCGCTCGCCTGAAAGAGGGCGAAGGCGGTGTCGCCAGTTGCGTAAGCGGGATCGGTCAGGGCGCTTTTGGGCACGATGCTTTCGATCGTCGTATCCGCGAAACGCACTCTCAGCGAAACGAGAAGCGTCCCTTCGGTCACCTTTTCGACCGTGACGGGAATCTGGTTGGATATCGCGACATCGGGGTGCAACTCTTTCGCGAGGGCGACATGGGTCGCTTTTACGCCGAGCTCAACTTCACGGCCGGGCTCGATGCCTTCGGGAAGTTCCAGAGCGATCATCGTAAGTCGTTCACCGGAAGCGTCGAACGTGACGCACGAGACCCCTTCGTGCAGGTGGGCCTGCAAGACTCGTGCATGTATGCGGTTCATGGGAGTATGTATCCGTATTTTTTAAAAATGGCTCGGGCTTCCGGACTGAGGATGAAATCGTAGAAGATTCGGCACGCTTTGTTCTTTTTGGCATTTTTGAGCAGCACGATACCCTGGTCGATCGGGGTGTAGAGGGAGGGGTCGACCGTCATCCAGTGACGTCCCTCTTTGAAACGACGCATCTTCGGGCTGAAGAGAGAGGATTTGGCGATCATGCCGATGTCGGCGGCCGTCATCGTGTAGGCGACGGTTTGCGAAATGCTTTCGGCGAAGATGATTTTGGGTTTGACGCGCTCGTAAAGAGCGCTTTTTTTCAGGGCTTCGACTGCGGCTTTGCCGTAAGGGGCAGTATTTGGATTGGCGACAGCGATACGCCTGATGGCAGGCGATTCCAGCAGCGAGAGGCCTTCCGAAAAGTCGTGGGGCCTGGGAGAGAAGAGTGCCAGGATCCCGCGGGCGTAGACTTTCGGCTTGGTGATGGCGATTTTTTGCTCATAGAGCGATTCGGGAAAACCCATATCCGCCGACATGAAGATCTGAAAGGGCGCGCCGTTTCGTATCTGGGCGGTCAGTTTGCCGCTGCTTCCTAGAATGGTGCGAAGCCGTATATCGGGATGTTTTCTGGAAAAAGCCGCTTTCAGATCGTCCAGCGCGTAGCTGACGTTGGCTGCGACAGCGACGGTAATCTGCGAGGCGTGAAGGGTGAAGAGCGCAAAGAGCAGAGCGAGGAGAATTTTCATAATTTTGCCTTTAAATATCAGTTTTAAAAAAGATAGTTCATCTCGAATCTGTATTCGCTGTAGGACGGATCCGCACCGGCGATCGATTTGTCGGCATCCACAAACCCCATCCGTACCCGGGCTTCCAGGCCGGGCAGATACGGAATTTTGTAAATGGCATCCAAATGCATAACCTGCCTATCGGTCGGTGTCAGAGGGACCCTGTTCCCCTCGATCACGACAAATTTGCCCTCGTCGTAATCCTGCCACGCATACCGGAGCATGAGACTCAGCCCTCGAACAAGATCCGCTTTTTCGAAATCGTAATCGCCCCGGATCATCCATGTGTCGGTATTGGCCTGCCAGTTGTACTGACCCATGGCGCGGGTGAATCCTCCGGTGGGAAACCCACGCCACGGCGCCACGATGTCGGCTTCGTCTCCGATGTGCGAATAACCCACCCGGAATTTCCACGGTGCCTCGCTCTTTATATCGAGACGCCCGGCGATGAGCCATCCATCCAGTGAGTAGGGATCGTCGTAACCGCCATTCTCTCCGTTCGCTTTGCCGTAGGGACCGATCAGTCCCATCAGATTCGCCCCACCGATGCTGCCGCCACCGTTGTCGAATTGACGCATGTATCGGATACCCGCAACAAGTTTGAAACTGCCCATATTCACCGTGTAGTCTCCTTGTGCGGTGAAAGAGGAGAGGACATCGGGCACGGCAGTGAAGTTGAGCATCGCTTTGAGACGGGGAACGGCCATACTCCACACCTCCGCCACGAGAAGATCGTGTTTCGTCGATTTTCCCGCTTTTTTGTAATTGTCGTAGGAGAGTCCGCGATGCATCGCCGAGTCGTCGTTGTTTCCGAATGCGTTGATCAGATTGTCTTCTCCCGAAAGATTTTCGAAAGAGTTCTTTCCATACGTGAGGACATCGTGGAATTGCGTATGGTCACGCAATTTCTGCTTTGTGAACCATCCAATTTTGAAAAGATGCCCCGGAAGGTCTTTCGAGACGAGTGTCAGTCCCTCGAATGTATTGGGTATCATTTTCGTATCGTTGCTTCTGGTCAGGAAACTCTCGAATTTTTGACGGCCGTATCGCACGCTGCTTTCAGAGATTCTGTATTCGCCATAGAGCTGGGCGATCACATTCATATGGTATCGGTCTTTTTCGAGTACGTCGTGGCGGCTTAGAACATCTTTTCCCGCTTTGAGATAGGGGATTTTTTCGGCATCCATATGCCACGGATTCTGGCTGCTGTAGGCATCGATGGTTGCGCTAAAGCCGTGAAAACAGGCCGATTTGAGCATCAGGCTCGCACCCATTCCGATGGCCCAGTTGTCTTGGCGCACATCGTCGCCCTTCTTCCAGTCCCATCGGAAGCTGTTCAGGCGCAGGCGCCCGTACCACTCACCACGGGTGAAGATCTCTTCGGGTTTCTCCACGCACGCAGGAACGGTGTTGTAGTCGAGCGTGCGGTTGGCATTGAGTGTCCGTTTTGGCACAGATATGGTGTTGGCCGCCAAACCGGCTCCGCTCAGGAGGGTCATTCCCAGGGAAAAGAGAAAAGGTTTTTTCATCGCTTCGATTCTTTTCATTCGAACATCCCTATTGACGAAAATCAGTAGATTCCAATCATGATGTGATTCGCTTTGCAAAAAGCGTTCACTTTCATTCCTGCCTTCAGCCCCAGCATGCGGAGTGCCGATGTCCCAAGCTGCGCGCAGAGGCGGGTGCCGCCCTCGAGCTCCAGAACGACTTCGTGGTTGACGCTTCCTTTTTCGATGCGCTCGACAACGCCTTCGAAACGGTTTTCGACACCGAGTTTCACATTTGTTTCCGTGGAGAGAATCAGGGCGTTGGCTTTGAAAAGGGCGTAGACTCTCGAACCGGTGGAGATGTCGAGTTCATCCAGCGATTCGTTGGTGATCGTTGCTGTTAGAGGGTGGCCTCCTTTGAGCCGAAGGGTTACCTCCGCATTGACGGCACCCCGTTTAATCCGGATCACCTCCCCGGCGAGCTGATTGCGCGCGCTGATGCGCATCGACATCGATTTGAGCAGTCGCAAATGGCCATCCTTTGCATTGATACGCTGTGAAAGGTTGCGGAGAAACCGTTCATGTTCCTCTTCGAGAACACGGAATGTCTCTACCACTTCCCGGCCGTAGGCGGTAAGGCGTGTGCCGCCGCCTCCTTTTCCTCCGGTGACCCGCTCTACCAGGGGTTTTTCGGCCAGGTTATTCATGGTATCCACTGCATCCCATGCCGCTTTGTAACTCATCTTCATCGCTTTGGCCGCTTTGGAGATGGAACCGGTTTCGTCGATTTTTTTCAATAGTTCCATGCGGCCGTGGCCCAGAAAAGCGCGTCTTTCTTTCCCGAGCCAGAGACGACCTTCGACGGCATTGCGCACTTTCACCCCTTTTTCATCTCGACCCGGATGCCATTAAACCGCTTCTGGAGGCAACGGACGGCTTTTTCAAGGCTGCCAGGGTAAAATTTTTCGAGCTGAAAAAGCCGCACGCCATCTTCTGCAATCCGGAGGAAATTTCGAACAAACCGGTTTTCCACTCCGACCCTCTTTCCGCCTGCCGTAATGGTTCGGCAGGGCCGCTGCAAACTTAGCGTAGTATATCCAAATATATAACGCTTTTTCAAGGCAGATTTTTCAAAATTTCACGAAGGCTCTCCAGATTTTTGGCTATGGCAAAACAGGAGTGCTGGTTGCACACCATATAATCGGAATCGACTTCACTCTTCATTACTGTCCATGGATAGGAAGCCTCTTCCAAGACACTTTTGGCCTCTTTCAGCCGATTGGGAAGCGATTTGACGACAATGTCCTCTTTGATAAAACGGATCGCCACCGTGGTGAAAGCGGGATGGTAAATCGGATAGCGGGCGATTTTGTACGAATGTAACTCCAGCGTCTTGTAGACGATATCCCGGTAGGCGTCATCTAGCAGCGCTCCGAGTGTCAGCAGCACCTGATTCATGACGGCAGCGCTCGATGGATAGCTTGTATCGGCTATGTCGGCGACGGTTACGAATTCCCCGCGGCTGAAATACCATTTTCCCCGCTCATAGAATCGTTCGATGGCCCGGTTGGCGAGTTGCTGCGCCTTGAGGAGCCAAATCTCGTCCAAGGTGGTGCGGTAGGCCTGAAGCAGCGCGTCGCAGAGATAGGCGTAATCTTCCAGAAAGCCTTCGATGACCGGCTCTTTCCCGGCGAGTGCGCTGTGGTAGAGATTGCCTTTTTTTAGCATCAGCTCCAAAAGCGATTCCAGACTCGTTATGGCGCTTTTTAGGTATCTCTCGTTGATATCGGCGGCCAGGAAGAGCGATTTGACCATCATGGCATTCCATGCGGTAATGATTTTTCTGTCGATGAAAGGGTAGGTGCGGGGTTGGCGCAAAGACCGGAGAATCTGCCGCACTTTCGGCCACCATGACGGCCTATCGTTACGTTGCAAACGCACGATGTTACTGCCCTCGAAATTGCCGGAGGGTGTGATGGATAGCGCTTCACAGATGCGGGCAGCCTCGTTCGCTTCAAATCCATTTCGCTGCAGCGCATGGGTTACCTCGACGTAGTTGTAGATGAAATATTTTCCCTCCACTCCCTCCGTATCGGCATCGCTGGCAGAGTAGAAGAGGCTATTTTCGGCCATTTTTTCCTGCATGAAAGTAATGGTCTCTTCCGCGATGTCGAGAAAGAGACTCTCCCTTGTGAGTCGATAGGCTTTTAGATAGCTTTCGATCAGCAGGCCGTTGTCGTAGGTCATCTTTTCAAAATGGGGCACCAGCCACATGTCGTCGGTGCTGTATCGGCAGAATCCGCCGTCGATAAGATCATAGATGCCGCCCCGGGCCATCATTTTCAACGTATGAGTCGATATCTTCAAAGCCTCCGGGTCACCGGTGAGCCGGTGCAGGTCGATCAGCAGATTGAGAGTGGAAGCATGGGGAAATTTGGGCGCTTTGGAGAAGCCACCCCACTGGGCATCGTAACTCTCCTGCGCCTGCCTGATTGTCTTGTCGACAAGCGAAAGCTCCAGTTTCGTGGCTTTGACGGGCCCCTCGACCGGTTTTAGAAAACGCTGGATTTCGTCGGCGTTTTTGACGATGTCCTGCGGCGCTTCGGTCCATTTTTTGTGGATCACTTCGATCAGTTCCAAAAATCCCATCATATTGTATCGGCGCGATGGAGGGATGTAGGTGCCGGCGAAGAAGGGTTTTCGATCGGGTGTCATGAAGATCGACAGCGGCCAGCCCCCGGGACGCTGGTTGAGCAGCTGATGGACGCTTTGGTAATGCTTGTCGATGTCCGGCCGCTCCTCCCTGTCCACTTTGATGGAGACGAAATGGTCGTTAAGGTAGGAGGCGATGGTTGTATCTTCGAAGACCTCGTGCTCCATCACGTGGCACCAGTGGCAGCTGGAGTAGCCGATCGAAAGAAAGATTGGCCTGTTCTCTTTCAACGCTTTTGCGAAGGCTTCGTCGCACCACGGCCACCAGTCGACGGGATTGTCGGCGTGCTGCTGGAGGTAGGGGGAGTCTTCGTGAATGAGTCGGTTGGGCATGATAAGCCTTTTGAATGCATATATTTGGAGTATTGTACAGAAAAAGACTTTGGAAAATTTTAGAGTAATTACTCTTGACAGATAAAAAAATTTGATGTTATGATGCTGGAGTAATTACTCTAAAGGGCACCTCTAAAAACCCTGCGTGGATCTCAGAGGGCTTTGGAGGCATGAGATTTTCTCTGTTTTCAGTGCAGGCCTAGCCAAAGCTAAGTCAAGATGAAAATGGGGGAAAGATTGTGCCTCCAAAGCCCTCCTTTAGGGCGTTACAGCAAGCGCCATACTCGGCGTTGCCGCTCCTTGAATTGGCTTTGGCCAGTCCTGCGTCGCGGCGCCTTGATTGTGACGCTTGCCGTAACGCTGATACCGCGCAGGGTTTCTAGAGGTGCCCTAAAGGTGCATCTTGAAAAAAGTGGACAGACGTGAAATCATCCTCGAAACGGCCCTGAAACTCTTCAACGAAGGAGATACGAAGCGGGCGACGACCAACCATATCGCCGAAGCCGCAGACATCAGTCCGGGAAATCTCTATTACCATTTTGCGAACAAAGAGGTGATCATCCGCACGCTTTACGAGAAGATGACACAAACCATCGGTTTCGAAGAGAAAGCGCTTCCGGAATCGATGTGCGAATTGCGCAGTTACTGCACATTCGTAGCCGATGTCTGGTGGCAGTATCGCTTTTTTCGAAGAGAGATGCTTTTTTTAATGCAACGGGATGCGAAATTGGCGGAAATGGTGACACGGGACAATCGTCTTCAGCATGGCAAGCTCCTTTCCCTGGTGGCCCATCTGGAAAAGAAAGGGTATCTTTTGCTGCCCCATGATGATGTCATCGAAGAGTTGGCCGATACGATCATGCTCTACAGCCAATTCTGGATACCCTATCTCATGAGTCTCGGCAATCCCATCGGTGAAGAGGAAGTGCGGATGGTGACCGACCGCATTTTCTCTCTTTTCGAACCCTATATGACGAAAAAAGCCGAGGAAGAGGTTGCCCGTTGTTGATTGCACAATCGTTGCACGGAATGTTCATAAAATAAATAGAGCAAAGGAGAAACTGACATGGCATATATCGAACTGCCCGAATTTAAAGAGATGGATCCGGAGATTCAGGAGAGGGCCCGTCCGATTCTTGAGAAAACCGGGACGCTGGGAGAGATATTCAAACTTTTGGCGGTGCGCAAGGACATCTATTTCGCGACAGACGGGATGGTGCAGAATTATCTTTTGAAAGAGACGGAACTTCCCTACCGCATCAAAGAGGCGATCGCCCTGCTCATTTCCAAGGAGAATGGCTGCAAAATGTGTGTCGATGTCCACAAAAACATCGCGAAGATGCTGGGATTGTCGGAAACTCTTGTCGAACAGATACTTCAGGGCGTAGATGCCATGGATGTACCCGAAAAAGAGAAAACGCTGCTGCGTTTTTGCATACGTGCCGCGCAAAAGGACAATTACAAAATGAGGAAAGAAGATATCGATGCCCTCAAGGAGATGGGCTATACCGATTCACAGATAATCGAAGCAGTGGCGATTACAGGATATTTCAACTACATCAATACGCTCAGCAATGTTTTCGGTCTGGGCCAGGAAGGATAAACGATGAAACACTGGTTTAAAATGACACTCTGCTGCATGATAGCGACATTGGGCCTTCATGCCTACTCGGCCAAGGGCATGGTGGCCTACAAAAAACTCTGCAAACAGTGCCACGGGTCCGGTTTCAAAGGGGCTGCCATGTGCGAGAGCGAAGAGTGGGAGGCCTATTTCTTTGATGCGGCGAAACAGCTCAAGAAGGTCCACGCCAAAGACGCGAAAGCGAAAAAAGTTTTTGACTCCGGTTATTTCAAGCGTCATTTCGAATCGCTGGGCAAATTCCTGCAAAACAACGGAAGGGATATGGGTGTCGTCAGAAGTTGCGACGGGATGAACTGCGGTTGATTTACCCTGAATTTACACTTCGCTGGTATAATCGCTCCACCAATTTGAAACAGGATGAGACGATGAAACGATGGATTCTGGCATGGGTAATGCCCGTATGGCTTTTTGCCGGTTTTCTTGGTGTCGATGAGGCGTTCAAGCCTTCGGTCTCGAAAACGAAAGAGGGATTTCATGTCAAGATAGAGATTGCCGACCACATCCATCTGACGAAAAATACGCTCAGTTTTTCGGTGGAACCATCAGACAAAGCCGGATTGGGAAAATTTGCTTTGCCTCGGGCCGAGAAAGACGAATTCGGCGATGAGGTCTATACCGGCCTCCTTGAGCTCGACATACCCCTGATTCTCAAAGACCCGGCGACGAAGAAAGTGACGTTCGTCATGAAGTTCCAGGGCTGTTCGGACAGAGGTGTCTGCTATCCGCCCGTTGTGGAACGTTTTCCGTTCGATCTTCGGGGCTCTGTCAAAGCTGCCGAAAAGGGAGAAAAAGGGGTCGTTTCGGAGAAAAATGAGGCGGCTGGAAAGGCAAGCGTTTCCCACACCCTTTCGGAAGAGGAGTCGATCGCCTCGACGCTCAAAAGCGGCAGCCTCGGTTTCGTTCTTCTCACCTTTTTCGGTTTCGGTCTGCTCCTGGCGCTGACACCGTGTGTTTTTCCGATGATTCCGATACTCTCCTCCATCATCGTGGCACAAGGTGAGGGCATGACGGCAAAACGGGGGTTTGGCCTCTCACTTGTGTATGTGCTTTCCATGGCGTTGACCTATACGGCCGCAGGCATTCTGGCGGGACTTTTCGGGGCGAACCTTCAAGCGGCTCTGCAAAACCCGTGGATCATTTCCGCTTTCGCACTGCTTTTTGTGGCGCTTTCACTCTCGATGTTCGGATTTTACGAACTCCAGCTTCCGGCATCGTGGCAGACGAAACTGAGCCGCACCAGCGACGAGGCGGGAAAGAAAGGCGGCTTGGCCGGGGTGGCCGTGATGGGATTTCTTTCGGCTCTCATCGTGGGCCCCTGTGTGGCGCCGCCATTGGCGGGTGCGCTCATCTACATCGGCCAGACGGGGGATGCGCTGCTTGGCGGTGCGGCGCTTTTTGTCATGAGTATGGGGATGGGTCTTCCCCTTCTTCTCATAGGCACGGGTGCCGGAAAGCTGATGCCCAAGCCCGGTGGGTGGATGACATTGGTCAACAAAGTCTTCGGCGTCGTCATGCTGGGCGTGGCCATATGGATGCTCTCTCGAATCATTCCCGAAAGTGTTGCGATGGGACTGTGGGCATCGCTTTTTATCGTCAGTGCCGTCTATATGG
Source organism: Hydrogenimonas urashimensis (assembly GCF_016593255.1). Taxonomy (NCBI): domain Bacteria; kingdom Pseudomonadati; phylum Campylobacterota; class Epsilonproteobacteria; order Campylobacterales; family Hydrogenimonadaceae; genus Hydrogenimonas; species Hydrogenimonas urashimensis. The sequence continues at coordinate 680,839 of NZ_AP023212.1, read as the reverse complement.
GGGCACTGGAACCGTTGGACGCAGAACGTGGATGGAAGGCTCTGTGGAAAGGGTTCGGACTTGTTTTTCTGATGTATGGCCTTTTCCTACTGTTTGGTGCCTTCACCGGTGCGAAGAATCCTCTCAATCCGCTTGAGGCTTTCAAACAGAGGCCTGCAGCACTCAACGCGGCCCATGGTTCTTTGGATTTCGAAAAGGTCGATTCCCTTGAAACACTGTTGAGAAAAATCCAAACGGCAAGAGAACCTGTCATGGTCGATTTCAGAGCCGACTGGTGTGTCAGCTGCAGAGAACTTGAAGAGAGCACATTCAAAGACGATGCCGTAGTCGAAGCGCTCAAACATTACAAACTTCTTCAGGTCGACGTGACGAAAAACTCGCCGGAAGAGAAGAAAATGATGAAACATTTCGGTGTTTTCGGTCCTCCGGCGATCCTTTTTTTCAAAGACGGTGTCGAATTGCGTTCCAAAAGGATTTCCGGCTACAAGTCGCCCGAAGAGTTTCTGAAATCGGTTTCTTGATCCGTATCCATCGAAATATTCCCGCAAAGAGTCTCTTTTTGTGTAGCCGGTCAACGGCACCGGGATATCGGCTCATCCCGTTGGTCTTTTCTTCGCACTCTCCTTTGGCGAAAGGTGTCATCGTCTCCCTCTTGACGCTCTAGCAGATGCCAAGATGCAAGTGGTGAAAAGAGAGGCGTTAAGACGACTCAACCGTTCTTTACCCTCTTTTTACTATAATCTTCGCAAAAAGAATCGATCGAGGGCATTTGTATCATCCGAAAAATGCTTCAAAACAGCGTCGATGCAAAAAAGAAACGATTCGTCCAAAGGGTGCCAATGCTAATCAAAGGTGCGAAAGTCGTCAGAGAAAGCGGTGTGGAAGAGGTCGACATCCGTATCGAAGACGGGAAAATCACCGAAATCGGCAAGAATCTCAAAAACGGGAAAATCTACGATGCCCAAGGCAGTTACATCATGCCGGCGCTGGTGGATATCGGAGTTCGTGTCTTCGATGGAAAACTGCGCGGGGGCACTTTGGAAAAGCTGGCAAAAAGTGCTTACGTCAACGGTTTTGGCACGGTGGTCCTCTCCTCCTTGTGCATGCCTCGAATCGACAATGAAATTACCCTTGAATTTGCCAAGTCCCAGGCAGAACTCTGTGCCGATGCACAGATTCTGCCGCTTCTTTCGGGCGTAACACTGGAGGGGAAGTTGGCTGACTGTTCGATTCTTCTGAAAGAGGGTGCCGTGGGCATCGAATTTGAAAGTCATATCGACGGCAACCTGATTCGCCGGCTTATGGAGTATTCCAGAATGCACGGCGTAAAACTTTTCTGCCATGCCAACGATCCTTCGCTGCAGGGGGACGGTGTGATGCACGAGGGAGAGATTTCAAGCCATCTGGGACTTTCGGGCATTCCTCCGCTGAGTGAATCCTCCCAGGTGGCCCGGATTGGGGAGTTCGCGAAGGCCTATGGAGTCGAAACAATCATTATGGGTGCGTCCACATCGGAAACGCTGAAGATTTGCAGGGAAAACCCTTTTTTGAAAGCACAGGTTTCGATTCATCATCTGCTTTTGAACGACGAGGCATGCGACAACTACGACACCGCCGGCAAAGTCTGTCCACCGCTCAGGGACGAATCGGAACGCCTAAAACTGCTGGATGCTCTAAAAAACGGTGAAATTGCCATGTTGACATCCCTTCATTCGCCCGTTTCGAAAACGGCCAAAGATGCTGTCTTCGCGGAAGCTGCCTACGGAATAGAGGGCATCTCCTGTTTTCTTCCCCTACTTTATACACATCTGATTCGAAGCGGAACAATCGATCTACCCTATCTTGTGCGACTGACGGCGAGCCTGCCCGCCGAATCTGCCGGGCTCGGTCACAGAAAGGGCAAAATCGAAGTAGGCTACGATGCGGACCTTGTCCGGTTTGATCCCGAAACGAAGATACGGTACCCCGGCAGCAGGTCACCCTATGCCGGAACGGCTCTCTTCGGACATGTTGAAAAAATCGTTTTTTTATGATTTTTCATCCTTCAAGAAGATAGAATATTCCACAGAAAAGAAGAGGAAAAAACCGATGGTATTGATGATCGACAATTACGACAGTTTTACATACAATATCGTGCAGTACTGCCTGGAACTCGGTGCCGACTTGAAAATCATACGGAACGACGAACTGAGTATCGAAGAGATTCGTGCGCTCAATCCCGAAAAGATCATCATTTCGCCCGGTCCTGCCACACCCAACGAGGCCGGTGTAAGCCTGGAAGTGGTTGAAACGTTTCACAAGGATACACCGATTTTCGGGATATGCCTGGGGCATCAGACGATTGCACAGGCGTTTGGAGGCAAAGTGGTCCGTGCGAAAAACCTGATGCACGGAAAGACTTCACAGATGGAAATTCATATCGAGTCACCCATTTTCAAATTTATGCCCGATACTTTTATCGCTACACGTTACCATTCGCTCGTTGTCGAAAAAGAGAGCCTTCCGGAACAGATAATTACGACAGCTTACAGCCATGACGACCATGAAATCATGGCGCTCGAAATCGAAGGATATCCGGTGTACGGGGTGCAGTTCCATCCGGAATCGATCATGAGTGAACACGGGCATCTGATGCTCGACAATTTTCTCAAACTCTGATGGCTCGACTCAGGTTTTTTGTTTCCCTGCTGCTTCTTTTGCATCTGGCCGTTCTCGTGTGGGTGGCGTGGGGACTGCCTATCGGGCCGCACGAAGCCAAACTTTACTTCACACAGGAAAATATTGTATCCCTATTGATGCATTGGGGGCGGGAAACGCTTCCGGATTTCGGTTTTCTGAATATCAGGATTCCTTTTTTGCTGCTCCATCTTCTTAATCTTTTGCTTTTTTATAGCCTCTCGAGACTATTGCTCAAAGACGATCTTTCCGTTCTTATATCCTTCATTGTGTTTCTCTTCCTGCCGGGCATCGTCAGTTCGGCGGTTCTTGCAACGTCGACAGGGCTTATTCTGGCGGTCTATCAGGCTTTTCTTATCCTGTATATCAAAAAAAGAAGAATCGAAGCGTTGGTGCTGCTTCCGCTCTTTCTTTTTATCGACAAAAGCTGCGTCGTTTTCTATTTCGCCCTTTTTACCTACGCACTCTGGAGAAAAGAGAGATGGCTGCTGGTGTTTACGATTCTGCTTTTCGGTGCTTCGATAAGCATATACGGAATCGATATGCACGGAAAGCCGGTCAACTATTTTGCCGATACTATTGCTCTTTACGCCGCCATCTTTTCTCCCCTTGTCTTTCTCTATTTTTTCTATGCGATATACCGGATACTGCTCAAAGGTGACAAAAACATCATCTGGCACATCAGTTTTACGGTGCTTATACTCTCTTTGACAATCTCTTTGAGACAGCGTATACCCATCGAAGATTTCGCGCCCTATGTTATTGTCGCCATCCCGCTGATGGTGAAGCTGTTTTTTCAATCTTTTCGGGTACGTTTGCCGCAATTTAGAAAAAAATATCTCTATCTAGCCGGGACGGTTCTTACCGTACTTTTTCTGAATACATTGCTGCTTCTTTTTCACAAGCCTCTTTTTCTCGTCCTGGAAAATCCCGATAGGCATTTCGCTGCCCCCTTTTACATGCCTTACTGGTGCGCTACAGCACTTACGCGCGAAGGAATCGATACCATACAGGTGAAAAAACGCGCTTTGAAGTATCAATTCCGCTATTACGGTTTGGGAGAGAAGGGACCGTACAAATTTTCAAACAAACCCTGCCGCAACTGCAAAATCGTAACGATTCGATACAAAAACAGAGTTGTTGGAAAATGCTATGTTTCGAAAATAAACAATTAGAACTTTTTGCTGGAAAGATTGTCTTCAAAAAGCTTTCATTTTAAGAAATGGTGCTAAACTTATAGAATAAAAATCATAAGGAGTTGTGATGGCTCAAAAAGCGATACGAGAGTATGACGGCAAAGCCATTTTCGCCAAACATTGGAACGAATATTTCGATGGCTTTCACTACGATTTCAAATCAGTACTGGTTACAAGTGCAGACGAGCTGCGTGAAAAAGCAAAAGAACATGGATTCGAGTGGCTGACACAGGAACCTCTGGTTGTCAAACCCGACATGCTTTTTGGCAAGCGCGGTAAAAACGGACTGGTCCTGTTCAAAGTGGAAAAACCGGGTGATGTGACACTCGAGGATGCCGCGAAATGGATCGAAGAAAAACAGAGCCACGAGGTTACGCTGCTCTCCGGACAAAAAGGGATGCTGACACACTTTATCGTTGAGCCTTTCACTCCGCATACACAGGAACAGGAGTACTACATCTCCGCGACGGTTGTCGATAACGACGATGTTCTTTACATGTCTGCCGAAGGCGGTATGGAAGTCGAAGAGGGCTGGGAAGAGAAAGTCAACGAAGTCCGTATTCCGATCAATATGAGCGACAACGAGATGGAACGTGCTGTACACGCCAATGTACCCCAAGGCATTCCCGACGAAGCGAAAGAGCGTTTCGCCAACTTCGCGATTCAGTTTTTCAAGTTCTACCGCGACCTGAATTTTGCCTATCTCGAAATCAACCCGATCGTCATGATCGGCAACGATGCCCATATCCTGGACCTTGTCGCCCGTCTGGACGATACTGCCGGATTCCTGATGAAGGACAAATGGGGGAATATCGAATTCCCGACACCGTTTGGCATGGAAGATTTGTCGCCGGAAGAGAAGGCGATCGCAGAAGCAGATGCCAAATCGGGCGCATCGCTGAAATTGACAATCCTCAATCCCGAAGGCCGTATTTGGACGATGGTCGCGGGTGGCGGTGCTTCGGTCGTTTATGCCGATACGATTGCCGATCTCGCAGGTGTCAAAGACCTGGCAAACTACGGAGAATATTCCGGTGGTCCGACCGAGAGTGAAACGCAGTTCTATGCCGAAACCGTTTTCGACCTGATGACACGGTATGAAGATCCTCGGGGAAAAATTTTGATCATCGGCGGTGCTATCGCGAACTTCACCGATGTCGCGAAAACATTCACAGGAATCATCAAGGCGCTCGAGAAGTATGCCGAGAAGCTGAAAGCGCACAAAACCAAAATCTATGTACGTCGCGGTGGACCAAACTATAAGAAAGGTCTCAAAGACATCAAGGAAGCGGCAGAAAAACTGGGCCTCTACATGGAAGTCTACGGTCCGGAAACGCATGTTACCGACATTGTACGTATGGCACTTGAGAAGTAAGGGAGAGAGAAGATGAGCAACAGACTTTTTACAAAAGAGACACAAGCGATTTTCTGGAACAACAACAAAAGTGCAATCCAGCGTATGCTGGATTACGATTACGTGATAGGAAGGGAAAAACCTTCTGTCGCGGCCATCGTTGCACCCACGAGCTCCAGCAAGTTTGAAAAATTCTTTTACGGACCGGATGAAATCATGGTCCCGATGTACAAATCCACACCGGAAGCGGTTGCGGAGCACAAGAATGCCGACGTTCTTTTGAACTTCGCTTCTTTCCGGACAGCCTACGATGTCTCCATGGAGGCAATCAATCTTGGCGATCAGTTCCGTGTCATCATGGTTACGGCGGAAGGAATTCCCGAAAGATTGGCCCGCAAGATGAATCAGGCGGCCCGTGACAACGGTACGCTCATCATCGGGCCTGCGACTGTCGGTGCGATCACTCCGGGCGCATTCAAAATCGCGAATATCGGAGGAACGATAGAAAATATCATCAACTCGAAACTGCATCGTGCAGGAAGCGCCGGCTTGGTAACGCGTTCGGGCGGTCTTTTCAATGAACTTTGCAACATTATTTCTCTCAATGCCGACGGGATTGCCGAAGGTGTTGCAATCGGTGGCGACCGTTTTGTCGGATCGGTGTTTATCGATCACCTTTTGCGTATGGAAGAGAACCCGGATGTCAAATATATGATACTTCTGGGTGAAGTGGGTGGCACCGAAGAGTACAAAGTGATCGAAGCGGTGAAATCGGGCAAGATCAAAAAGCCGATCATTGCCTGGTGTATCGGGACGATCGCCAAATACTTCAGCAGCGGCGTCCAGTTTGGCCACGCAGGCGCGAGCGCCAATGCCGAGCGTGAAACCGCCGAAGCCAAAAACGCTGCGATGCGTGAAGCGGGCATTCATGTACCCAACAGCTTCAACGATATTCCGCAGATGATTCATCAGGTCTATACGGATCTCAAGAAAGAGGGAGTGATTCAGGAGATCGAAGAGCCTGAAATCAGAACGATTCCTGCAATGCGCAAGCCGAAAAACTTCATCTGTACAATCAGTGACGATCGGGGCGAAGAGGCCACTTATGCGGGTTATCCGATCAGCTCCGTTGCAACGCCGGATACGGGCAAAAGCATTGGAGATGTTGTCAGCCTTCTTTGGTTCAAAAAGGTCTATCCGAAATGGGCGACAGATTTCATCGAAACGGTCATCAAGACGGTTGCCGACCATGGCCCGGCAGTTTCCGGTGCACACAATGCGAAAGTTACGGCACGTGCCGGCAAATCCGTCGTAGAATCGCTCGTGACCGGCCTTTTGACTATCGGTCCCCGTTTCGGCGGTGCCATCGACGGTGCAGCCAAATATTTCAAATACGCCAACGACAACAATATGACACCGCAGGAGTTCCTGGCCTATATGAAAAAACAGGGTATTCCGATTCCGGGTATCGGCCATCGAATCAAATCGCTGCGCAATCCTGACAAACGTGTCGAAGGGTTGAAAAAGTATGCGAATGAGTTCTTCCCGAGCACATCGCTGCTTGAGTATGCACTCGAGGTGGAACAGCTTACAACTTCCAAAAAAGACAACCTTATCCTCAATGTCGACGGAACCATCGGCATCCTAATGGTCGATATGTGGCGGGCGTTGGGATATACCGAAAAAGAGATCGACGAGTTTATCGAAAGTGGTACACTCAACTCGTTCTTCATCCTCGGACGCACGATTGGCTTCATCGGCCATGTACTTGATGAAAAACGTCTTGCTATGCCGATGTATCGCCATCCGATGGATGATATCCTATACGATGTGAAACCTGCCGAAAAAATCTAAACCATTCTTCTAAAAAGCCTTGTGGTATAATTGGTGAAAAACCAGTTGTACCCGAGGTTCTACCCATGAAACATGCTTTTACAATGTTGGAGCTGATTGCTGTCATAGTAATCGTAGCGATCCTTTCTGTTGTCATGATACCAAGATTCAGTGATGATAAATTAAGAGAAGTGGCCGACCAGGTCATTTCACACATTCGATATACCCAACATCTTGCGATGATAGACAACAAGTATGACGCTCAAAAATCGGATTGGTACAAAGAACGTTGGCAGATATTTTTTTCCAAAAGCAGTGACTCTTCGCTTGGAAATGCCTGGGCATATACTATCTTTTCAGACGCATTTACCCACACCGGCAAGCCGGATCCGACTGAAGTCGCCTCCGATCCCGAAAACAGTGGAAAAAAACTGACGGGTGGTTACACAAGCGGGGGTTCCGGCATAGAGTACAGCGATTCAAGATCCACACCATCCATGAATATAGAAAGAACATACGGCATCAAGGATGTAGTGTTTCAAAATTGCGGAAACAGTGCCAAAAGAATATCTTTTGACAATCTTGGACGGCCATATTATGGTGATTTGAGTACCAGTACAGATCCATATTCCCGCTTAATAAAGAATCAATGCCGAATTGTTTTATGCGAAACGACATGCGGCAGCGCCGCAAATGATGAAAAAGTGATTATCGCAATAGAGCCGGAAACCGGCTATGTGCATATGCTTTGATTAATTTTATGGAAATTGGGAATTTTTTCCCCGGATTACTTGACAAGGGGTTGGCTACCTGCTATAATTCCCGTCCGCAAACAGAGGAAGCCGACGGGTCGAGTGATCTCAGAGGCGAGTTTGCAGGAGTCGGAAAGACGACGAGATCTTTGACAACCGAGTAAGAGATAAGTAACAACCTTTGAGTGATTATTTTTGGCCGTTTTTTAGTAAAAACGGTCAGTTAGTCGACAGGGACTGACACTTCATATATTATGGAGAGTTTGATCCTGGCTCAGAGTGAACGCTGGCGGCGTGCTTAACACATGCAAGTCGAACGAGAACGGTCCGATGAACCTTCGGGGGATTCGGATGTCAGCTAAGTGGCGCACGGGTGAGTAATGTATAGGTAACATGCCCCTTAGAGAGGGATAACGGCTGGAAACGGCCGCTAATACCTCATATTCCTGTATGACACAAGTTGTATAGGGAAACGGTGTATTCCGCTAAGGGATTGGCCTGTATCGTATCAGCTAGTTGGTAGGGTAACGGCCTACCAAGGCGATGACGCGTAGCTGGTCTGAGAGGATGATCAGCCACACTGGAACTGAGACACGGTCCAGACTCCTACGGGAGGCAGCAGTGGGGAATATTGCACAATGGGGGAAACCCTGATGCAGCAACGCCGCGTGGAGGATGACGCTCTTCGGAGTGTAAACTCCTTTTCTGTCGGAAGATGATGACGGTATGACAGGAATAAGCACCGGCTAACTCCGTGCCAGCAGCCGCGGTAATACGGAGGGTGCAAGCGTTACTCGGAATCACTGGGCGTAAAGGACGCGTAGGCGGCCGGATAAGTCAGATGTGAAAGCCCACGGCTCAACCGTGGAACTGCATTTGAAACTGTTTGGCTAGAGTCTGGGAGAGGCCGATGGAATTGGTGGTGTAGGGGTAAAATCCGTAGAGATCACCAGGAATACCGATGGCGAAGGCGATCGGCTGGAACAGTACTGACGCTGAGGCGTGAAAGCGTGGGGAGCAAACAGGATTAGATACCCTGGTAGTCCACGCCCTAAACGATGGATGCTAGTCGTTGTGATGCTTGTCATTGCAGTGATGCAGCTAACGCAATAAGCATCCCGCCTGGGGAGTACGGTCGCAAGATTAAAACTCAAAGGAATAGACGGGGACCCGCACAAGCGGTGGAGCATGTGGTTTAATTCGAAGATACGCGAAGAACCTTACCTGGGCTTGACATCCCACGAACCGGCCAGAGATGGCTGGGTGCTACTTCGGTAGAGCGTGGTGACAGGTGCTGCACGGCTGTCGTCAGCTCGTGTCGTGAGATGTTGGGTTAAGTCCCGCAACGAGCGCAACCCTCGTCCTTAGTTGCCAGCACTTCGGGTGGGCACTCTAAGGAGACTGCCTGGGTAACCAGGAGGAAGGTGAGGACGACGTCAAGTCATCATGGCCCTTATGTCCAGGGCGACACACGTGCTACAATGGCGTGTACAATGAGAGGCGATACCGCGAGGTGGAGCAAATCTATAAAACACGTCCCAGTTCGGATTGCAGTCTGCAACTCGACTGCATGAAGTTGGAATCGCTAGTAATCGTGAATCAGCCATGTCACGGTGAATACGTTCCCGGGTCTTGTACTCACCGCCCGTCACACCATGGGAGTTGATTTCACCCGAAGCGGGGAAGCTAAACTGGCTACCTGCCACGGTGGGATCAGCGACTGGGGTGAAGTCGTAACAAGGTAACCGTAGGAGAACCTGCGGTTGGATCACCTCCTTTCTAGAGAAAAAAGGTCAGAGATTCGTTTCTTTGACTGAAAAAGCTCGAAGGTTGTGACGCGTCTTTTGCTCGGTTGTCAGAGATCTCGGAGTTCTTTGAAAACTAAAAGTGAAAAGTTAAAAACTAAAAGTTCAGGTGAGCTGCTTTGCAGACAACCATTTAGTTTTTAGTTGTTGGTTTTTCACTGAATCAAGGGGCGTATAGCTCAGCCGGTTAGAGTGCACCCCTGATAAGGGTGAGGTCCCAGGTTCAAGTCCTGGTACGCCCACCACTTTTGGCCAGATTGCACAAAGCTAAAAGCTCACGTACATCAAGTACGCTACGCTGTAACCTTTGCACAATCTGACCAAAAGCGTTATGAAGAGACTTGTCTGGGGAATTAGCTCAGCTGGGAGAGCGCCTGCTTTGCACGCAGGAGGTCAGCGGTTCGATCCCGCTATTCTCCACCAACCGAGTACGCAGGGTTAAGCCAATGATGGATTGGTTTATCCCTGCGTGCTTTGCACGGGAGAGCCGTAAGGCAAACGACAACTGCTTGTCGTTTGTAGGCTCGCACGACGGTTGCGTTGTGCGAACGGAGTGAGTACCGCAAGACGTCCGGAAGGAGGTCAGCGGTTCGATCCCGCTATTCTCCACCATGAGTGAGTGGGAAGTTTAATTGAAGCTCTTGAGTGAGAGAGTTTCAATTAGGCTTTGCCTAAGCGTTGTTTAACATGATATTGTTCAGTAGTCTGCGTAACAATTTTGCGACAGTCTTGTTGGCAATGTTCAACAAGGCGGTAGCGCGCCATAAAGAAAAAGGTAAGTTACTCAGAGCAGACGGTGGATGCCTAGGCTGATGGAGGCGATGAAGGACGTACTAGGCTGCGATAAGCCACGGGGAGCCGCCAAGAGGCGTTGATCCGTGGATTTCCGAATGGGGCAACCCGGCACAGAGTGATCTGTGTCACCTCCTTGTGAGGGGCGAACCCGGGGAAGTGAAACATCTCAGTACCCGGAGGAAAAGAAATCAACCGAGATTCCGAAAGTAGCGGCGAGCGAAATCGGATCAGCCTGGCGAGTGATAGCTGTTTGGATAGGAGAACGACTTGGAAAAGTCGGCCAGAGAGGGTGATAGCCCCGTAACCGAAATCCTTGCAGTGGTACTAGGCTCGCGAACAAGTAGGTCGGGACACGTGGAACCTTGACTGAAGATGGGAGGACCACCTTCCAAGGCTAAATACTACCATCAGACCGATAGTGCACAAGT